>NZ_JAMOLN010000123.1 GCF_024448165.1 Streptomyces longispororuber
CGGCGGGACCGGCTCCGTGATGCCCAGGGAATATGCCGTACGCCTCCTGTGGTTGACGGCGTCGAAGGAGGCAACAGTGGAGCAGAAGTACTACACGCAGGGGACGGCCGTGGAGCGCTGGGAGCGGGCGCGGATGTTCTTCGACGCGAAGGAGTACGCGACGGCCGCGCAGATCCTGGACGGTCTGGTCGAGGAGGTCCCGGAGCAGACGGGCCCGCGTCTGCTGCTGGCCCGCTCCTACTACCACTCCGCCCAACTGCGCCGCGCGGAGACGGAGTTGCGCACGATCGTGGAGCGCGACCCGGTCGAGCACTACGCGCGTCTGATGCTCGGCCGCACGCTGGAGCGGCAGGGCAGGGACGCCGAGGCGGCGCCGCACCTGCGGATGGCCGCGGCGCTCGCCGGGGACTTCCCGCAGGAGTGAGTGACCGGTCACCTCCCGCGGGAAGCGACCGGAGACCGGCCGGAGCACCGGACCGACGGGTGCGGCCGGGGCGCGACGCCCCGGCCGCACCGCCGTGTTCCGGCCCTCGGCTAGCCTTGCCGGACGATGAACCACACCGATCAGCCCACCCCCCGTCTGCGCACGACCTGGGGCGACCTCGACCTCACCCGCTTCCCGGAGGACCCCCGTGACCGGCTGCGCGCCTGGGACGCGGCCGACGCGTACCTGCTGCGCCGGCTCGCCGCCGACGGCACCGGCCTGACGGGTTCCGTCGTGGTGGTCGGCGACCGCTGGGGCGCCCTGGGCACGGCACTCGCGGGCGCGCCCGGGTGCGCTCCGGTGCTGATCTCCGACTCGTACCTGGGGCAGCGGGCGACGGCCGCGAACCTGGAGCGGGCCGGGCACACCGGGGCCCGGCTGCTCACCACGCAGGACGCGGCGCCCGACCGGATCGACGTGCTGATCGTCCGGGTGCCCAAGAGCCTCGCTCTCCTGGAGGACCAGCTGCACCGGCTGCGGCCCGCGCTGCACGAGGGCACGGTGGTCGTCGGCACGGGCATGGTCAAGGAGATCCACACCTCCACCCTGAAGCTGTTCGAGCGGAACATCGGCCCCACCCGCACCTCGCTCGCCGAGCAGAAGGCGCGACTGATCTTCACCACGCCCGACCTGGCGCCCGCCGCCGGCTCCCCCGGCTCGCCCGGCCCGAACCCGTGGCCGCACAGCTACCGGCTCCCCGACGACGTCGGCGTCCTGGCGGGCCGCACGGTCGTCAACCACGCCGGGGTGTTCTGCGCGGAGCGCCTCGACATCGGCACCCGGTTCTTCCTCCAGCACCTGCCGGACCGGTCCGGTGCCCGCCGCATCGTCGACCTGGGCTGCGGCAACGGAGTCGTGGGCACGAGCGCCGCGCTCACCCACCCGGACGCCGAGATCCTCTTCACGGACGAGTCGCACCAGGCGGTGGCGTCCGCGCGGGCGACGTACGCGGCGAACGCGGGCGACCGGCCCGGCGGCGCCGTGTTCCGGGTCGGTGACGGTCTGGCCGAGGCCGAACCGGAGAGCGTCGACCTGGTCCTGAACAACCCGCCGTTCCACTCGCACCAGGCGACGACGGACGCCACGGCGACGCGGATGTTCGCGCAGGCCCGTGCGGCCCTCGCGCCCGGCGGCGAGCTGTGGGTCGTAGGGAACCGGCACCTCGGCTACCACGTGAAGCTGCGCCGCCTGTTCGGCGACAGCGAACTCGTCGCGAGCGACCCGAAGTTCGTGGTGCTGAAGGCCGTCAAGCGGCCGTCCCGCCGCGGTGGCGCTTAGGCGCCACGGCGCCGAAGCGCCACCCCGATCACTCCCCTGGCGGCCCGGGATCCGCCACACTGTACGCACCCCGCAGGCGTCCAGCAGTGCGGCGGGCCCCGGAGTCGGCGCCGGGGCCCGCTCTTCCCCACCCGGCCCGCTCGCGGTCAGAGCCAGCCGCGGTCCCTTGCGTACCAGCCGAGTTGGAGCCGGGTGTCGGTGCCGGTGAGGTCCATCAGGCGGCGGATGCGCCGCTGGACGGTGCGCCGGCCGACACCGGCGCGGTGCGCCGCCGACGCGTCGGTGTGTCCGGCGAGGAGCAGCGCGAGGAGCGTGCGGTCCTCCTCGTCGAGCACGTCGCCCGTCGCCTCGGGACGCGGCTCGATCCGGCCGTCGCCGCTCTCGCGCAGGCTCGCCGCGTGCTCCCACTGGAACTCGAAGAGGGCCGTGAGCGCGTCGAGGACGCCGCCGCGCCGGACCACGAGGACGCCGTCGTGGTGCGGGCCGCCGTCGTCCAGTTGGACGACGGCGGTCTCGTCGTCGGCGATCAGCAGCTTGCAGGGCAGCTGCGGTGCGAAGCGGATCTCCTGGCCGCGGTCGAGGGAGGCCCGGATCACGGAGTGCGCGTCGGGTTCGTCGAGCACGTCGCGACCGATGACGAGGCGTTCGCGGATGCCGCGCGCACCGAGTTCGGTCTCCTCGTCGTCGGGGTGACGCACGTCGAGCACGCCGAAGGGCGGCCGGGCGAAGAAGCGGACCTCCGCGCGGGCGTCGCGCAGCACCTGCCGGATGAGCCGGCCGATGCGTTCACCGCCGTGCACCACGTCGAGGTGGCCGTCCTGCGGGTTCCGGTCGGCCCTGGCCCGGTAGGTCGCGGTGAGGCGTTCGGCGGCCTCCCGGGCGCGCCGCACCTCGACCTCGCGGGCGGAGACGAGTTCGGCGAGGGTGATCTGGGGCGGGGTCGCGGTCAGGCGCCCGTCGTCCGTGTACTCGGCCAGGCCGAGGGCGACGAGCCGGGCGGCGATCCGGCCCCGGACGGCGGGGACCAGCGGCCCGTCGGTGACGAGCCGCTGGTAGAGCCGCTCCTCGGCGGCACCGAGTCCGATGCCGCCGAGGGACGAGGGGCGTGGAGCACCGCTCACCGGCCGCACCAGATGTCGGTGCAGCCGGAGTTGTACGCCTTGATCAGCGTCTCCGTCAGGGAGGCGCCGGTGACGTCGGTGACCGTGGTGCGCAGCGACACCTTGGCCGGGCCCGCGGCGGGCACGGTGACCTTCCAGTCGTCGCCGTCGCGGTGGGTGCGCGCCTGCTGCCAGGTGGCGCCGTCGTCGGTCGAGTAGGCGACGGTCAGCGACTTCACCGGCCGGGCGTGGGTGCCGCCCTGGGTGCCGGCGGTGACGGTGTAGGTCAACTCCTCCTCCGGGTCGGTGGTGTTGAGTCCGTCGAGCGGGGTGTCGTAGGTGAGGTCGATGAGGCGGGCGGGGCTCGCCTTCCGCTCGTGTCCCGAGCGCAGCCGCCACTCGTCGGTGACGCGGGTGCCGAGGGTCCAGGTGACCTGGTCGCGGGCGGCGCGGGTGGCGTCGACGGTCAGCCGGTACCAGCGGTCGTCGCGCGGCAGGTCGAACACGGCCTGTCCGGGGCGGTCGTTGCTGTCGAGGACGGTGCCCCGGTCGTCGGCGAGGACGGTGCTGCCGGTGTCCGCCTCGGGCGCGGTCTCGGAGTGGTGCCCGGCCTCGTCGGAGAACGCGGGCAGGGAGATCCGGAGCTTGTCGCCGTCCCGGACGACGTGCTCGCCGTCGCGCAGCTCGGGGTTGAACGGCGCGGCCAGCCAACTCTCCTTGTACGTACGCCCCTTGGTGTACGTCGTCGGGTCGGTGACCTGGGTGCCCAGCGCGTAGGGCCGCTCGCCGACGTCGAACTGGTAGTGGAAGGTGGCCATGGACCAGGCCACGTCCGGGCTCACGTACACCTGCTGCCGCGACGGGGCGCGGAAGCGGGTGGTCTGCTGGACGAGCCGGACCCCCTGCCACGTGGTCCAGGCGTACAGGCCCTTGGGGTCGGACGGGTAGCCGTGGGTGTTCTCCATGGTGTCGATCCGGGCGAGGTCCGCGCGGCGGTCGTACCAGTCGGCGCCCGCGGGCAGCGTGCCGTCCTGCTTGTGGAAGAGGAAGTAGGCGGTCGGCGAGGTGTCGACGCCTTCGACGGTGAGGGTCAACGGCCCTTGTGCGAGGCGGTCCTTGAGGAGCGGTGCCGACTCGGCGTTCAGGGACGCGATCGGTGTCGGCCGGTACACGGAGAGGCCGTAGCCCTGGAGCAGGACGAGGGAGACGCCCGCGTCGGTGAGCTTCTGGTAGATCGCGTTGTTGACGGCGGACTGCGACGTCGCGGGCCGCCACAGGACGATCTTGCCGTTGAGGTCCTTGCCCGCCAGTTCGGCGTCGCTGCCGCCGCCGATGTCGACGACGTCCGCGGTCACCTTCCCGGTCCAGCGGTAGATGCTGTACTGGGCCAGCTGGAGGCCCAACTCCTGTGCGGGGCGGCCGGGTTCGTGGGCGTCGATCTCGCGCTGCTGCCAGCTGGTGCCGGCGAAGAAGCGCATGCCGTCGAACGTCTCGCCGTCCTTCGTGGGGACGACCTGCACCCGGTACGGTCCTGCGGCGCTGGTGGCGACCAGTCCGGTGGCGGAGCCGTCGGGCGTGGTGGTGCCGATGCCGGTGGCGCCGGAGGTGGTGGTGCGCACGCCGTCGTCGTCGACGCCGATCCTGACCGGTTTCGCGGCCTCCGTGCCGAGGGTGACGGAGGCGTCGTCGTCGACCGTGACGCGGCGGGCGTGGTGGACGGCGGTGACGGCGGTGATCGTGGTGCCGGCCTTGTCGTACTCCCAGGTGTGGCCGATCAGACGGTAGGTGCCGCGCGGCAGCGTGACGGAGCGGGGGGTGGTGCCGGTGAGGCTCGTCATGGTGGTGGCGCCGGTCTTCTCGTTCTGGATGACGACGCCGGTCTGGGTGGCCTCGGTCCCGGCGCGCGGCGCCGGTCCGGTCAGGGTGAGGGTGCGGGCGTCGTCGGGCGCGGTGACGGACACGGGTACGTGGACGGCGCCGCGGCCGGGCCAGTCCGCGGTGACGGTGCCGCCGTACGATCCGCCGGGTTCGGCGCCGGCCAGGTCGAGCCGGACGGTACTGGTGGCCGTGCCGCCGGCCGGGACGGTGACGGTCCGGGCCGGCACGCCGATCAGGGCGCCCTGCGCGCTGACGTCCAGGGTCACGGGCCGGTCGCCGTCGTTGTGCCAGGTGACGGTGCGGGTCTCGGGTTTCCCCGCGGCGCGGGCGGCGAGGGTGGCGGGCTCCGCGGTGACCTTCGCGGCGAACGACGCCGGTACGTCGACGAGTCCGCCGCCGGTCTGGTCGGCGGTGGTCCCCGCCACGGGTGCCGCGGTGCCGACGAGGGCGGCCTTGAGGCGCTGCCCGCTCCAGTCGGGGTGCTGCTGCCGGAGGAGGGCGGCGGCGCCCGCGACGTGCGGAGTGGCCATCGACGTGCCGGACAGCGAGGCGTACCGGGCGTTCACCGCGCTGTCGCCGAGGGTGCCCGCCGCGCGGGCGGCCACGATGGCGCTGCCGGGGGCGGCCACCTCTGGCTTGACGGCCCAGCGGCCCTGGCGCGGGCCGCGCGAGGAGAACGACGAGAGGGCGCCCTGCTTGGTGACGGAGCCGACGGTGAGCGCGGAGTCGGCGGCGCCGGGCGAACCGATCGTCCGGTCCCCGGTGTTGCCGGCGGCGATCACGAACAGCGGTCCGCCGTCGGCGGAGAGCCGGTCCACGGCGCCGGACAGCGGGTCGGTGCCGTCGGACGCGACGGACGTGCCGAGGCTCATCGAGACGATGTCGGCGTCCTCCTTCGCTGCCCACTCCATCCCGGCGATGATCCACGAGTCGTAGCCGCTGCCGCTGTTGTCGAGGACCTTGCCCTCCAGCAGCCGGGCGCCGGGGGCGACGCCCGCGTACCGCCCGGCGGAGGCGGCGCCGGACCCGGCGACGGTCGAGGACACGTGGGTGCCGTGGCCCTGGACGTCCTGGATGCCGTCACCGGTGAAGTCGGCCTCGCCGGCCACCTTGCCCTTGAGGTCGGGGTGCCCGGTGTCGTAGCCGGTGTCCAGGACGGCGACCCTGACGCCCTGGCCGTCGACGCCCTGGCGGTGGGCGACGTCGGCGCCGATCTGCGGCACGGATTCGTCGAGGGTCGCCCGGACGCGCCCGTCGAGCCAGACCTTGCCGATCCCGGCGTTCTTCGCGGCGGCCCCGGCGGTCGCGAGCCGCCGCCACACGGCGCCCGCGTGCTTCTTGGGGACGCTGAGCACGGCTGCACCCGCGGTGCTGAACTCGCGCTCCAGTCGGGCGTGTTCGGGTGCTTCGGGTCCGCCGTCGACCGACGGGGCGTCGCCGACGACGAGTCGCAGCGCGGCCGTGTCGGCGTCGGCGTACCCGTCGGCGACGAGGGTGCTGACGTCGAACAGCCGCTGGTCCACCCGGCCCTGCGCGATCTGCTCGGCGGCGTCGATCGGCACGGCGTACTCGTGGCCGTCGACGTGGTAGCGGGTGAAGCCCATGCCGTCACGGCCGGGCCCGGGCACGATCCGGTCGATGCGCGGGCCGCCGCCCGTGCCGTCGTCGTCCGCGTACCAGACGACGTCTCCGGTGAGCAGGGTGACGCTCCGGGCGGCCGCGCCGGGCCCCGCGGTGGCCGCGGGGTCGGTCAACCGCGGCCCGTCGTCCGCCCCTTGGGCGGAGCCGGGCAGTACGCCCCCGAGCACGGCGGCGACCACCAGTGCGGCGCCAGCCGCCCGCCGCCCCGCCCCGGCCCCTCGCCGTCGCCCGCGGCTGCCCGTAGGCAGCTGTCTGCTGGTTGGCACGCTGGTCCCTCCCCGGTCCGACGCTGATTTCGCAGCGAACGATCGCAGGAGGGCGCGACGCGTGGGCCGATGCGGGCGGGCGAGAAAGTGCCGTGGCGTCAATCCGCCACCGTGCGCGGCCACTTCACGGTCGCGCACGCGGCGGCCAGCAGGCACACGCCGCCGCACCCGGCCAGGAACACCCCGGCCCCCCACACCTCGGCGACGACGCCGGCGAGCGGGAACAGGAGCGGGCTGAGGCCGAGCGTGCACAGGGAGGTGACCGAGGTGACCCGGCCGATGTAGGCGGGGTCGGTGTCCTGCTGGAGCAGCGCGTGTCCGAGGACCATCGGGATCCCGCCGGCCGCGCCCAGCAGCGCGCACAGCGCCACGGCGGCGCCCGGTCCCGGCCGGGCGAGGCCGAGGGTGGTGACGAACACGGCGGTCAGTGCCAGGCACACGGCGAGGACGGCGCGGGGTGCGGGCACCCGGGGCACGGCGCTGAACGCGATGCCGACCGCGGCGCCCGCGACGCTGAACGCTCCGAGCAGCAGCGAGAGGGTGCCGGGGCTCCAGCCGCGCTCACCGGTGAGGAGGACGAGGGCGGTGCCGACGGGACCGCTGAAGCACATCTCACCGAGTCCGATGACCACGACGAGCCGGACGAGGGTGCGCCGCCCGCGCAAGTACCGCAGCCCGTCACGCAGTTGGGTCATGACGGGCGCGGCCGCCGGTGCGGGGCGGCCCGGGGTGCGCAGGACGGCGAGCAGGACGAGCGACACCGCGAACAGGGCGCCGACGCCGGCGAACGCGCCCGCGGCCCCTCCGGCGGTCAGTGCCGCGGCGGCCGCGAGCGGCCCGACGGTGTTGGCGAGCCGTACCGCGAGGGACCGCAGGCCCTGGACGCGGGTGAGTTCCTCGCGCGCGGTCAGGCTCGGCGGCAGTGCCCCGACGGCGGGCATGAACAGCGCGTCGGCGACGCCGAAGCAGACGGCGAGCACGCACAGGACGGCGAGTTCGGGCCCGCGCGTGTACGTGGCGAGGGCGGCGGCGAGGACGGTCAGACAGCGCACGAGGTCGCTGCCGATCAGGACCCGGCGCGGTCCGAACCGGTCGGCGAGCACCCCGCCGCCGAGCATCAGGAGGGCGCGCGGCACGGCGCCCGCGGCGAGCACGAGCCCGGCCCGCGCGGGGCCGGCCGCTTCGGATACGGCCCAGGTGAGGGCGGTGAAGTAGATGACGTCGCCGGTGACGGACGTGGTGTAGGCGCCGAGCCAGCGCAGCACGTTCGGGTCGCGGTGGGCGGGTGCGACGGGGGCGTGCCGGGTGTGCGTCGGCGCGGTCACGGGGCCGGCTCGGGGGCGGCAGGCCCTTCCGCGGGGAAGGCCTGGAACTGCACGATGACCGGCGCGGACCCGTCGGCCGCCGGACGCTCCCGATAGCGGGCCACGACCGCCGCCAACTCACCTTTGAGCACCGCGAGTTCGTCCGGGGTGACGTGGACGGTGAAGTCGCTGAACGTCGACACCGCGAACCACTCGTCGGCGATCACGGGCACGATCTGCGTGGCCGCGCGGCGCAGGTTCTCGGCGGCGGCGAGAGCCACGGCCCGGCTGTAGGCGCGCCCCTCGGGCCCGCCGCTCTCGGCCGGATCGTGCTGGGAGCCCGCGTGCAGGGCCCGCCACCAGCGGTCGCGCCGGTTGCCCCGCCCGGTGTCCTCCTCGATGAGACCGCCCTGTGCGAGTTTGCGCAGGTGATAGCTCGCGGCGCCGGAGTCGAGGTCGAACTGCCGGGCCAACTGCCGTGCGGTCGCCGGCCCTTGCCGCCGCAGCTGGTTGAGGAGGGCGAGCCGGACGGGATGGGCGAGGACGCGCAGCGCGGCGGTGTCGAGCGCGATGTCGTCCCGAGCGGACGGGAGTTGCCCCTCCGGAGGCTCCGTTCGAGGTTGCGTCATGCGCCCGACCCTAGAACGCGAACACTTCTTCCGGAAGAGTCATTCGCGAAGAACTCTTCGCGAATGACCGTTCGCGAATGACTCTTCGCGGCGAGGGAGACAGTGAGCGGTTACTGTCGGGCAGACCCGCTCCGGCCATAGTAAAAACCAGTAACTTCGCTACTCCTCTTGCGAGTTGACAGCAAACGCTTACATCCTGCCGCCCATGAGAACCCCTGCCGCACGAACCCGCCGCCTGCTCGTCACCGTCGGCGCCGCCGCGCTGCTCACCCTGGGCGCCGCCGGCCAGAGCTGGGCCTCCACCCCCACCGTCCGCTGGTCGACGAGCGCACCGACCCCGGTCACGAAGGTGACCCTGCCGATGTCGTTCGAGTCGGCACCCGACGCGTCCGGCATCTACTTCGCGTACTACACGACCCTGGAGAGCGGTACCCGCCCGTACGCGGGCTTCCAGCCCAAGCCGGTGAGCGGCTCGGGGCAGCCGCAACTCCAGGCGGTCTTCAGCTCGTTCAACGCGAACGCGACGACCACCGACAGCAACTGCTCCTACGGCGCGGACGGCGGCGCGGGCGTCAGCTGCGCGGTCCGCTTCGACTACACGAAGGGCACGATGTACGCGCTCGTGCTGCAGCGCGCGAGCGACGACGGGACGACGCAGCTGATGACGGGTGACGTCGTGAACCGCTCGACCGGCGCCGCGGTCGCCCACATCGGCAGCTTCCGGCTGCCGATCGCCTCCGGCCGCTTCAAGGCGTCGGACGCGGGCTTCGTCGAGCCGTACCTGACGGCGGGGTGCGCGCAGCGGGTCACGGTCACGTACGGCACGCCGACCGGCACCGAGGGCGGCGTCACGTACACGGGCGGGCTTCCGACGGTCACCGATCCGACATCGGGGAGCTGCCTCAGCAGTACGTCGACGGACACCTCGGCGGGCCGGCAGGTGACGGTCACCGGGGACCAGTACACCGGCGGGTGACGGGCCGCTCTACGCGGGGCCGGGCGAGACCCACTCACTCAGCGGCCACTCCCGCTCGTCGTCGTCCAGTTCCGTGAGCCGCACCTCGACGCCGCCGTGGTCCTGGTGCTCGCGCACCAGGCCGGCGCACTTCGCCTCGGCCACGTCGGCGTCGTCCCACCATCCGTGCAGGACCACCTGGCCGCGCACGGTGAGCGTCAGGTGGTAGCGGCCGGGGCGGGTGAGGGCGGGCACGCGAGCCAATGCCGGTGCGGGTGTCGGAGTCGGCGCAGGTGCCGGCCTGGGTGCGGGTGCCGGCGAGGCGGACGGCGGACCGCCGGGCGCCGTCTCACCGGCATCCGCGCGCACGACACGCCCCACGACATGACTCATGACGTCAACTAGAGCACACGTTCGAATCGCGTCGCAACCGGACACGCAGGCGATCAGGACCCCGCGCCGTGGCCCTAGGCGGCCTTCACGATCTCGCCACGGACGGCCGCCGCCCACTCGACGACGAGCACCTCGTACTCCCGGCGCTGCTCCGCGCTCAACTGCCCACGGCTGCGCGCCAGAAGGCCGCGAATCTGCTCGTTGAGCTCGTCGGCAGACCGCGCGGAACCAGAACGCTCGGTGGGGATCATGTGAAGAGCCTATCCCCCGCCACTGACATCGGGCACCGGATTTCCGTCCGGCCCCCGGTCGCCGAGGACCGGCGACGGGTCACAGCACCGCGAACAGATCGTCCAGCGGGGCCGGGACCCGGTCGAGGTCGAGGGCTTCCGCGAGGAGACTCCCGTAGCGGATCTTGCGGCCCTTCCTCGTGCCGAGGAAGCGCCGGAGCCGGGCCTCCAGCGGCCGGTCCTGATGGGCGGGCTGGCGCAGGAACGTCTGCCAGGCCCGCAGGTCGTCGTCCTCGGCGCGGACGATCTCCTCGACCCGTGCCGCGCCCAGCGCGCGGATGAACTCGTCCTCCAGATCGGCCTCGCACACGAAGAAGTCGCGGCCCGGCGCCCCGGCCCGCTCCCAGCCGCGCTCGTAGTAGCCCCGCTCCCGCTCGTCGCACAGCCCCGTGAGGCGCAGCCCGAGGTGGGGCGGCCCGAGCAGCGAGGCGTACCGCCCGACGCTCATGGCGCCGCCCATCGACACCACGGCCACTCCCTCGGCGGCCAGGTCGCGGGCCCGGCGCGCGGCCAGCGTCTCGACGGCCGCGAGGTCGCTCGGCCCCTCCAGCAGCACCGCCGTCCGCAGACCGAGCCGCCCGGCCAGTTCACCCGCCGGTCCGCCGGGGCCGCCGGCTGCCCACCGGTCGACCGCTTCCCGGAACGCCCACATGTCCGCCATGAGGTGAGTCTGCACGTCCACCACCCGGCACCGCACGCGATATACGGCGCCCGTCTACGGGCCGCCCAGCAGCGGACCCGCCGTCCCCGTGATCTCCAGGACGCGGCGCACCGGCCGGGTGACGGCGACCAGCCGGAGGTCGCCGCCCTCGCGCAGCGCCCGGCGCTGGTGCCGCACCAGCAGGTTCACACCGGTCGAGTCGGTGAACGGCACCTCGGCGAGGTCGAGTTCGCAGCTTCGGGTGTGGAGCGCTGCCAGCACCCGGTCGAGCTGAGGAGCGGTCAGTACGTCCAGCTCCCCCGAGATCCGCAGCAGCACCGTCTCACCTGCGTCGACCAACTGGACATCGAGAAGAGGTGTGTTCACGCTCTCCACCCCCAACCATCTGTCGCTCTCGGGTCGTTCACACTGCCGGGGGCATGTGCCTACGGCGTCCCGTCCTATGGAACACCTGACGGCCGCGGTTCTCCATAGGCCCGGTGGGGGACGAGCCGTCGCCCCGGGTTGACGGCGTCGGCGACCTTGAGAGTACTCCGGCATATGCCGTACGGTGAGGCTGGTGGGAGGGACGCCTCCCCCGCGCCCCCAAGACCCCGGGCCGAATGACGTGACGAATGGACAGCCGGAGCCGCATCGCCGACTACGCGGCTCCGGCCCTCCATCCGTGGCGCGACCGGGTCGGTACTCCCGCAGACCCCGCGCCACCGGATGGAGCGTGCGAGGGAGTGTGTGAAGGGGAGCCGCACTGCCTCGCGAGCGCCCCTGCCGACGTTCGAACCCGATTTCCGGCAGGGGCGCTGTAGCCATCATTACCGGCCGACGCGCGTAGCACTCACGGTGCGACGCGGAATCGCCGTGAATCCGTTCCGTTTCCTGGCGCGCGCCCACCATCACGTGCCCGCCCGGCCGTTGGGCGGGCTTCCGGCGGGTACGGACGAGGCGGTCCGCTGCCCGGGCAATGCGGTTGCCGGGAGCGTCCGTTGCCCGTGACACTGCGCCCCGTCATGACAAGTACCCCCGGGAACAAGCCCGTTGCATCAGGGGGCAAGGCTGCGACCGGAGCGGCCCCCGTCCCCGCACTTGTCGGAAGGAATCCCTCCGGGCCACGATGCCCGCATGAAGGGTGATCTTTTCGCGCGTGAGTACATGGTCCAGGCCGCGGTCGCACCGGGCATGAGCGTTCAGAACGCCAAGTCGATCCGGTACGTGGTCGACGGCGAGATGCTGGCGCGCCAGGGGGCGATGATCGCCTACCGGGGGAAGCTGCAGTTCGAACGGAAGGGGCAGGGCGTCGGCGGCATGCTGAAGCGGGCCGTCACCGGGGAGGGGCTGCCCCTGATGAAGGTGCGCGGGCAGGGCGAGGCCTGGTTCGCGCAGGAGGCGCAGAACGTGTTCGTCGTCGACATCGAGCCCGGCGACCTGTTCACGGTCAACGGCCGCAACGTCCTCTGCTTCGACGCCACGCTGTCGTACGACATCAAGACGGTGAAGGGCGCGGGGATGAGCGGCGGCGGCCTGTTCAACAGCGTCTTCAGCGGGCACGGGAAGCTCGGCCTCGTGTGCGAGGGCAATCCGCTGGTGCTGCCGGTGTCACCGCAGCAGCCGGTGTACGTGGACACCGACGCGATCGTCGGCTGGACCGCCGACCTCCGTACGTCGCTGCACCGTTCGCAGTCCATCGGCTCGATGATCCGCGGCGGATCGGGGGAGGCGGTCCAGCTCATGCTGGAGGGCGAGGGCTTCGTCGTCGTGCGCCCGAGCGAGGCGACGCCGCAGAAGCCGCAGCAGCACTGAGGGTCGTCGGATTCTCGTCGTCGCCCGCGGGCGACGACGAGAATCCGACGGTCCCTAGCCGCGATACGTCTCCAGCAGGCGCAGCCACACCTCGCTCACCGTGGGGTAGGCGGGGACCGCGTGCCACAGCCGGTCGATGGGGACCTCGCCCGCGATGGCGATCGTCGCCGCGTGGATCAGTTCGCCGACGCCGGGGCCGACGAAGGTGACGCCGAGGAGGACCTCCCGGTCGAGGTCGACGACCATGCGGGCGCGGCCCGTGTAGCCCTCGGCGTAGAGGCTCGCCCCCGCCACGTTCGCCAGGTCGTAGTCGACGGCGCGGACGCGGTGGCCGGCCGCCTCCGCCTCGGCGAGGGTCAGGCCCGCGCTCGCCGCCTCCGGGTCGGTGAAGACGACCTGGGGGACGGCGTCGTGGTCGGCGGTGGCGGCGTGGGCGCCCCAGCGGTCGGTCTCCAGGAGGGGCACGCCCTGCGCGCGGGCGGAGATCGCGGCGCCCGCGATCCGGGCCTGGTACTTGCCCTGGTGGGTGAGGAGCGCCCGGTGGTTGGCGTCACCGACGGCGTACAGCCAGTCGCTGCCCTCGACCCGCAGGGAGTCGTCGACCGGGAGCCACGAACCCGGTTCCAGGCCGACCGTCTCCAGGCCGATGTCGTCGGTGCGCGGTGCGCGGCCCGTCGCGAAGAGGATCTCGTCGGCCTCGACCGTCGAACCGTCACCGAGCGTGGCCGTGACCGTGCCGCCCTTGCGCTCGACGGCCGTCACCGAGACCCCGGTCCGCACGTCGGCGCCCGCCTCGCGCAGCGCGTCCGTCACCAGCTCCCCGGCGAACGGCTCCATCCGGTTCAGCAGTCCGCCGCCGCGTACGAGCACCGTGACCTGCGAGCCGAGCGCCTGCCAGGCCGTGGCCATCTCGGTGGCGACGACCCCGCCGCCGACCACGATCAGGCGGCCGGGGGCCCGCTCCGCGCTGGTCGCCTCGCGGCTCGTCCACGGCGCGACGTCGGCGAGGCCCGGCAGCCCCGGCAGGGCGGCGCGGGTGCCGGTGCAGACGGCGACGGCGTGCCGGGCGGTGAGCGTGGTGACCGTGCCGTCGTCGGCGGTCACCGTGACCGCGCGGGGCCCGGCGAGTCGGCCGTGGCCGCGGTACAGGTCGACGCCGATGGACTCGATCCAGCCGACCTGGCCGTCGTCCTTCCAGTGGGAGGTGAAGTCGTCGCGATGGGCAAGTACGGCAGGGGTGTCGAGGGGGCCCTGCACGGCCTGGCGCAGGCCGGGCAGCCGGCGGGCGTCGGCGCGGGCGAGCACCGGGCGCAGCAGCGCCTTGCTGGGCATGCACGCCCAGTACGAGCACTCGCCGCCGACGAGCTCGCTCTCCACGATCGCCACGCTCAGTCCACCGGCCCGTGCCCGGTCGGCGACGTTCTCGCCGACCGGTCCCGCCCCCACCACTACTACGTCGTACTCGTTGGCTTCCGTCATGGAGCCCAGTCTGGTGGTAGGTGTGCGTACGGGCCACATGGGTACGAGCGCGGAATACGTCCGTCATGCGGACCGTTGTGCACAGCGGCATTGCCCCCTACGGCTTCGCCCCGAACCCAGGAAGCAGGAAGAGGGAAACACCATGAGCAGCACCACCGTGGAGCTGACCAAGGAGAACTTCGACTCGACGGTCACGGAGAACGAGTTCGTGCTGATCGATTTCTGGGCGTCCTGGTGCGGGCCCTGCAAGCAGTTCGCCCCCGTCTACGAGAAGTCCGCCGAGGCCAATCCCGATCTGGTCTTCGGCAAGGTGGACACGGAGGCGCAGCCGGAGCTGGCCGCCGCGTTCGGCATCCAGTCGATCCCGACGCTGATGATCGTCCGTGACCAGGTGGCCGTGTTCGCCCAGCCGGGCGCGCTGCCGCAGGAGGCCCTGGACGACGTGATCGGGCAGGCGCGCAAGCTGGACATGGACGAGGTCCGCAAGTCGATCGCCGAGCAGCAGGCGCAGCAGCCGTCCGACGAGGGCTGACCCGCCGCAGCGGCGGACGAGCGGGGCGGTCGCCGACGGCGGCCGCCCCGCGGTGTCCGTGGGCGGGTCCGGTCAGGTCGAGGCGCGGGCGACCACGGTCGCCGCGAGCACGTCGTGCACCTCGGGCTCGGCGGCCGGGTCCCGGACCAGCCGGTCGACCAGCTCGGCGAGCTCCTCGCCCGACGGCAGGTCGATCCGGACGGTGCTGAGCCGGGGGCGCAGCAGCCGGCCCAGCATCAGGTCGTCGGCACCGATCACGGCGACGTCACCGGGGACGGTGGCGCCGGCGTCCTGGAGCGCGCGCATCAGCAGCATCGCGTACTCGTCGTTGTAGGCGAACACGGCACGCAGGCCCGACTCCGTCAGCTGCGCGGCGACCTGGGCCGCGCTCTCCTCGTCGTACGCGAGCGGCAGTGCCACCACCTCCGCGCCGCTCTCCCGCACGCCCGCGAGCCGGGGTTCGGCGAACACGCCGAGGCCCGGCTCGCGGGGTACGACGACCCCGACGCGCCGGTGGCCGCGGGCGAGGAGGTGCTCCCCCGCGACGCGGCCGACCTCGCGGTGGTCCATGAGCAGCGCGTGCGCGCCGTCGACCGGGGCGGGTCCCAGGGTGATGACGGCCCGGGCGCCGGACCGCTTGAGCAGGGCGATCCCGTCGGGGCCCATGCCGACCGGGGCGAGCACGGCGACGGGGCGCAGCTCGGCCCAGGCGCGGGCCGCGTCGTCGCCGCCGAGGCCGACGCTGCCGTACTGCACGACCGTGTAGTCGAGGCGGCTGAGCGCCCACTGCAACGCGTTGAGGAAGCCGCTGTAGAGCGGGCCGACCGGAACCTCGGGGGTCGGCATGAGGACGATGCGGGTGTGTCCGGCGCGCAGGCTGCGGGCGGCGGCGTGCGGGACGTAGCCGAGTTCCTTGGCGGCGTCGTGGACGCGGCGCCGGGTGGGTTCGCTGATGCGGACGGCGCTGGTGTTGTTCAGGACGTAACTGACGGTGGCGCGCGAGACCCCGGCGAGGCGCGCGACGTCGGCACTGGTCGGCACGGCGCCCCGGGCGGGCTCGGCGGGCCGGGGCTTGGCGGGCTGCTGCTTCGGTATCTGCACCATGACGTACGGCATCCTTCCAGACCGGCCGGGGCGCCCTGCCCCCGGGCGTGCCACGGTGGCCACCGGCCGATAACGTGCGTTCACCACAGGGGAATTGGAGGTGTCCATGGCCACCGAGACGCTGCCGGGGCTCGGCGCCGCGGCGCGGGCCCTCGCCGAGGGGACGGTGTCGTCGCGCGCGCTGGTCGAGCAGGCCCTCGACCGGATCGAGCGGACCCAGCCGGTGCTGAACGCGTTCCGCCGGGTACGGGGCGAGGCCGCGCTCGCCGAGGCGGACGCGGCGGACCGCGAGCTGGCGGCCGGGAAGCGGCTGCCGCTGCTCGGCGTGCCGGTGGCGGTCAAGGACGACACGGACGTGGCCGGGGAGCCGACCGCGTTCGGCTGCGCCGGGGAGTTCCCCGTGCGGAGCGAGGACGCGGAGGCGGTGCGCAGGCTGCGGGCCGCGGGAGCCGTGGTCGTCGGCAAGACGAACACGTGCGAGCTGGGGCAGTGGCCCTTCACCGAGGGTCCCGCGTTCGGTGACACCCGCAATCCGTGGGCGCCCGCGCACACGCCGGGCGGTTCGTCCGGGGGTTCGGCCGCGGCCGTCGCGGCGGGGCTCGTCCCGGCGGCGCTCGGCTCGGACGGGGCGGGCAGCGTACGGATCCCGGCGGCCTGGACGCATCTGGTGGGCATCAAGCCGCAGCGGGGCCGGATCTCGACGTGGCCGTGGGCGGAGGCGTTCCACGGGATCACGGTGAACGGCACCCTCGCCCGCACCGTCGAGGACGCGGCGCTGCTCCTGGACGCGGCGAGCGGCAGCCACGCGGGGGACCGGCACCGGCCGCCCGCCGTGCAGGCCGCCGAGGCCGCACGGCGCGACCCGGGCCGGCTGCGGATCGCCCTGTCACTGCGCATGCCGTTCACGGCCACGCCGAAGCGGCTGAGCCCGGCCGTGCGGGCGCGGGTCGTCGCGCTCGCGGAGCGGCTCGCGGCGCTCGGCCACGATGTCGAGGAGGCCGATCCGCGCTACGGGCAGATCGGCCTCGCGTTCGTGCCGCGCGCGACGGCCGGGATCACGGAGTGGGTGGACCGGATACCCGATCCGGCCCGGCTGGATCCGCGCACCCGGGAGGCCGCCCGGATGGGCCGGCTGCTCGGCGGCGCGCCGCTGCGCCTGGCCAAGCGGTCGGAGGCGGCGCTGCACCGCCGGATCGGGGCGGTCTTCGACACCTACGACGTGGTGCTGGCGCCGACCACGGCCGCTCCCCCGCCGCGGATCGGGGACCTGGCGCGGCTGAACGGCTGGCGCACGGACCGCGCGATGATCGCCGCGTGTCCGTACGCCTGGCCGTGGAACGTGCTCGGCTGGCCGGGGGTGAACGTGCCGGCCGGTCTGGTCGGCGACGGTCTGCCGGTCGGCGCTCAACTCCTCGGGCCCGCCCACAGCGAGCCGCTGCTGATCTCGCTGGCGGCCCAACTGGAGGCGGACCAGCGGTGGTTCGAGCGCCGTCCGCCCGCCTTCGGCTAGTCGCCCGCTTCTAGCTTCTACTGGCCGTCCGCGAGTTGCCGCCATACGTCGGGGTCCTCGAAGTTCAGCGCCCACAGCACCGTGTTCCGCACCCCGTACGTGCGCAGCGCGGGGAGGTGGGCGGCGGTGCCGCGGGCGTCCTGGTACCAGACGGTGTGGCGGATTCTGCCCTCCTCGTACGTGAAGTGCGGGGTCCGGGAGGCCGGGTCGAGGGTGTAGGGCGCCTTGACCTTGCGGCGCAGCGCTTCCGCGTCCTTCCAGGTGACGTGGTGGGCGCGGTCCTTGCTGCCGACCACCCAGTCCCAGCCGTAGGCGGGCAGGCCCATCTCCAGCTTGGCGGGCGGGACCTGGGCGGTGGCGGTCGCCAGGATCTCGTCGTACCACTGCGGGGTGGCGATCGGTCCGGGTCCGCCTTCGGCGTGGTGCAGGTTGTAGGCCATGATGCGCATCCGGTCGGCGACGGCGCCCAGCGTGCGGTAGTCCCAGACGCGGCCCGTGGTGCGCGTCCTGGGGGTGACGGTGACGAAGCACTGCTTGTCCAGGGCGTGCAGGCGCGCGCACAGGTCGGTCACGAAGGTGGCGTAACCGGCGCGTACGGCGCGGTACTTGGCGTTTGGGGTCGGCGCGATGGTCTCGTAGTCGAGGTCGAGTCCGTCGTAGGCGCGGCTACGGACGACGGCGAGCAGCGCCTCGATGTGTTCGGCGCGGCGCCCGGGGCTGGTCAGGACGGCCGCGAGGGCGCCGGGCCGCAGTTGTTCCATGACGGTCGGGACGACCTGGATGCCCTTCGCGTGCAGCCCGTCGACGATGCGGCGTTCGCCCGCGCCGGGCAGTCCGGTGACGCGGGTCGCGGACTTCGTCTCGTACCAGAAGGGGCTGATGGTGCGGATCTGTTCGGCGTGCGCGAGCGCGTTGCGGTAGGCGGCCTCCTGGTCCCAGTACGGCAGCCAGGCCGAAACCGTGCGCGGCGGTGGCGCCCCCGCGCGGCCGGGGACGGCGGCGGTCGCGGTCGTCGTGGCGAGCAGAACGGCCAGGGCGGACAGGGCGCTTCGGGTTATTCGTCGTCGTGCCATGTGCCGAGCGTGGAGCGGGTCCGGCGCACCCGCCGCGCGGATTGGGCCGTCCAGGCTCTAACGTGACCCGCGTGACTGCCTTTACGGATGACCACGCATACGACCACCCCGGCCGCACCGGCGCGACGGCGACGGTGGAGGCCGAGCCGCACCAGGTGGGCCGGGTGCGCACCGAGTACGCGCCCGCGCACGACGGCGACCCGGACCCCGGCGAGATCGTCTGGACCTGGGTGCCCTTCGAGGAGAACGACGGCCGGGGCAAGGACCGGCCGGTGCTCGTCGTCGCCCGTGAGGCGGCCGGCACGCTGCTCGCCGTGCAGCTGTCCAGCAAGCGGCACGACCGCGACCGCGAGTGGGTGGCGCTCGGCTCGGGCCCCTGGGACCGGGACGGCCGTGACTCGTGGGTGGACCTGGACCGGGTGCTGCGCGTCCACGAGAACGGGATGCGCCGCGAGGCGTGCGCGCTGGACCGCGGCCGGTTCAACACCGTGGTGCTGCGGCTGCGGGAGCGCTACGGCTGGCGCTGAGCCGGACGGCTCACCGCCCCCGGCGCCGCCCGCTCACGCCCCGCCGACGACCCGCTCGAAGGCCGTGCGCGTGGCCGCGTCGCGGGTGCGGTCGAGGACGGCGAAGACGACCTGGTCGAAGTGGCCGCGGAAACGGCCCAGGAGCAGGGCGCGGAACGCCTCGGCGACGTCGGCCGGGTCGTTGCGGAACACGCCGCAGCCCCACGCGCCGAGGACCAGCCGCCGGTAGCCCTCCGCGGCCGCGACCTCCAGCACCCGCTCGGCGCGGGCGGCCAGCGCGGCGGGTATCGCGTGGACCCGCTCCGGGGTGGTGCGCGCGATCACGCCCGCGTTCGGCGCGGGCGAGGTCAGGAAGCCCACCTCGTACGGCTCGTCGAGCAGACGGCCGCGGTCGTCCCGGAACACCGGCACTCCCGGCGCGTGGATGACGCGGTCGCTGTAGAACACGTCCCGGTCGGCGCGGTGGTGGGCGTAGAACTCCGGGACCTCGGTCAGGCACGTGTACAGCGCGGAGGAGCGGCAGACGGCCTCCTCCTGCGCCTGCGCGCCGTTCAGGTACCCGCCGCCCGGGTTCCGTGCCGACGCGAAGTTCAGGACCGCGACCGGCCCGGGCCCGCGGGCCGTGAGGCGGCGTGCCGCGTCGAGGCTGCTCTCCCCCGTGACCTCGACGGACGGGCCCGCGGACGGCGTCGCGGCGGCGGCCCCGGCGGACGTCGTGGCGGGCACCTCCACCGGGTCGGGGCCGTACATCCGCGTGCCCGCCCTGGCCCGTGCCACCGCGTCGCGGATCGGGACGGTGCGGCCGTTTCCGGCCACGTACTCCCCCGCCCCGACGATCTTCTCCGTGCTCTGCGCGATCTCGCGCAGGCGGGCGCTCACGCCCGCTCCCCCGTCGTGCTCATGAATTCATCGTGTGCGCCCGGTGACCGCGCGGGCAACAGGTTTTCGCCCCGCCGAACCTGACCCGAAGAACGCCATGGGCACTCTTGTGCGATCCGGCTCGACCGTCTTGGGTGGGACGGGCGTCGCGAGAAACGGCCCGACCCGGGCCGAATCGACGCCAGGGTCCCCACCAGGGACCATGGGATGCGTGAGGACCAGGAGGATCCCGGTATGAGCGAGGGAGACTGTACGGCGCCCGGTGACCTGGTCACCGAGGCGGAGGTGGAGGCCCTGGTACGGGGCATCTGCTTCAAGACGGGCCCGCCCCGCACGGTGGGTGTGGAGCTGGAGTGGTTCGTTCACGAGCCGCGTCCGACTCCCTGGGCCCCGTTACGGCCCGAACGACTCGACGCGGCCTATGTCGCACTGCGCGCCCTGCCTCTGAGCTCGGCGCTCACCGTGGAACCCGGCGGACAGCTGGAGCTGAGTTCGCTCCCCGCCGCCACGCTGACGGAATGCGTCTCGGCCATGACGGCCGATCTGACCGCCGTCCGCACGGCACTGAGCCGCCACGGGCTCGTCCTCTCCGGCCACGGCACCGATCCGTGGCGCCCCCCGCGCCGGGTGCTCCACCAGCCCCGCTACGACGCCCTGGAAGCCTCGCTCGACCGGGCCGGGCCCGCCGGGCGTTCCATGATGTGCTCGTCGGCGTCGGTGCAGGTGTGCCTGGACGCGGGGCACGAGGAGCCGGGCCCGCTCGGGCACGGGCGGCGCTGGCTGCTCGCCCACCTGCTGGGCGCGGTGCTGGTCGCGGCGTTCGCCAACTCACCGATGCTGGGCGGCCGTCCGACCGGCTGGCGGTCGACGCGGCAGGTGCTGTGGGAGCGGATCGACTCGGGGCGTTCGGGCGCACCGCCGCTCGACGCGGAGCCGCGTACGGCCTGGGCCCGGCACGTCCTGGACGCGCCGGTGATGTGCGTGCGCACGCCGAGCGGTCCCTGGCAGGTGCCGGACGGGCTGACCTTCCGGGAGTGGGTGCGCACGGGCGCGCCGCGCCCGCCGACCCGGTCCGACCTCGACTACCACCTGACGACGCTGTTCCCGCCGGTGCGGCCGCGCGGCCACCTCGAACTCCGCATGATCGACGCCCAGCCCGGCGACGACGGGTGGCTGGTGCCGCTCGCCGTGACGACGGCGCTGTTCGACGATCCGGAGGCCGCGGAGACCGCGTACCGGGCCGTGAAGCCGCTGGCCGAGCGGGCGGGCCCGCTGCCCGCGCCGCACAACGCGCTGTGGCGGGAGGCGGCCCGGGCGGGCCTCACCGATCCGGAGCTGCGGGAGGCCGCCACCGTCTGCTTCACGGCGGCCCTCGACGCGCTGCCCAGGCTCGGCGCGGGCCCCGACGTCCGGCGGGCGGTCGCGGATTTCACGCACCGCTACGTCGTACGGGGCCGCTGCCCCGCCGACGACGTGCTCGACCGGCTCCACGCACCCGAACCCGCCCAGGGGAGGACCGTCCGCTCATGACCACCGAGGAGAACGTCACCACGGATCCGGAGACGCTGCGCCGGCGCGCCGTCGAGGCCCTGGAGACGGCGCGGCGCCGCACGACGCTGCTGACGAGCTGTGTCGACGAGGCCGAACTGACCGCGCAGCACTCGCCGTTGATGTCGCCGCTGGTGTGGGACCTGGCGCACATCGGCAACCAGGAGGAGCAGTGGCTGCTGCGGGCGGTCGCGGGCCGGGAGGCGATGCGGCCGGAGATCGACCCGCTGTACGACGCGTTCGAGCACCCGCGCGCCGAACGTCCGCGGCTGCCGCTGCTCGCACCGGCCGAGGCCCGTGGCTACGCGGCCGAGGTGCGCGGCCGGGCGCTCGACGTGCTGGAGAAGACGCCGTTCGAGGCGGACGGGGCGGCGCTGCTGACCCGCTCGGGGTTCGCCTTCGGAATGATCGCGCAGCACGAACAGCAGCACGACGAGACGATGCTGATCACCCATCAGCTCAGGAAGGGGGCCGCGGCGCTCACCGCGCCCGACCCGGAACCGCTGGACGAGCCCTTCCGGGGCCCGGCCGACGTCCTCGTCCCCGGCGGGCCGTTCACGATGGGCACGACGGCGGAGCCGTGGGCCCTGGACAACGAACGCCCGGCGCACGCCCGCCTGGTGCCGCCGTTCCGCATCGACACGACGCCGGTGACGAACGCGGCGTACCTGGAGTTCATCGCGGACGGCGGCTACCGGCAGCAGCGCTGGTGGGCGCCCGAGGGCTGGGCGATGGTCCGCGACCACGACCTGGCGGCGCCGCTGTTCTGGCGGCGCGAGGCGGGCCAGTGGCTGCGCAGGCGCTTCGGGGTGACGGAGCCGGTGCCGCCGGACGAGCCGGTCCTGCACGTCAGCTGGTACGAGGCAGACGCCTACGCCCGCTGGGCGGGCCGCCGGCTGCCGACCGAGGCCGAGTGGGAGAAGGCGGCCCGCTTCGACCCGGCGTCGGGTCGCACGATGCGCTTCCCGTGGGGCGATGCCGACCCGACGCCGAGCCGGGCGAACCTGGGACAGCGGCATCTGCGCCCGGCCCCGGCCGGCAGCTACCCGATGGGCGAGTCCCCGCTCGGCGTACGGCAGTTGATCGGTGACGTGTGGGAGTGGACGGCCAGCGACTTCCTGCCCTACCCGGGCTTCGTGGCGTATCCCTACCGCGAGTACTCGGAGGTCTTCTTCGGGTCCGACCACAAGGTGCTGCGCGGCGGTTCGTTCGCGGTGGACGAGGTGGCCTGCCGGGGCACGTTCCGCAACTGGGACTACCCGATCCGCCGGCAGATCTTCGCCGGCTTCCGCACGGCGTGCGACGCCGCGCCGCAGGAGGGTTCCTGATGTGCCGTCACCTGGCCTATCTGGGGCCTCCTGTGCCGCTCGGCGAGGTCGTCGACGCGCCGCCGCACAGCCTGTTCCGGCAGTCGTGGGAGCCGCGGCGGCAGCGGCACGGCACGGTCAACGCCGATGGTTTCGGGGTGGGCTGGTACGCGGACGGGGACCCGGTCCCCGCCCGGTACCGGCGCGCCGTGCCCATCTGGGGCGACCAGGCGTACGCGGACCTGGCCCGGGTCGTCCGCTCGGGCGCGCTGCTCGCGGCGGTCCGGGACGCGACGCTCGCGGGCGCCGACGGGGAGGCCGCGGCCGCCCCGTACGCGTCCGGGCCCTGGCTGTTCAGCCACAACGGGGCGGTGCCGGGCTGGCCGCGCTCCCTCACGTCGCTGGCGCACACGCTGCCCGCGGCCGACCTCCTCGCCATGGAGGCGCGCTGCGACGCCGCGTTCCTGTGGGCGCTCGTCCTGCACCGGCTGCGGGCGGGCGACGACGAGGCGCAGGCGCTGGCCGACACGGTCGTGGAGGTCGCCGAGGCGGCGCCCGGCGCGCGCCTCAACTTCCTCCTCACCAACGGCGAGACGATCACCGCGACCGCCTGGGGCGACACCCTTTGGTACCTCGCCGAGCCCGGCCGCCGCACCGTCGTCGCCTCCGAGCCGTACGACGACGATCCGTACTGGACCGAGGTGCCCGACCGCACGCTGCTCGCGGCCAGCCGCACCGACGTCCTGCTGACCCCGCTCAAGGAGCCGTCCGCGTGAGCACGAACCCCCCTTTTCAGCTGACCCGCACCCTGCCCGAGGACGCGACGGACGCCGCGCTGCGGTCCGACGTCCTGCACGGGCTGACCCGTTCGCCCAAGACGCTGCCGCCGAAGTGGTTCTACGACGCGCGCGGCAGTGAACTCTTCGACGAGATCACGACGTTGGAGGAGTACTACCCGACCCGGGCCGAGCGGGAGATCCTCGTCGCGCGCGCCCCGGAGATCGCCGCGGCGACCGGGGCCCGCACCCTGGTCGAGCTCGGCTCGGGCTCGTCCGACAAGACCCGCCACCTGCTGGAGTCCTTCGCGGACCTGGCGGCGTACGTCCCGGTGGACGTGAGCGAGAGCGCGCTGCGGGGCGCGGCCAGGACCCTGCGGGCCGAGCATCCGGGGCTCGCCGTGCACGCGCTGGTCGCCGACTTCACCCGCGGCCTCGACCTGCCCGCGACGCCCGGGCCGCGGCTGGTGGCGTTCCTCGGCGGCACGATCGGCAATCTGCTGCCGGACGAGCGCGCGGCGTTCCTGAAGGCCGTGCGGGAGCTGCTGTCCCCCGGTGACTTCCTCCTGCTCGGCACCGACCTGGTGAAGGACGAGTCGACGCTGATCGCGGCGTACGACGACGCGGCGGGCGTCACCGCCGCGTTCAACAAGAACGTGCTGTCGGTGGTGAACCGGGAGCTGGGCGCCGACTTCGACCCCGGCGCGTTCGAGCACGTCGCCCTGTGGGACCCGCGGGAGGAGTGGATCGAGATGCGGCTGCGCTCCACCGTGCCGCAGACGGTGAAGATCCCGGCGCTGGACCTCGCGGTCGACTTCGAGGCGGGCGAGGAGCTGCGCACGGAGGTGTCGGCGAAGTTCCGCCAGGAGCGGGTGCGCGAGGAACTCGGCGCGGCCGGCCTCGAGTTGACGCGGTGGTGGACGGACGAGGCGGGCAGGTTCGCCCTGTCGCTGAGCACGCCCGCCACCGCATAGACGCGTAGTCGGCCGGGACGACCGGCCTGCCGGCCGGCCGGGCGTCACTCCCCGCTCTCGTCCAGCCGCTCGGTGATCGTGCGGGACGCCTTCTTCGCCGCGGTGGCCGGGTCCGCGCCGGACAACACCTGGGACATGTACGCCTTGATGGGGTTGTCGGCGGCCTCCACCGTGGCCCACAGGGGCGAGGCGGGGGTCGCCTTGCCGTGGGCGGCGCCGACGGCCATCGCGGCGACGCCCGGCTCACCGGCCACGGCGTTCGCGAGGGTCGTCTTGTTCGGCACGTAGTTCATGGTCCTGGCCAGCTCGGTGTTCCACTTCTCGCCGGCCAGGGCCTTGACCACGGCGACGGCGCTCGCCCGGTCGCCGGTGTTCGCGGGGATGACCAGGTCGGAGCCGCCGGTGAAGACCGATCCGGCGCGGTTGGCCGTCTTGCCGGGGATGGGGAAGAACCCCAGCTTCCCCTTGAGTGCGGGGTTCTTCTTGACGATCCGCTGCGCGGTGCCCGGCGTCGAGATGATCTGGCCGATGTCCCCGCGGGCGAACTGGTCGGCCTGCGAGGGGTGTTCCTCGTCGGCGTTCCGCGGACCCTGCCCGAGCGCCTGGAGGCGGCGGTAGAAGTCCATGCCGCGCAACGCCTCGGGGGTGTCGAGGGCGCCGGTCCAGGTGCCCGCCGACTCGTGCGCGAGCTCGCCGCCCTCGTCCCAGATGAATCCGGACAGGGTGTACCAGTCCTGTCCGGCGAGGTAGATGCCCTGCCGGCCGTCGGAGTCGAGGCGCCGGGTCAGGTCGAGCCACTCGTCGCGGGTGGTGGGCGGGTTCTTGATGCCCGCCGCGGCGAAGAGGTCCTTGTTGTAGATGACCACTCGGTTGGCGGCGTACCAGGGGATGCCGAACTGGCGGGCGTGGTCGACGCCTGGCTCGGCGAGTCCGGGCAGCCAGTCCTCCATGCCGAGGTCCCGTGCGGACTCCAGGGACAGGTCGAGCAGTCCGCCCCCGTCGACGTACTGCGGCACCTGGGTGTTGCCGACCTCGATGACGTCCGGGCCGCCGTCGCCGCCGTCCTTGTCGTCGAGGGCCTTGGTGACCTTCTCGCCGATGCCGGTCCAGTCCTGGATGCGGATGTCGAGGGTGATGTCGGTGTGCTCGGCCTCGTACGCCTTCGTGAAGCGCTTCAGGAAGGCGTCGGAGGCGCTGTCCCGCATCAGCCACACGGTGACCGTGCGACGGCCCGGTTCATCACCCGGCAGGGCTCCGCACGCCGTGAGGAGCGTGCCGGACACGACGGCGAGGGAACAGAGGGACAGCACGGCACGGCGGGAGCTCACGGGGGGTCACTTTCTGCCTGCGGACAGGGAGGGTCGGCCCGACGTGGGGGAAGAGCGCGCTGCTCGTACCGGGTGTTGCTGGATTTTGGTATGTACCAATGCGCGGGTCAAGAGTTACCGGGAAGTAAGTCCCGCCCCACGGATCACCGCCCCCTCGCGGATCCCACCGCCCTGCGGCACCGTGGAAGCATGTCGAACCACACGTATCGCGTCACCGAGATCGTCGGCACCTCGCACGAGGGCGTCGACCAGGCGATCCGCAACGGCATCGCGCGCGCCTCGCAGACCCTGCGCAACCTCGACTGGTTCGAGGTCACCCAGGTCAGGGGCCAGATCGTCGACGGGGAGGTCGAGCACTACCAGGTGGGCCTGAAGGTCGGCTTCCGCCTCGACGAGGGCGACTGACCGCCCGGACCCCTCAGGTCCGGCCGTCGCGTTCCTGCGCGTCCTTCAGCGCCGCCGACGCGCTCGCCCAGCGGGCCCGTACGACGCGGAACCCGGCGCGCTCCGCCTCGTCGCAGACGAGTTCGTCGTCGTCGACGAGCATGCGCAGCTCCCGGCCGCGCGTGATCCGGCGCAGCACGTCCAGCTTGGTGCGCCGGGCCGGCCTGCGGTCGTCGTTGCGCCGCATGTGCAGCCGCCCCTGCGGCAGCTCCTGCGCGGCGAGCCAGGCCACGGTGTCCGCCCGGCACCGCTCGGGCCGCCCGGTCAGATACACGACCTCGCACTCCTCGGCGCTGCCCCGGGCGAGCGCGATGCCCTCGGCGAGCGGCGGATCGTCCGGCGCGGCGGCGAAGAAGGCGTCCCAGCCCCGGGGCCGCGCCTCCAGGAAGTGCTGGCGGTGCGCGGTGTCGGCGAGGGTCCCGTCGAGATCGAAGACGGCGAGAGGAAGTCTGTCGTGAGCCACGCGGCCCACCTTAAGGAGATCTCCCCGGCCGGGCGCCCCGAAGGGGTGCGCCGGCCCCGGGAATCCCGGCGGAGCGCTTCCGCGTTGAACACTGCGTGACCACCGTGATCGAAGAGACCCGCTTCTCCGTCCTGGACCGCTCCCGCACCCGCGAGTCCCACCCGGCCCCCGAGGCCCTGCGGGACACCGTCGCGCTCGCCCAGGACCTGGAGCGCCTCGGGTACCACCGGGTCTGGGTCTCGGAGCACCACGGTGTCCCGGGCGTCGCCGGGTCGGCCCCGACCGTCCTCGCGGCGGCCGTCGCGGCCGCGACCCGGAGCATCCGCGTCGGCACCGGCGGCGTCATGCTGCCCAACCACCAACCCCTGGTCGTGGCCGAGCAGTTCGGGGTCCTGGAGTCGCTGTTCCCGGGGCGGATCGACATGGGCCTCGGCCGCTCGGTCGGCTTCACGGACGGCGTCCGCCGGGCGCTGGGCCGGGACAAGGACGTGGCCGACGACTTCGCCGGCCAGCTCGACGAACTGCTGGCGTACTTCACGGGCTCCGACGGCGCGTCGCCGACCCGCGTCCACGCCCGCCCCACCGAGGGCCTGACCGTGGCGCCGTTCGTGCTCGCGATGGGCGAGGGCGCCTCGATCGCCGCCCGCGCGGGCCTGCCGATGGTCATCGGCGACTTCCGCGGCCGGGAGAGGATGCTGCGCGGCATCGACCGGTACCGCGCCCAGTTCCGCCCGTCCGCGTGGGCCGACGAGCCGTACGTGATGATCTCCGGGACCGTCGCGGTCGCGGGCAGCGAGCCGGAGGCGCGCCGTCTCCTCGTCCCGGAGGCCTGGTCGATGGCGCACTCCCGCACGCACGGCACCTTCCCGCCGCTGCCGCCGGCCGAGCGCGTCGCGGGCCTCGACATGACCGCGAAGGAGCGCGAACTCTACGAGTCCGGTCTGCGCGGTCACATCGTCGGCACGGAGCAGCAGGTCACGGACGAGTTGGAGGCCGTGATCAAGGAGAGCGGCGCCCAGGAGGTGCTGGTCACGACCAGTACGTACGACCGCGAGGGCCTCCTGGAGTCGTTCCGGCGGCTGGCCAGGATCGCGCGGCTGACCCCGGCCTGACGCTCAGGCCACCTTCAGCGCCCTGAGCAGCATCGGCAGCGAGGCGTGCAACTCCCGCTGCCAGTAGGCCCATCCGTGCGTCCCGGGCCCGTAGAAGTTCGTGGTGACGTGCCGGGCCCCGACGCGGTCGAGTTCGGCGGCGAGCGCCTGGTTCTGCCGGTTGAAGTCGGCTTCGAGGGCGCTGGTGACGCCCGGCGCGTCGAGCGGCCCCGTGGTGCCGTCGCCGCACGAGAGGTACACGGGCAGCGACTTGAGCCGCTTCGCCAGGTGGTACGGGTCGTGCGCCGCCCAGATGTCGCGCTGTGCGACGGGGTCGCCCCAGACGCGCCGCGGGTCGTCGCCCTGGCCCGCGAAGAAGCCCATGATGCGGTTCACCGACTCGTCGTTCAGGAGCGGGTGCACGGAGCCGGAGTACGCGGCGGTCGCCTTGAACATGCCCGGGTGCCGGGCCGCGTACAGGAGCGCGCCCTGGCCGCCCATGGACAGTCCGGCCACGACCCGGCGGCTGCCCGCGCCCCAGTCGCTCTCCAGGAGACGGCGCAGCTCCTGGGTGTGGAAGGTCTCCCAGGCCGGGTCGCCGCCCGCGCCGTTGTTCCACCAGTCGCTGTACCAGCCGTTCCAGCCCGCCTCCGGCATGACCACGAGGACGTCGCGCAGGCTCTCGATGCCGGCGACGTCGGTGCGGCTCGTCCACGAGGTGTAGTCGCCGCAGCAGCCGTGCAGCAGCCACAGCGTCGGCCAGCGCCGGCCGCGGTCGTCCGGGTCCCAGCCGTCGGGCGTGAGCAGCCGGACGTTCACGGTCCGGCCCCCGAGCGCCGCCGACCGCACGCCCAGGTCGACCTGACGGCCGGTCACCTGGGTGACGGAGACGACCTCGGCGCCCGGCTTCGCGACCGGGGCGGCGAGGGCCGCCGGGGCCGGCGCCAGGGTGACCAGCAGGGCGGCGAGAACGAGCAGCAGGGATCTGACGCGGCGGGCGGTGGCGACGGTCATGGCGGCTCCCGTGGTGCGGCGGTCGGGCGACGGACGGGGGTGGAGCTCGGCAGTGAGTGGGGTCAGGGAAGGACCAACAGGGCGTCTCCTACGGGGCGTTCACCGGCCGCGTCCGACGGGTCGTTGATGACCTGTCCGTCGGCGACCATGGTGGTGGAGCCGCCGCCGTCCAGGTTGATCGCGTCCCGCAGGCCCAGCGCCCTGGCGACCGCGGCGCTCTCCGGGATGCTGAGCCCGAGCGCGTTCGTGGCCCGGCCGTCGGCGGTGACGAGCACGGTGCGTCCGGCGGCGTCCACCCCGGCGAGGGTGCGCGGATTCCGCTTGTGGACCCAGCCGTAGGAGAAGCTCGGGTTGTCCGGCTGGACCATCCCGTCGGCGGCCGGGGTGACGTGCAGGCGTCCGTCGCGGACGAGTTCGGGGCCGCCGTTGACGATGTCGGTGCCGGGCGAGGTGGCGACCCGGTGGCCCTTCGCGTCGGTCAACCCGCTCTGGATTCGCAGCGGTTGACCGACCCGGGCGAGCCCCTTCAGCTGGTCGGCGTACGTCCCGGTCGCCTGGACGGAACGGCCGCCCGCCGGCAGCGGCCCGCCGCGCGGCGTGCGCACCTCGGTGACCCGGCCGCGGCTGTCCAGGACGGCCTCGGCGCCGTCGCCCGCCGGTGTCGAGGCGCCGAACTCGGGTGTGAAGGCGACGAGTTCGTCGGGGTCGGTGCAGGTCGTGTCGTGCAGCGGGGCCGCGGTCGGGCTGTCGTCGGCGGTGCCTCCGCAGTTCCGGATCAGGCCGGGCACGCGGTTGATGCCGTCCAGCGGCAGCGACGCGTTCCGGGCGGTGACCCGGCCCTGCCAGGTGAACCGGGTGACCTCGCTGCGCCGCCCGGAGTCGTGGACCACCAGGGCGGGGCGGCCGTTCACGGGTTCGCTCAGCAACCGACCGTCGTAGACGCCGGTGCCGGCCGGGTCGCCGGGGGCGCCCGCGCGCGGGTCGAGCACGAAGAACCCGGCGTTGACCGCCGCGGTGGCGCCCGCCGCGCCCGCGAGCGCGCTGGTCGTCTCGCGGTTCTCCAGATCGGGTCCGTACGAGGCGGTGAGCGTGCCGCGGAACCGCTTCGGGTCGATGGTGAGCACGTCGATCCGCCAGGGGCCGCGGTCCGTGGCGTCGCCGTCCCATCCGGTGTAGACGGCGGATCCGGTGTATCCGGCCGTCCGCAGCCGGGTGCGTTCGGCGGTCGCGGCGGCCTCCGAGCCGAAGCTGCCGACGCGGACCCGCCAGCCGAGCGTGCCGCCCGGGTCGTCGGCGGTCGCGGCGGTGGTGACCTCCTCGGACCGTGCGGTGAAGCCGTCGCCCGTCAGCTCGTCGACCAGTTCCGCGGCGCTCACCCGGTCCTTGAGGGCCGTCGGCGGCGCGTCCGGGTCCGGGGAGCCGGCCCCACCGGGGATGGAGACCTCCACGGTCCAGGCCATCGCCGGGGCGTCGGCGCCGCGCACGATGCGGGTGAGGGTGACGCCGGGCTGCAGCGTCCGCGTCGTCCGCGTCTCGGTCAGGTCGGCGGCCCCCAGGGGAAGGCCGTGCCGCTCCGTCGACGACGCCGGTGCCGGCACCGCGCTCACCAGGGCGAGAACGGACAGCACCGCTCCCGCGCCGAACAGTCTGCTGTTCACTTGCCCCCCACTGGACGGAATCGGCCCCAGCAACGGTGCGCGGGGGCCCGACCACCCGTCAAGGCATGTGCACATCATTCACTCGGCGGCCACGCACCGGAAACCGTGCCCCGGGCTGTACCCGGTCCCCCGGTCAGCCTTCGTCGCCGCCGAGCCAGGCACCGACGCCGGTCAGCGCGCCCGGCCCGTTGTCCCGCTCCACCGAGTCCCGGAGGTCCGCGACGGTGACGCCCGCGAGCGAGGCCCGCCAGGCGGCGTCGGCGGCGCCCATCACCCGGGCGATGCCGCAGGGCTTCCCGCACTTCTCGGGCGGGGTCGCGAGCGGGCCGCGCTGCCGGATCTCGGTGCACACGAAGGCGGGCGTCGCCCCGTCGACCGCCTGCACCACGTCGAGGACCGATATCTCGGCGGCCTCCCTGGTCAGCACGTACCCGCCCGTCTTGCCCTGGACGGAGCGGACCAGCCCGGCCCGGGACAGCGCCTGCATCTGCTTGGCCAGATAGCTGGGCGAGACGTCGTGCAGCTGGGCCAGCCGGGCGGCAGGGACCGGCTCGGTCGCCGCCGTGAGCACCACGCAGCAGTGCAGCGCCCACTCCACGCCACCGGACAGTTTCATGCGCCCTCCCGTTCGCCCTCCCGTTTGACTCGGACACAGACTATCCGAGTATTATCTCGGACATCAGATATCCGAGTTTGCGACCGGGACGGCCGGCCGGCACTCGGCCCCCACGAAAGGACACGGCCATGAGGTTCACCGTCATCGGCGGCACCGGCCTGATCGGCTCCCAGCTCGTCGACACCCTGCGCACCTCGGGCCACGAGGTGCTCCCCGTCTCCCTGTCGACCGGCGTCGACCTGCTCACCAGCGAGGGCCTCGACGGGGCACTGGAGGGCGCGGACACGGTGGTCAACGTGACGAACTCGCCGACGTTCGACCAGGACTCCCCCGCGTTCTTCCGCACCACCATGGGGAACCTGCTGGCGGCGGGCGACCGGGCGGGGGTGCGCCACCAGGTGATCCTGTCCATCGTCGGCGTCGACCAGGTGCCGCAGCTGGACTACTACCGGGCCAAGACGCTCCAGGAGGAGCTGCTGCGCCAGGGCCCCACCCCGTACTCGATCGTGCGCGCCACCCAGTTCTTCGAGTTCATGGAACCGACCATGTCCTGGACGTCCGACGAGCGGACCGTCCGGCTGCCCGCCACCCGGATCCAGCCGATCGCCACCGCCGACGTGGTCGCGGCGCTCGCCGACGTGGCGACCGCCCCGCCGCTCGACGGCATCCTCGACGTGGCGGGCCCCGACGTCTTCACGCTCGACGAGCTGGGCCGCCGCACGCTGGCCGCCCGCAAGGACGACCGCACCGTCGTCACCGATCCGTCGGCAGGCCTGTTCGCGGCCGTCACCGGCGACGAGCTCATCGCGGGCCCCGAGGCGCGCCTGGCCCCCACCCACTACGCCGACTGGCTCGCCACCCCGCGCTGAGCGCGGCCCGTGGTCCTGGAA
>NZ_JAMOLN010000124.1 GCF_024448165.1 Streptomyces longispororuber
CCGACAAGGAACAACCCGCCATGACCAGGCTGTACGCCGACCCCGCCCGCTTCAGCGAGGACCAGCTGCGCGGATTCGCCGCCGCCTACCCCGAGCACGTCACCCTCGTGCCCGGCGGCGTCATACGCGGCAAGGCGCTTCCCCCGGGTCAGGTCGCCGTCGTCGTGGGCGGAGGGTCCGGCCACTACCCGGCCTTCAGCGGACTGGTCGGCAGCGGACTCGCCGCCGGCGCCGTCGTCGGCAACATCTTCACCTCGCCCTCCAGCCGCCAGGCGGAGTCGGTCGCCCGGGCCGCCGACGCCGGCGGCGGCGTCCTCTACTGCTTCGGCAACTACGCGGGCGACCGCATGAACTTCGGCATGGCGCAGGCCCGGCTGCGTGACGCGGGCACCGACACCCGCACGGTGCTCGTCACCGACGACATCGCCAGCGCACCCGCCGAGCGGGACGGTGAACGGCGCGGTATTGCGGGCGACTTCACGGTCTTCAAGGTCGCGGGCGCCGCGGCGGAGGAAGGCCTCGCCCTGGACGCCGTCGAGGCCGCGGCCCGCCACGCCAACGCCGCCACGTACTCCTTCGGCATCGCCTTCGCCGGCTGCACGATGCCCGGCGCCGACGCCCCGCTGTTCACCGTGCCCGACGGAAAGATGGCCATCGGCCTCGGCATCCACGGCGAACCCGGCGTCGAGGACACCGACATGGCCGACGCCCCGACCATCGCCCGCATCCTCGTCGACCGGCTGCTCACCGAGCGCCCCGCCACGGCCGGCACGCGCGTCGCCGCGATCCTCAACGGCCTCGGCGCCACCAAGTACGAGGAGCTGTTCCTCCTGTGGGGCCACGTGTCCGAGGCCCTCGGCGCGGCCGGGCTCACCGTCGTACGGCCCGAGGTCGGCGAACTCGTCACCAGCCTGGACATGGCCGCCTGCTCACTGACCCTGATGTGGCTCGACGACGACCTGGAGCGCTGGTGGTGCGCGCCCGCCGACGCCCCCGGCTTCCGCCGCATTCCCCTGCCCGAGGTCCTGGCCGAGGCGCGCACGCTGCCCGCGGCCGTGCCCGACCTCCCCGTCGTCCAGGGCGACGAGCCCTCACGCCGCGCCGCGGCCACGATCCTCGCCGCCCTGCGAGCCCTGCGGGCCGCACTGCACGATGCCGCTCCCGAACTCGGCCGCATCGACGCGGTGGCGGGCGACGGCGACCACGGGCGCGGCATGACCAAGGGCGTCGACGCCGCCGTGCGCGCCGCCGAGCAGGCCGACTCCCGTGCGGCGGGCGCACGCTCGCTGCTCAGCGCCGCCGCCGACGCCTGGGCCGACGAAGCGGGCGGCACCTCCGGGGTGCTGTGGGGCGTGGGGCTGCGTGCCTTCGCCCAGGAACTCGGCGACACCGGACCGGTCGACGCGGTGCGTGCGGCCACCGGCGCCCGCGCCGCCTTCGACGCCGTCACGTCCCTCGGCGGTGCCAAGCCCGGCGACAAGACGCTCGTGGACGCCCTCGCCCCGCTCGTGGACACCTTCACCGCGGCCGTCGGCCGCGCCGACCACGCGGTGGACGCCTTCGGCCGGGCCGCCACCGAGGCGACCGTCGCCGCCGACGCGACCGCCGCGCTCACCCCCCGCCTGGGCCGCGCGCGGCCCCTGGCCGAGCGCAGCGTCGGCACGCCCGACGCCGGCGCCCTCTCGCTGGCCCTGTGCGCGCGCACCGTCGCCGAGCTGCTCGCGAAGTAGCACCCGGGCCGGCACCGAGCAGCGACGTACCGAGCATCACCCCCGCACCACTCCCCCACTGCTCCCTTGCAGTCCCGCACCCCGAGAACAGGAACGACGATGGGTCACCCCGACCACACCACCTCTGCCCCGCTGCACATCGTCATCGGCAGCGACGACGCCGGCTACGCGTACAAGGAAGCCCTCAAGGCCGACCTCGAGGCCGACCCGCGCGTCGCCTCCGTCAAGGACGTCGGTGTCGGAGAGGACGAGCACACCGCCTACCCGCACATCGGCGTCGCGGCGGCACGCCTCGTGGCCGACGGCACCGCGGACCGGGCGCTGCTGTTCTGCGGCACCGGCCTGGGCGTCGCCATCAGCGCCAACAAGGTGCGCGGCATCCGCGCCGTCACCGCCCACGACAGCTTCTCCGTCGAACGGGCCGTGCTCAGCAACAACGCCCAGGTCCTCACCATGGGCCAGCGCGTGATCGGTCTCGAACTGGCCCGCCGCCTGGTCCGTGAGTGGCTCGGCTACCGGTTCGACGCCTCGTCCCCCTCCGGCGACAAGGTCCAGACCCTCGACGCCTACGACACCGGCGCCGCCGACGTCACGGGCGAGGTCCGCTCCGGCTGCTGAGCCGCGGTCCGTACGGCACCCCACCGGCTGACCGCCGCCGGACGAGACCCTCCGGCCCCCTCTTCGCCCTTCCTTCCCCGTACCTCTTACAACGACGTAAGGACAACCCCGCATGATGGCCTCGCTCGCCGTGCCACTGGCGGCCGCACCGTGGACCGGGCACGACACAAGACTCATCGTCATGGTGGCCGTCGCCATCGCCGTGATCGTCTCGCTCATCACGCTCTTCGACTTCCACCCCTTCATCGCCCTGATCGCCGGATCCATCGTCCTGGGCGTCGGCTCGGGCACCGAACTGGCCAAGGTCGTCGAGTCGTTCAGCACCGGCATGGGCACGACCCTGGGCTCCACCGGCGCGTTGATCGCTCTCGGCGCGATCCTCGGCAAACTGCTCGCGGACTCCGGAGGCGTCGACCGCATCGTCGACACCATCGGCTCACGCTCCGGCCCGCGCGTCCTCCCGTGGTCCATGGCGCTGATCGCCGCGATCATCGGACTGCCCATGTTCTTCGAGGTCGGCCTCGTCCTGCTGATCCCGATCATCGTGGTCATGGCCAAGCGCACCCGTACGCCGCTGGTCCTGCTGGCCGTCCCGGCCCTGGCCGGACTCGGCACCCTGCACGCCTTCGTGCCGCCGCACCCCGGCCCGCTCGTCGCGGTCAGCGCGCTCAAGGCCGACATAGGCACCCGCTCGGGCTCGGCATCATCGCCGCGATCCCCACGGTGATCGTCGCGGGACCGCTGTACGCGAAGTTCATCGCCCGGCACGTGCGCACCGAGGCTCCCGCCGAGCTGGTCGAGTCGCTGATGACGGCCCGGGCCACGGAGGGCACGCAGGCCCGCACCCCCGGATTCGGCACCTCGCTCGGCGCGATCGCCCTGCCGGTCGTCCTGATGCTCGCCAAGTCGATCGCCGACATCGCCTTCCCCGGCGACGCCTGGTACAACCACCTGCTCGACTTCCTCGGCACCCCGCTCGTGGCGATGTTCATCGCCGTGCTCTTCGCCATGGTCGTCTTCGGCTGGGGTCTGGGCCGGAGCCGGGCCGAGGTCCGCACCCTCGTCACCGCGGGGCTGCCGGCCGTCGCCGGCATCCTCCTCATCGTCGGCGCGGGCGGCGGCTTCAAGCAGCTCATCGTGGACACCGGCGTCGCGGACGCCATCGGCAAGGCCGCCGCCGAGGCGCACATGCCGATCCTGGTCCTCGGCTGGCTGCTGGCCGTCCTGATCCGCCTGGCCACCGGCTCGGCCACCGTCGCCACCACGGCCGCCGCAGGCATCATGGCGCCCATGGCAGCGGGTGCCCCGACCGTGGAGGCGTCCCTCATCGCGCTGGCCGTCGGCGCCGGCTCGCTGTTCTTCTCGCACGTCAACGACGCCGGCTTCTGGCTGTCGAAGGAGTACTTCGGCATGAGCGTCGCCCAGAACATCAAGACGTGGTCCGTGCTCTCGACGATCGTCGCCGTGATGGGCCTGGCCATGTCACTCCTCATGTACGCCGTCCTCGTCTGACACCGCGACAGCCCCGGCCTCCCTCTCGCGTGGGTCGTGGCCGTCGCTCACCAGACGCGGAGAGACACTGTTCCCGCGGCCCCGTCGGGCCGCAGCCCGCACGGAAGAAGCTCCTCATGTCCACTGACACCACCGCCTCCGCCCCCGTCACCGCGGTCCTCGGCCTCGGCGCCATGGGCCTGCCCATGGCCACCCGCCTGTCCGCCGCCTTCCCGGTCCACGCCTTCGACGTCTTCGAGGAGCGCCGCACCCTCGCCGCCGAGGCCGGCGCCACCCCCGCCGCCACGCCCGCCGTCGCCGCGAAGGGCGCCGACGTCGTCGTCATCGCCGTACGCGACCAGGAGCAGCTGGAGTCCTGCCTGTTCGGCGGCGGCCTCGTCGAGCAGGGCGCCGCGGACACGCTGCGCGAGGGCGCGGTCGTCGTCGTCACCTCCACGGTCGGGGTCGACGCCGTCCAGTCCGTGGCGGCCCGTCTCGCCGAGCAGGGCGTGCACCTCGTCGACGCCCCCGTCAGCGGCGGCGCTGTGCGGGCCGGCACCGGCGATCTGCTGATCATGGTCGGTGCCGACGACACCGCCCTCGACGCCGCCCGCCCGGTCCTGGACCGGCTCGCCTCGACCCTGCACATCGTCGGCCCGCGCACCGGCGACGGCCAGATCATGAAGACCGTCAACCAGCTGCTGTGCGGCATCCACACCGCGGCCGCCGCGGAGTCCCTCGCACTGGCCCGCGCGCTCGGCATCGACCTGGACCGCGCCGTCGACGTCCTCGGCCAGGGCGCGGCCGCGTCGTTCATGCTCGCCGACCGCGGTCCGCGCATGGTCCAGCAGTACGAGGTCGCCGAGGACGGCACCGGCGGTCCCGAGCTGCGGTCCCGGCTCGACATCATCCGCAAGGACATGAACATCGTGGTGTCCCTCGCCAAGAAGGCCGGCGTGGCCACCTCGGTCGCGGCCGCCGCGGACCAGCTCTACCAGCTCGCCATGAGCCAGGGCCTGGGCGCGCAGGACGACTCCGCACTCGTGACGCTGCTCTCGCCGCGCACCGCGAAGTGAGCCGACGTCAGCAGGTCCCCGCACCGGGCGGACCCCTCCCCCGGATAAGCTGACTGCCGCGGCATGGGGCGCGTTCAGCAGGGACAACAGGCCCCACAGCGGGGACCACATCGGAAAGAGGCGACGGGGATGGGAGCAGTCGGCAGGCAGGTGCGTCCGGCCGGGCTCGGCAGGACGGTCCTGATGGACGAGGCGTACGAGGCCCTGCTGGCTCTCATCCTCGACGAAGGCCTGGATCCGGGTACGCCGCTGCGCATCGACACCATCGCCAAGGACTGGGGTGTCTCGCCGACACCGCTCCGCGAGGCGCTGGCCAAGCTGGAGAACACGGGGCTCGTGCAGCGCGTGCCGCACCGCGGTTACACCGTGGCTCCGCTGCTGGACGACAGCGGATTCCGTGAGCTCATGGCGGCCCGGCTGCTCATCGAGCCCTACAGTGCGCGCCAGGCCTGCGAACGGGACGCGGCCGGAACCGCACGGATCCTGGCCGAGCACCACAAGGAGATGGCGGCCGCGGCGGACCAGCAGGAGACGGACGACTTCCGCGCCTACATGCAGGCCGACTCCGCCTTCCACGCCGCCATCGCCGCGGCGGCGGACAACCGCTTCCTCTCTGCTGCCATCGACCCGCTGGGAGCGCACGTCCAGCGCTTCCGGCGCTTCACCGGTGGCCGCATCAACGACACGGAGGAGGCGCTCGCCGAGCACTCCGCGGTGCTGCGGGCCTTCGAGGAGAACGACGCGGCGGCGTGCGAAGCGGCGATGCGCACCCATCTGCAGGGCGTGGCCCACCGGTCGTTCGGGCAGTCCGCGGCTGACCCGGCCTAGCCTCCGGGAACCGCTGTTCCGGAGACAGGCCGCGCTTCGAAGGCCGCCTCGGGAGAACCCGAGGCGGCCCGGCTCGAGACCTGGATCATCGACGCACGAGGTCTGCTCTCACGACAGTCTCCGATCTCCTGCTCCGGCCGTCTCTGTGGCGGACCACGTCACGGCCTGTGACCTGTCGGTCGGGTCGTCCTCAGCTCATCGGCCAGTGCGGTGTAGGCCGGCTTGGCCACGAAGTTCTCGTCGAGGATATTGGCGGCGCCCTGTCCGGGGAACGTGCCCGGCACCCAGGAGTACTTGTCGCTGAAGCCCCACACCGTGAAAGACGTGCAGGAGCGCACGGCGAGGCAGGCGTCAAGGAGGCGGCGGTAGTCGTCGGCCTGCCGGGCCCTCTCGGTGTCGCCGGCGGGCAGGGTCATGCGCACGTCGACCTCGGTGAACGCGGTCTGCATGCCGAGCGCCGCGAACCGCTCCAGGTTCTGCTGGACGTCGGCGGGGAAGCCGTACTGGATGTCCAGGTGGCCCTGGATTCCCAGCCCCTGGACGGGAACGCCCTGTGCGCGCAGCTTCTTGGCGAGGTCGTAGTAGGCGGTCGACTTCGCGTTGACGCCCTCGACGTTGTAGTCGTTGAGGAAGAGCTTCGCCTTGGGGTCGGCCGCGTGTGCCCAGCGGAACGCGTCGGCGACGTAGGAAGGGCCGAGTGTGCGCAGCCAGAGGGAGTCCCGGTAGGAGCCGTCCTCCTCAAAGATCTCGTTGACGACGTCCCATTGGTAGATGCGGCCCTTGAAGTGCTTGACCTCGGCCGTGATGTGGTCGCGCAGGATGCGGCGCAGTTCGGGGGCGTCGATCGAGCCGTCGGCGACACCGGAGGTGAGCCAGGCCGGGAGCTGGTTGTGCCACAGCAGGGTGTGGCCGCGCACCGACTGGTGGTGGCTCCGGGCGAAGTCGACGAGGGCGTCGGCCTGCGACCAGTCGTACGTGCCGCGGGTGGGCTCGACGACCTCCCACTTCATGACGTTCTCGGCGGTCACGGAGTTGAACTCCCGGCCCGCCACGGCCCGATAGGCGATGTCGTCGGAGAGCGCGGAGACGTCGACCGCCGTGCCGACCTTGAGATCGTGGGGTGCCGCGAGGGCGCGCAGGGTGGCGTGGTGGTCTGCGTGGGCGGGCGCGGCCGTCGCCGATGCCGAGCCGAGGAGCAGCAGGGTGGCCGCTCCGGCGAACAGTGCCGGCGCTGTGCGTCTGGATGACAAAGGAGCCTCCTGGTAAGGGGGTTGAGGAATCAGGAAGGAACGGATCGGTGGTGCGGGACCGCCTCAGCGGAGGCGGTGGCTCTCGGGCGGGCCGAGGTAGGTGTCCGGCAGCCCGCCGGTGTCGACGATCAGCCGCTGCACCACCACGGTCGGGTCGACCATCCAGAACCGCAGCCGGTGCACTCCGGCGGAGAGGGTGTGCCGGGTCGCCGTGCGGTTGATGTTGTCGGAGGTGTTGCGGGCCCACTGCGGATTCATGGTGCCGTCGTCGGAACCCGTGGCGGCGATGATGTCGACGGTCCGCGGCGCGTCGTCGTCGAACGAGACGGCGTAGCGCAGGCCCTGGCCGGAGAGTGTGGGGTTACGCGGTGACAGGTACGCCCACAGCGTCACTTCGCGGTCGCCCAGCAGGCTGATGTCGTACTCCAGTCGCGGTGAGCGCCCGCCCGCGGTGACGCTCGGGGCGGTGACCGGTACGGGGGTGAGACCGGCCAGATCGCGTCCGATGCCGTCGACCAACTGCCAGTCGACGCCGTCCGCGCCGATCCTGCGATCGGTGTGCTCGGCGTCGATGGCGATGTATCCACCCGCTTCGACGAAGCCGCGCAACCCGCTGGTGTCGGGGTTCTCGACGGGGACGACGACCGTGACGCGGGCGCCGTCCGGGCCGTGCACCGTCAGCGTCGGTCGTGCGGTTCCGCGCGGTGCCCGGTGCCAGTCGGCGCTCACGGTGAGGCGGGTCTGGCGGTCGATGCGGCCGTGCGGGTGGTCGACGCGCAGCCACGGTACCGATGCCTCGACGCGATAGGCGAAGGCGGCGGCGCCGCGGTTGAAGACCTCCACGTAGGGGCTCGGGGCGGTGCCGTAGCGGCTGAGCGGCGAGAGGACGGCGGGCTCGTCCGCCTGGGGCCACCAGGCGTCGGTGCCGGACAGGGCGACGCCGAGGGCGGCGCCGGCGGGGATGTCGATGCGTCGTACGGCCGGGTAGATCTCGTCGGGCAGGGCCACGTTGTTCGCCTCGGGCTGCTGCCAGGGCGCGTTGGGTCCGTAGCGGGCGACGTCGCCGTAGCCGATGTGCGGCTGCGTCTGGAACCCTTTCCATTTACCGTCGGCTATGCGGGAGTTGAATCGTTCGCCGAGGGCGAGGTCGCGGTCGAGCGCGGCTTCGGTGCGGGCCGCGAGTGCGTTCGTGGCGGCCCGGCCCTGGGCCGCGTACCGGAGGTTGGTGAACTCGGCCTCGCGCAGGGCGTACACGTTGGCCGTCGCCGTGACCTCGTAGCCGACCAGCTCGAACCAGGCGTCCTGGCGGTCCGCGGGCAGTCGGCGTGCGATGCGTTCCGCGCGCTCGGCGAGGTCGCGCCACCGCTGCGTCACGCGCTCCAGCTCCTGGAAGTGGTCCAGGGAGAAGGGCGTCGCCGTGTCGTCGTACACGATCGCCGACGCGTCGGTGGCCGGATCCTTGCCGGGCGCGAGGGTGATGCGCCGGTTGAGGAGTTCGGGCTTGCGCAGGGACTGCAACCGTCCGTACTCGGTGAGCACTTCGGAGATCGCCGGGGCCTGGGCCTCGCCGAAGTTCTGCCGCGCGTAGCCCCGTTGCCAGGCGTCGAGTGCGTCGATCTCCCAGCGGGCGGGATTCCAGGCGTAGTCGAGGAAGAACTGCGTGGGCAGTTCGTTGCCCTTCAGGTCGCCCACGTTGACCATCCACAGCTGGTGGTTGCCGTACGCGACGGCCTGCCGCAGTTGGTCCCACAGGTTCGGCAGCGATGCCGTGTCCACCCACTTGTAGTTGCGACCGACACCGACGTAGTCGAAGTGGTGGTAGAGGCCGTACCCGCCCGAGCGAGGGGGTTCAGCGGGGTCGGGGTGGCGGCGGATGTTGCCCCAGTTGTCGTCGCACAGCACGACGGTCACGTCCTCGGGCACGCGCAGTCCGCGCGCCCAGTAGCGCTGCACCTCCTTGTACAGCGTCCACACCTGGGGGATGTCGGTGAGGTCCTTGCCCGTGATCTCGGCGAGGATGGTGCGCTGCGCGGCGACGATCTCCTGCATGAGCTCGATGCCGTCGCCGTCGGGGAGGCTGACGTCGCCGTTGCCGCGCATGCCGAGGGTGACGACGCCTTCGAAGTCCTGGTCCACCATGCGGCGGATGCCGTCGCGCCAGTACTCCTTGATGGCCTCGGCGTTGCGACGGAACGACCACTCTCCGGTGCCGCCGTACGGGTCGTGGCCCGGTGTGGTGATCTTCCCGTCGGCGTCGCGGACCGCGGCGACGGCATGCCGGTTCCACTCCTCGATGCCGCGCATCATGGGCGCCTCGTGGGAGGTGCCGATCACGATGCCGTACTCCTGGGCGCGGGCGTGGTTCTCCGGGTCGTCCTCGGCGAACGCCCGTCCCCACACGGCCGGCCACAGGTAGTTCGCCTTGAGGCGCAGCAGTAGTTCGAAGACCCTCGCGTAGAAGTCGGCGTTCAGGCCACCGGGGTAACCGTCGGCCTTCCCGGGGCCGAAGTGGGCCGGGGCCCAGGTGCCGAGGGAGGGGTTCTCGTCGTTGATGAAGACGCCGCGGTACCGCACCCTGGGCGTTCCCTGCGTGTAGCGCCCGGGTTCCACGTACAGCGCGTCGCGGCGGGTCGGCGGGACGTCGTCCCACCAGTACCAGGGCGAGACGCCGATGCCCCGGCTGACGTCGTACGCGCCGAAGACGGTGCCCCGTGGGTCGCTGCCCGCGATGACGAAGGCGCGCTCGACACCGGGCAGGGGATGGTCGACGACCGCCTGCAGGGACGTCTCCCAGCGCCCCGTCACGCCCGTCGCGTCGAGCGTCGCGTCGTCGACGAGGCGGCCGATGAGCGCGCTGCGCCCCAGGGTGCCGACCAGGATCACCTCGTGCTCACCGGCCGGCACCTGCCCGTCACGCGTCTTGTGCACGGCAGGCCGGACGCCGGTGACACGCTCGATGTCGTCGCACAGGTCGCCGGCCACCCGGACCACTCCGGAATGGTCGTCCGCGTCCACGACGACGGCGGTGGCCCTGCCGTGCCGCACGAGAGCGAACGCCCCGGGGCTCGGCTTGAACGAGACGTACGAGCCGCCGTCGGTGAGCCGGGGTGCCCCGCCCACGGCCGCCTCGGCGTTTCCGACCGTATCGGTGACCGCTTCGAAACTTGTCAGTGCGAGTGCTCCGCCCATGACGCCCATTCCGGCGCCGAGAACGGCTCTCCGGCGAGGATGATCGGATGCGCTCCGGGCCATGACTGTCCTCCAGCTCTGTTCAGCGCGCCATGTGACGCGCGCTGGACAGATCTTGGAGGACACCACGGCTTCGAAACAATGGCGCGACACGAGCGAAATATTTTCGATGTCGCGCCGGGGGAACCTCAGCGACAGGGAAGCGCCTCGTTCGAGTGATCCGCACGGGCCGTGGAGTCGGTGGGCATCGCACGGGAGAGCCTCACTTGGCACAAGGCGCCGGCCCGACTCGGGCTCGCCAGCGGGCAACTGTCGGACGGAGCCGGACGATTGACACACATCCCTTCCCCCAGCGGCTCCTCACCGGGCGCCTCCCACCACCCGACGATCCCCTCCGGCCCCACCGGGCCCGGGACTTCGGCCGCCCGGCCGGCCATGCACCGTGGCACGGGCTCCACTCCAGCGGCCCGCGACGGCGCGGCGGCCGTCCCCGAGCGCCGGCCGCCGCACTTCTCCATCCCGTTTCCGACGGAGCTGAATCCGGACACCGAACGGGCCGGGCGTGCGGGTCTGCGCTGGGCACGGGAGACGGGCCTCACTCCGGGCCCGGTCGAGCGGCGTGCGCTTGCCGCGCCGCGGTACGACCGCCTGGCAGGACACGCCTATCCGCGTGCGGAGGGCCCGGAGCTCGACCTCACCGTGCAGTGGATGATGTGGTTCTTCACCTTCGACGACCTCTTCGACGGGCCGTTCGGAAGGGATCTGCTCGCCGTCGGCGGACTGACCGAAACCCTGATCGCCGCCATGTACGACGGCCGTGGCCCACACGACGGCGACATGCCGCTGCTGCGGGGATTCCTCGATCTGTGCCGCCGCTCGGTGGCCCACACCTCCCCGTCCTGGCGCACGCGGTTCCACAGCGATGTCGAGGTGTACCTGCGGTCGTACCAGTGGGAGGCGGCGAACCGCGTGCTCGGCCGCACGCCCGCCATCGACACGTACCTCGAGATGCGCCGCCACTCGATCGGCGTGTGGATGTCCCTGGACCTGGCCGAACCCTGCGGCCGTTTCGCGCTGCCCCACTCCGCCTTCCGTAGCGAGGCGATCCAGACCATGCGACGGCTCTGCAGTGATGTCGTCGTTCTGGTCAACGAGGTGCTCTCGTACGACAAGGACCGCGGCCACGGCGACGTGAACCTGCTGGTGCTCCTCCAGGAGACCGAGCGGCTGAGCTTCGCCGAGGCGGTGCGCCGAGCGCAGGAGACGGTCGCCGACGACGTCCGCCGGTATCAGGACCTGGAGGCCGGACTCGACCGCCTGCTCACGGACTTGAACCTTCCCCCTCACCACGCATCCGACCTGGAACGGTACGCGCACGCCATGCGCTCGTGGATGCGCGGCAACCTGGACTGGTCCCTGGAGACCGTTCGCTACCGACGCCGGCAGTCGGGGCGCGTCAGCTGACGATGCACCTGTCCGGTGCGCGGACGGGGACGCCTGCGCCCCGCACGTCGAGCGGGCGGCGGGCGGGGCGCGTCAGAGGGCCGGCGGCGCCGTGCTCTTGCGGACGACGAGGCTGGTGGCGAGTTCGAGGCGGGTGGTCACCGGCTCCTGGACGCTCAGCCGCATGAGCATCTGCACGGCTTCCTCGGCCATTTCCCGCAGCGGCTGGTGCACCGTGGTCAGGGCCGGGCTCGCCCATTGGGCGACCGGCACGTCGTCGTAGCCGACCACCGAGAGGTCCTGTGGGACGCGCAACTCCCGGACCCGGGCCGCCTCCAGAACGCCGAGCGCCTGAAGGTCGCTGCCCGCGAAGACCGCCGTGGGCGGCTCGGGCAGGTCGAGGAGTTCCAGGGCGCGCTTGAAGCCGCCTTCGACGTGGAAGTCGCCGTAGCGCACGAGCTCGGGGTCGGCCTGGATGCCCGCCATGCTGAGCGCCGAGCGGTAGCCGTCGAGGCGGGCCAGGGAGCACAGCATGTCGTCGGGGCCGGTGATGATCCCGATGCGGCGGTGCCCCATTTCCAGCAGGTGCCGGGTGGCGACGAGCCCGCCGTTCCAGTTCGCCGAGCCGACGGACGGCACATCCGGTTCGGGGCCGCCGGCCGGGTCGACTATCACGAACGGGATGGAGCGCGAGCGCAGCCGCGCCTTGACCTCCGCGGGAAGCGCCGAGAAGACGAGCACCACACCGCGCGGCCTGCGCTGCATGACCCCCTCGATCCACTCGGGGTCGGGCGCGTGCCGGGTGCCGCTCTCCGTCAGCACCACGCTGGCCTGGTGGGCCTTGGCGACGTTCTCCACGCCGCGGATCAGCTCCATCGCCCAGATGCTGTCCAGCTCGTGGAAGACCAGCTCGATGAGCGGCGCCTCGCGGGCGGCTCGGGTCGTGCGCCGGTAGGAGTGCCGCTCCAGGAGACGCTCCACCTTGACCCGGGTCGGGGCGGCCACGTCCTGCCTGCCGTTGAGCACTTTCGAAACTGTCGAAATGGAGACGCCAGCCTTCTGGGCCACCTCTGCCAGGGTGACGCGACCCAACTCCTCGTCATCACGCATGCCCTGGAGCATAAGGCATGGTCAGGCGCCTCAGCGTCATAACGCTTTGATAACTCGGCGTAGCGGGGTTGACCGCCCACCGGGTGAGATTTAGCGTCCCGACTCGTGAACTTTCGGCGATGTTGCCGAAACAGTTTCGAGAGGCGAGGCAATGACCCTACGCGCACGGATGCCCAGAACCGCGATAGTCGGCGGTGCGGCGCTGGCCCTGCTGCTCTCCCTGTCCGGCTGCGGCACCGGCTCCGGCACGGCCGGCAGCGACGACGGCAAGATCCACATCCTCGTTTACGGGGACGCGGCCAACAAGGTCGAGAAGCAGCTGATCGCCACCTTCAACAAGCAGTCGAAGGTGAAGGCGGTCCTGGACACCATCCCCGGCGCGGACTACCAGGCCAAGCTGCAGACCGTCATCAACAGCAAGCAGGCGCCCGACGTCTTCTTCAACTGGGGCGGCGGCAGCATCAAGCCGTTCGTCGACGCGGACCTGCTGATGCCGCTGGACGACTTCATCGCCAAGGACCCGGAGCTCAAGACGCGGTTCCTCCCCTCGGTCTTCAACAGCGCGGAGATCGACGGCAAGCCGTACGGCGTCCCCATGCGCGGCACCCAGCCGGTCCTGTTCTTCCACAACAAGCAGGTCCTCGAGGACGCCGGCGTGAAGCCGCCCAAGACCTGGGACGAGCTCCTGCACGCGGTCAAGGCGATCAAGGCGAAGGGCGTCACGCCCATCGCGCTCGGCGGCGGCGACCGCTGGCCGACCCTGATGTGGTTCGAGTACCTCTTCGACCGCGTCGCCGGGCCCGGCCTGTTCCAGAAGGCCCTCGACGGGGACAAGGCCGCCTGGGAGAGCGCCGACAGCAAGAAGGCGCTCGGCATGATCAGGGACCTGGTGGACGCCGGAGCGTTCGGCACCAACTTCGACTCGGTGAAGTTCACCGACCAGGGCTCCCCCACGCTGCTCGCGACGGGCAAGGCCGGATTCGAGCTGATGGGCTCCTGGGAGTACTCGACCCAGCAGGACGCCCACCCCGAGTTCGCCAAGAAGGACCTCGGCTACACCGCCTTCCCGACCGTCAAGGGCGGCAAGGGCGACGCCAGTGACCTCGTCGGCAACACCAACAACTTCTACTCGGTCCTCAAGAAGACCGAGCACCCCGAGGCCGTCGCCGAGTTCCTCAAGCTCCAGTACTCGGACGAGTTCGTGAAGGCGCAGCTCGGCATCGGCAACCTGCCCACCACCACGAACACCCCCCTCTTCCTGCAGAAGGCCGCCAGCCCGGGCTACGCCAAGTTCCAGTACGAGCTGGTCGAGAAGGCCCCCGCCTTCCAGCTGTCGTGGGACCAGGCCTACCCGCAGTCCGCGGCGACCTCGATGTACCAGGCGATCCAGCAGTTCTTCAACGGCCAGCTGGACGAGGGCGGTTTCATCAAGGCGATGCAGGCACTGCCGACCTCATGAGCACCAAGACCCTCGTCCGGAACGAGCAGGACGAAGAGATCGCACCGCGCACGACGCCCACGGACCGCCGTGACGGCGTCGTCGGCGTGGGCCGCCCCGGCTTCGGCTGGGCGGCCCCCGCCGCGGTCTTCTTCGGCCTGTTCGCCCTTGTCCCTCTCATCCTGGTGGCCGTCCTGTCGTTCGCGACGTGGAACGGCCTGAGCGACCCGGAGTTCGCCGGGCTCGACAACTGGAAGAAGCTCTTCGACGACCCGGTGCTCATCCAGAGCCTCTGGCTGAGCGTCCTGCTGACCGTGCTCGGCGTCGCCGTGCAGACCCCGCTGAGCATCCTCCTCGGCGTCTGGGCGGCCGGCCACCAGCGCAACCGGGCCATCCTGTCCGCCATCTACTTCGTGCCGCTGCTGCTGTCCGTCGCCGCCGTCTCCGTACTGTGGCGCGCGGTCCTCGACCCGAACTTCGGCGTCCCGGCGCAGGCCAGCTGGCTGTTCGGCGACGGCAACCTCTTCGGTCACCAGGCCAGCGCCATCGGCGTCCTCGTCTTCGTCAGCACCTGGCAGTTCACACCCCTGCACACGCTGATCTACCAGGGCGCGGCCCGAGCCGTGCCCCAGGTCCTGTACCAGGCGGCACAGATCGACGGCGCGGGCACGGTCCGCCAGTTCTTCCACATCACCCTGCCGCAGCTGCGCAACAGCATCATCACCTCGATGATCCTGATGGTGGTCGGCGGCCTGACCACGTTCGACACCGTCCTGATCCTCACCCAGGGCGGCCCCGGCACGGACACCACCATCAGCGCGTACTACATGTACCAAAAGGCCTTCAAGAGCTTCGACTACGGGACGGCGTCCGCCGTCGGACTGCTCCTGGTCCTGGTCGCCACGGTCATCTCGCTGGTCATGGTCCGGCTGTCGGGCTACGACAAGATGCGCAGCACCATGGAGGGCCTGTGACACATGCCGCAACCCGGACCGTACGCCGGGAAAGGCCCAACTTCCTGGCCGGCTTCGGGTCGTTGATCTGGCTCTTCCTGGTCGGCCTGCCGCTGTACGTGATGCTGGTCGCCACCTTCCAGTCCCGCGCGGACTACGCCGCCAACGGCCCCCTGTCGCTGCCGCGGCACTTCACGCTCGACAACTACATCGACGACTTCAACAACGGTTTCGGCCAGTACTTCGTCAACACCGTGGTCGTCACCGTCTGCGTGGTCGGCATCGTCCTGCTGCTCGTGCCACCGCTCGCGTACGCGATCGTGCGGGGGCGCGGCCGGCTCACGAGCGGCGTCTTCCGGCTCTTCCTGCTCGGCCTCGCCATCCCCGCGCAGGCCGTCATCGTCCCGATGTTCTACGTGATCAGCCAGGCAGGGCTCTACGACAACCTCATCGGTGTCATCCTGCCGACGGCCGCCTTCGCCATGCCGGTGTGCACGCTGATCCTCACCGGGTCGATGCGCGACATCACGCCGGAGCTCTACGAGGCGATGACGATGGACGGCGCGTCGCCGCGGCGGATCTTCTTCCGCCTGGTCCTCCCCCTGTCCCGCAGCGGCCTGTCGACGATCATCGTCTTCACCGCTCTGCAGGCGTGGAACGGCTTCCTCTTCCCGCTGGTCCTCACCCAGTCCGCGAGCACCAAGGTCATCACCATGGGGCTCTACGACTTCCAGACCGAGCACGGCGTCGACATCCCGGGCCTGCTGGCCGCGGTGGTGCTGTCCATGCTGCCCATCCTGATCGTCTACCTGTTCGCCCGTCGTGCCCTGGTCCAGGGGCTGATGGGAGTCGGAGGAAAGTGACCGACCACATGGCCGCACCGGCTGAAGAATCCGACGCGACCCGCGTTCCGCCGTGGCGTGACGCGAGCCGTACCGCCGCGGCCCGTGCCGACGCGCTGCTCGCCGAGATGACCCTCGAGGAGAAGATCGCCCAGCTCTTCGGCGTCTGGGTGGGTGCCTCCGCCGAGGGCGGCGACGTCGCTCCGCACCAGCACGACATGGAAGAGGTGGTGGACCTCGACGAGCTGCTCCCGCACGGGCTCGGCCAGCTGACCCGCCCCTTCGGCACCGCCCCGGTCGACCCCGCGCTCGGTGCGCTGTCCCTGGCGCGCACCCAGCGCCGTGTCGTGGCCGCGAACCGGTTCGGGATCCCGGCCTTCGCCCACGAGGAGTGCCTGGCCGGGTTCGCCGCGTGGGGTGCCACCGCGTACCCCGTGCCGCTGGCCTGGGGCGCCACGTTCGACCCGGACCTGGTCCGGCTGATGGCCGCGGCGATCGGCCGCGACCTGCGCTCGGTCGGCGTGCACCAGGGTCTGGCGCCGGTCCTGGACGTCGTACGCGACGCCCGCTGGGGCCGCGTCGAGGAGACCATCGGCGAGGACCCCTACCTCGTCGGCACCGTCGCCACCGCCTATGTGCAGGGCCTGGAGTCCGCCGGGATCGTCGCCACCCTCAAGCACTTCGCCGGCTACTCGGCCTCGCGCGCCGGACGCAACCTCGCGCCGGTGTCCATGGGCGGCCGGGAGTTCGCCGACGTGATCCTCCCGCCGTTCGAGATGGCGGTGCGGGAGAGCGGCGTACGGTCCGTCATGCACGCCTACACCGACATCGACGGCATTCCGTCGGCGTCCGACGAGCGGCTCCTGACCGAGCTGCTCCGCGACACCTGGGGCTTCGAAGGCACCGTCGTCGCCGACTACTTCGGCATCGCGTTCCTCAAGACGCTGCACGGTGTCGCCGGTTCACTCGGCGACGCGGCCGGAGCGGCGCTCGCGGCCGGCGTCGATGTCGAACTGCCCACGGTGAAGACGTTCGGCGAGCCCCTGCGCAAGGCCATAGCCGACGGCACCGTGCCGGAGTCCCTGGTGGACCGCGCCGCCCGCCGGGTGCTGCTGCAGAAGGTCGAGTCAGGCCTGCTCGACGCGGACTGGGACCCGACCCCACACGCGCTCGCGGGAATCACCGCCGAGCACGCCCGCGGGACCGTCGACCTGGACGGCGGACCGAACCGGGACCTGGCCCGTCGCGTCGCCGAGGAATCGGTGATCCTGCTGTCCAACGACGGCACGCTGCCCCTCACCGACGGCCGCGCCCCCGCCCGCATCGCCGTGATCGGCCCCAACGCCGAGACGCCCACAGCCGTCCTCGGCTGCTACTCCTTCCCCGTGCACGTCGGCAGCCGCACGCCCGACGCGCCGCTCGGCATCGACCTGCCCACGCTGCGCGAGGCGTTGGCGGCGGAGTTCCCCGACAGCGAGATCGTCACGACCGCAGGTCTCGCCGCGGCGGACGCCTCCGGGACCGAAGGCTTCGACGCGGCGATCGCCCTGGCCCGCGAGGCCGATCTCGTCATCGCCGCGCTCGGCGACCGGGCGGGGCTCTTCGGGCGCGGAACGAGCGGCGAGGGCTGCGACGCCGCATCCCTCTCGCTGCCCGGCGCCCAGGAACAGCTCCTCGACGCGCTCCTGGACACCGGCACGCCGGTCGTCGTGACCCTGCTCGCGGGCCGGCCCTACGCCCTGGGCCGCGCGGTGCAGGAGAGCGCGGCGATCGTGCAGACCTTCTTCCCCGGTGAGGAGGGCACGACCGCCCTGGCCGGGGTCCTCAGCGGCCGGGTGCGCCCCTCGGGACGACTCCCCGTCAGCGTCCCCCTCCGGCCGGGCGCCCAGCCGTCCACCTACCTCGCCCCCCGCCTGGGCCAGGCCACCGAGGTGTCCAACCTCGACCCGGCCCCGGCGTTCGGCTTCGGCCACGGCCTGACGTACACCACGTTCGACTGGAGCGAGCTGCGGGTCGACACCGAACTCGTCGCCACCGACGGCGAGTTCACGCTCGCCTGCACCGTCCGCAACAGCGGCACCCAGCCCGGCACCGAAGTGGTGCAGCTGTACCTGCACGACCCGGTCGCCTCCGTGGTGCAGCCGGTGCAGCGGCTCGTCGGCTACGTCCGCCTGCCGGAACTGGCACCGGGCGAGGCCGTACGGGTCCGGGCCACCGTGCCCGCCGACCTCGCGTCGTTCACCGGGCGTACGGGCCGGCGCATCGTCGAGCCCGGCGACCTGGAGCTGCGGTTGAGCGCGTCGAGCACCACGCCGCTGCTGACGGCGCGGGTCACCCTCTCCGGTCCCGTCCGGGAGGTCGATCACCGGCGCCGTCTGCACGCGCACTTCACGACGGAGCCGATGCCGCAGGCGTGACCTACGGGACGTGCCCGGCCGGATGTCAGGGCGGCCGGGCACGTCGGGGTCACTGGAGCCGGGACAAGCAGGTCGTCACCGGTCACGACCGTGGCTGCGCGGTGTCCACGATCCGCTCGAAGAAGAACTCGTGCTTGAGGAAGGAGACGTCGTACTCGTGGCCCGGGGACGGCGGGACGAGCTGCGAGGCCTGGATCAGCCGCCAGCCGTCGAGGAGGGCAGCGACTCCCGTCTCGTAGGGCGGCTCGTCGCTGTCGCCCGAGGTCGGGGTGGTGCGGCCGGTTCCGTCGTAGCGGGACCAGCCGACGACCCAGGAGTCCAGGGCCGAGTTCGCCAGGTACAGCACGAGTACTTGCTGCCGCAGCGTCGAGCTCGTGGTTGCCAGGCTGGTGGCCGTCGAGTCGGTGGTCGTCGAGTTGGCGGTCGTCGCGGCGGTGCTCATACGGCGGGCTCCTGAGGGCGGTTGGCGACCCTGGTCACCCAGTGGTCGAGGTCGAAGGTGTCGTCGCCGGTCAGCTCGCGCCACAGCATGACGCGGTTGTAGCGCTCGAGGCGGCCGCTGGCCTGCTCGTACCACGGGAAGTGCGCGTCGAGTTCGCTGCGCACCTGCGGATCGTCGACGTCCGAGGTGTCCCACAGGAGCCGTTGGCGGACCTGCGGGTTGAAGCGGACCTTGAACATGTAGCGGACGACGTCACTTTCGTTGCGGCGGCCGCCGTGCCAGATGCCGTGGTGCAGAAACACCACGGTGCCGGCCGGGCAGACGAGACGGTCCTGGCCGCGCAGGTTCTGGTAGCGGCCGGTGTCGGACTCGTTGGTGCGCCGCAGATGGCTGCCGGGCACACTGAGCGTGCCGCCCATCTCCAGGGTGACGTCCTGCGGGTAGTACATGAGCTGGACGTCGAAGGCGTCGGTCCGTACGTCGATGATGGCGTCGGCGTGCAGTGGCTGGGCCTCGCCGCCGCGGGGCTCGCGGATGTGCACGGCGTGGTGGTCGATGGTCGGCTCCGGGCCGACCAGACTGTGCACCGCACCTGCCACCTGCGGGAGTTCAAGGAGCCGTGCCACGAACGAGCCCTGGTCGTACGCCTTGGAGAGCGGTGTTCCGTACGGCACGCCCGGTACGCCGTCCGCCAGGACGCCCAGCGCCTCCGCGTTCATCTCGGGCGGCACCACCGCGTCCAGGCGCAGGGCGCCGCGGGCCACGAAGCGGGCCATCTGCACCGAGCTCAGCAGGCGCCTGCCCGCGTCCGGGGTCGTCTTCGCTGTTTCTTCCATGTCCGTCACGCTAGGAGTGACTCAGAAGGAACAGGTGGGCCATGCTCACCCACTACTGGTCAATAATCACCGTCATCCAAGATCGGCCCGTACCGCCCTCGGCGATGCCCCGAGTTCGCGGCGGCACGCCTTGTTGAACGCCTGCAGGTCCGGGATGCCCACGGTCGCGGCGACGGCGGGGATGGAGAGCGTGCTGGCCCGCAGTAGGTGGCGGGCCTGCGCCATCCTGCGCACCCGGAGGTAACCGATCACGGTCTCCCCCGTTGCCGCACGGAAGAGCCGGGTCAGATGGTTGTGCGAGACACCGGCCGCCCGCGCGATCTCCGGCACGGTGAGCGGCTCCGCGAGGCGTTCCTCGATGAAACTGACCGCCGCCACCACCGCCGCATGGGTGGCCGGAGCGACTCCGCCCTGCGCGGGCGCCAGTTCGGCCACCCGCCACAGGGCCGCCCACACCTCGGCCACCGCTCGCCCGGGAGTGCTCGGCCAGGCGGCCAGGGCCTGCCTCAACTGCCCTTCGAGCAAGCCCACTTGCCGTCCGGCGTGCTGAACGGCCGCCACCTCCCGGGGTTCCGCGGCCGACCCGAGCCTCAGGTGGACGTAGAGGTGCTCGGAGCGGCCCCGGTACCGGTACCGGACCGGCGTTCCCGGCGGCACCAGGCTGACGCTGCCGGGGCGGATCTCGTACGCGACACCGTCGACGGTGAGGTCGGCCTCGTAGTCGTAGAGGTGGAACTGCCACAGATCCGGCAGCTGGAAGTCGTCCACGTGCCCCGCCGGTCCGTGAATGCCGACGCCGATCGCGACGGGGACGGGCGGCTCGTCGAGAGGAACGAGGACGGTTGAGGAGTGCGTATTGCTCACCCGTCCATGATCCTGCCGGACCACGACTCCTCACCTCGGCGTGTTGCCCGCCGGCCCCGGAGTCAGTGCTCGACGCTGACCCGGAACACGGGGTGGTCGGGAAGGGCGGCCAAGAGCTCGGCGTCCGTGGACTTTACGGTGATGCCCTGGAAGTACTGGTTGACCTCCCAGCCCCAACGCTCCAAGTAGGCGCGGACAACCGCCGCCTTGTGCGCGTCGTCCGCGATCTCCGTTGCGGCGAACGTGCGGGTCCTACGCCCCACCCGCAGCTCGCCGCCACCTGCCACCCGCATGTTGCGCACCCACTGCGAATGGCCTCGCGCCGAGACGAGGTACTGCACGCCCTCGTAGGTGTGGAGGTTCACCGGGATGCGCTGCATCTGCCCACTCTTGCGACCCCGCACCGACAACTCCTGCGAACCCATCAGGCTGACGCCATGCCGCGCCAGCCAGCCGACGACGCTGTTCATACGGATGGCGAAGGCGCTGCCCTGCAGGTAGTACGGCTGCGACATGGTGACCCCCGGTGTTGGAGAGGACGGATCTCTAGATTTGGAGAGCAGCGCTCTCACTTGAGATCAGTGTGCACCGGATCGGTGCGCGAAAGCAAGAGCAGTGCTCTCGTTATTGTTCGGTGCTCCGATTCCATGCGGCGGATGGACGGGATCATGCAAGCCCCCACCGGGATTCCTCGCCTGGCAGGAGCCTCAGTGGTTCTTCCACTGTGGCGATGGGGCCGCGTTCGTCGGCCTGGCCGGTGCCGCCGAACTCGCCGTATTTCCAGAGGCGTTGGACATGCTGCGCCGCGAAGCGAGCGGCTGGGGTCGGCCGTCGGTTCAGGTCGAGCACTTCCTGGGCTCACTGGACAAGGACGGCGAGGCGACGGCATATCTCTTCCGGTGCCGGGTCTGCGCAACCCACCTCGCCTACTCCGACTTCGCGTAGGCCCTGACGGCGAGACGTACGGAACGCCGGCTCGCGTCATTCACTGCGCGGGCCTTCCTCTCCCCCTGTGGCCGCCCCGAGCCACGGCCTCAGACCCTGTTGCGCGACCTTCAGCACCTCATCCGGAGGCAACTCGTCAGCACGCTTGATCACGACGAGACCCCAGTCCTCCCGGCGGACCGCGGCAAGCGTCACCGCACGCTCACGCCACAAGTACTTCACCGCCGAAGACACGTCGGCCACCGGAGGACTCACCCGATACCTCGCGAGCTTCTCGACGTACCAGTCCAGCCACTGCGCGCCATCCCTCGCCGCGGCTCGAACCAGTGCGGACTCGGCGTCGCCGTCGAGAAAGACCATGACCAGCCGGACCGGTGCGAGAACCGCGGTGAGGTCGGCCATGAAAGCGTCGATGGCCTCTCCCCCGTGCCCCATGGCCAACAACGTGGGCAGGAACGGCATCAAGGCGTCCGCGACCACCACGTCATCGCCGCTCGCTGCGACCGCATCGACGAACTTCGCGGTCCCGGCAATCAGCGTGCCCAGCGCGACTGTGCCGGTCGCCTTGAACTCCTCGGCCACCGCTGCGAACTGCGGGCGGGTCAGGATCTCTTCTTCGTGGAAGTGGTCCACCCGCAGTCCCGTATCTGCCAGCCATCGGGACAGTCCGGTACACAGCGTCGACTTGCCCACGCCGGGAGACGCTCCCCACACCGTGATCAGAACGGTCATGGCCGTCGACCCCGATGGGATCCCGGCCAGTCGTGCCGCCGGCACAAGTGTCGGCGGCACGAGCGAGGCCGCAGGACGGATCAGCCGCTGTTCGTCTTCTCCCGGGGCTGATCCCAACGGGCCACTTCGCCGAGCACCAGGTCCACCGCGAAGAACGCGAGAAGCGGGATCCCGAGGAGCGGTACGTAGGAGCCGAGCGCGGCGATCAGCAGTGCGGCCGGGACGGTCACGTACCAGGGCAGCGCGCGCAGCGCCCCGCGCGGGATCGGCCTCCCGAAGGACGTGCCGCGGCCGCGCAGCCACCACATGCGGTAGCCCCACAGGATCAGGAGGATCAGAGCGAGGGCGAGCGCGGCCAGGGCGATCTGGTTGGCGAGGCCGAACAGGTTGCCGGTGTGTGCGTCGATGCCCCAGCGGGTCAGCTTCGCGAGCAGCGGATAGTCCTCGAACCGCAGGGTGTCGGTGACCACGCCGGAGGTGGGGTCGATCGCGATCGCGTCCTGCTTCTCGGGCCAGCTGCGCTGGATCTGCTTGACGACGTACGCCGATGCGGTGTCGGCGGGCGGAACGATCTCCACGGGGTTGGACAGGCCCTGATCGCGGGCCGTCTCGAGGACCGCGTCCAGCCCCACCTTCACGTGCGCGGAGTCCGCTGCTTCCGGCCCCATATCCATGCCGGGCATCGAGCCCGTGGCGGCGTGGCCCTCGTGGCCCGCGCCCACCGTGGCGGTGACTGACGGGGTGGCCTGGCCGAGTGCGTCGCGCAGGTCGCTGATGCTCGTTCCCGCGTACGTCGACCAGGTCAGGCCGGTGGCGGAGAGGAAGAACAGGCCGGCCGCAGCCCATACGCCCACGGAGCCGTGCAGGCCGAGCGTCCGCCGCCGTCCGCTGGTGCCGCGAATCGTCCGGCGGGCTCGACGGCGGCTGAACCAGAGGACGAGGCCGCCGCCGGTGATCACCCACAGCCAGCTGGCGGCGAGTTCGCTGTAGAGGCGGCCGCTCTCGCCCAGGTGGAGGTCGCGGTGGAGGTCGTCGATCCAGGTGCGCAGGGGCAGGGCTCCGGTGGAGCCGTACTGCTCGAGTGCGCCGCGGACCTCTCCGTTGTACGGGTTCACGAACACGGCGAGGGTGTGGTCGGGGTCCACTCCCGGCACTCCGGAGAGCAGGACGCGGGTGGTCGCGCCCGGTTCCGGCGACGGGCGCACCGCGCTGAGCGTGCCCTCGGGACGGGCTTGGCGGGCGGCTGCGACCTGCTTGCTGATGGAGAGCTCGGACTTGCCTACGGGGACCCGCAGTTCATGGTCGTACACGATCTTCTCGGCCTGGAACGAGCCCGCGTACAACAGGCCGGTGAACGCGGCGACGAGGAGGAACGGGGCCACGAACACCCCGGCGTAGAAATGCAGTCGCAGGATCAAGGGGCGCAGGGCGCTCCAGGGGGACGAGGCGGGCGGTGGAGCGGAGGTGGTGGATGGAGTGGGCTGGGCGGATGGGTCCGTGGACACGGACATGGGGCACTCCTAGTGATGACGCGCGAGGCGCGAGGCATGGGGACGGACGTTGGCCCTGCAGGTGTGCCGGGTCAGGCTGCGGGGGCCTCGCGGAGCGGTTCGGCCGGCGCTGCGGGGAGTTCGCTCCCTGCGATGCCGTCGTCGAGGTCGGGCAGCCGCCAGGCCAGGGCGAGGTCGCCGTCGGCCGCCTGCGCATCGGCGCTGATCTGTGCGACGTCGCGGGGAACCGTCGCCCACGACGTCATCGACGCGTCACGTGGAAATGGGGCAAGGGGCAGGGCAGGAGTGATCACCTGGTGTCCTTCTCGGAGATCCGGGATCCGGAGCCGCTGCCAGGGATGCAGACGCGGAGGCGCGTGCGGGTAGCCGCGGTCCGGTGAAAGGGGTACGGCCCGTACGGGCCGATGCCCGCAGCCGTCCGTCCGTCAGGGCGCGAAGCGCCACGGTGACGGCTTGGGCTACAGGGAACCAGCTGTCGTGAGTCGTTCAGACGACAGCAGGGTGCCCCGGTGGCCCCCGAGAGGTGATCGCGTGGACGAGTAGAAGCCGGCGCGGCCTGCGCACCGTGCCGGTACGGCGCCCCCGTACGCGCGGGCGGTGCGGGGTCATGGGGAGCAGCAGGGCGGCCAGTCGCAGCGGTGCCACGAACCAGCCCGCCAGCGCCCGCAGGATCCGGAAGGCGGCCCGCTCGCCGTGCGCGAGCCACACGCCACACAACAGGGCGGCCAGCAGGTGCCCGGCGACCATACCGGCCGAGGGGATGCCGCCCATGTCATGCCCCATGGACGGCATGGAGGACGAGGCACCCATGGAGCCCACGGAATCCATTTCCGTCATGGCGCCTGTGAACGCCCGCGACTCCGCCGCATCGGCCCACGACTGTGCGACCGAGAACGCCGCGTGCAGACCTGCCTGGGCGGTCACGGTGAGGGTCACGACCGTGGAGGTTCGGCGCTCGCTGCCGGCCGGGCCCCACACGACGGCACCGATGAAGAAGGTCCCTAGCGCCACTACCCACCAGGGCACCGCGTGCCCCGACATCACAGCGTGGCCGAGGGCAGCGAGCAGCACGCAGACGGCCGCGAACACCGCGGCCCGTACCGTGCGTGCTACCCACCCGACAGTCATGGCGGCCTCATCCTCGCATCCCCGTGCCAGACGTCACGGGTCAGCTCGAAGATTGCCCACGTACCTCCCGCACCACCCCACGTATGACGCAGGTCACACCAACGCGTCGCATCGCAGCCGCAGTTGGGCCCGGCCGCTCCGGCTCCTGCGCGCGCCTCACCTCACAAGGCGGCCGTCGCCGCATTCCCGAGCACTCATCGAGAGCCGTAGGGCAGCAGCGCCATCTCACGGGCGTTCTTGACCGCCTGTGCGATCTGCCGCTGCTGCTGACGGCTGACGTGGGTCACGCGACGGCTGCGGATCTTCCCGCGGTCGGAGATGAACTTCCTCAGCAGGTCGGTGTTCTTGTAGTCGATGTACGTGATGCCGGCGGCGTCCAGCGGGTTGACGCGCGGGCGCTTCACCGTCTGGCGGCGGTTGTTGTTCAGGCTTCGGGGCATGGCGGGGCGGTCCTCTTTTCTTCGGGTGCGGCGGAACTCGTAGGGGCAGGTATGGGTCGCACTCAGGCAGCCGGGTCGAGCAAGCCGTCGAAGGCGTGCGGGAGTCGGCTCCAGCCGTCCCTGCCCGTCGCGTACTCGTCGTCGGTGAGCAGACACGAGTCGAGCAGGGTTTGCAGGCCGTCGCGGTCGAGGCCGGGCGAGGTGAAGGTGAGGTACTGTCCACGATCTCCGTGCTCGGGATGCCAGTCCAAAGAGGCGGCGACGCGACGCTCGACCGGGACCATCTCCCAGGCCGCCTCCGGCAGAGCGGCAAGCCACGGTCCGCCCGATTCCACGCACAGCGCGCCGCCTGCCGCGTCCCACGCGAGCAGCGTGTCGGGCCGGTCTGCCAGCCAGAACCGCCCACGGCTGCGGGCGGCGGCACAGGTCACGTCTTCCAGGGCGGCGTAGAGGCGCCCCGGATGGAAGGGGCGTTCGCCGCGCCAGACGAGGGTGGTGACACCGTGCTCGTCGCACTCCTGCGGCAGCAGCGCACATGCGGGATGCATCCGGGCGGCGGCCGCTGCCATGTCGAAGCCTGCCAGCAGAGCGGAGCCCAGACCGCCTCCGTCCTCCACCGGTATCGCGCGCGCACCCGGTGTGAGCTGGTCGAGCAGCGCGCGGTCACTGTCGTCAGCGCCCTCGCGCCCTCCCCCGTCCGGGTCGCTCTCCGCCAGGGCGATCACGGTCGGGTACTCCAGCTGCCGGGCGAAGGTGTCGGCGACCGTGCGCTGGTCGGTGGGTGCGGCGGCGAGACCCACGTCGGCCAGGTCGTCCCCGTTGCCCAGGTACGGCAGGACCAGCGCGGGGTCGACCGCCGTGGCGACCCCAGTGAGGACCAGCGGCGAACCCGCGGCGGCGATGACCGCGGCCATCGCCTGCGGCTCGACCGAGTCCCACAACTCCACGACGGCCAGGCGGTGTTGCCTCTCCTCTGCAAGTCGCAGCAGCTCGGGCACCAGGTCCTCGCGCAACGCGCAGCACGCGCAGTCGTTCACCAGGGGCGCCTCGCCGCTGCTCAGCAGGCCGACAGCGTCGCGCACCGTGCGGCGCACCGCACGGTCGACGGCGCCGGTCAGGTCGTGGTGCAGCGCCACCGAGTTCGGATGCGCGCGCAGAATCCCCTCCACGGCCGCCCTGCGGGCGTCCGCGTGCAGCCCGGCGACGATCACGACCGGCATCCGTGCCGGGTCCTCGCTCATCGCCCGCTCCGTCCGCGTCCGTAGTGCCGCTCACCCCGGCCCACGGTGCCCGTCGAACGGGAGAGGAAGGCATGGCCGCCGACGCGGTCGTACGGGTGTGGTGCGCGCCGGTCGGGGTCGATCCTGCGGTTCATGCGGGTCACATGGCTGCCACTGGCGCCGACGGCGGACCTCGGCTCCGCGATCGGACACAGTTCGGTACAAGTCATGGGCAGCACCATACACGGCATTGGTTTTCATTTTCATTAAGCTGATACGGTGCTCCCCTCACCCAAGGAGGAACCATGTCCGCACACTGCCAACTCACCGGACGCCGACCCGGCTTCGGCCACCGCATCTCCCACTCGCACCGCCGCACCAAGCGCCGCTTCGACCCCAACATCCAGCACAAGCGCTACTGGCTGGCCGGCGAAGGCCGCCACGTCCGACTCACTCTCTCCACCAAGGGCATCAAGACGGTCGACACGATCGGCATCGAAGCCGCAGTGGCCCGCATCCGCGCCCGCGGAGGCAACGTCTGATGGCGAAGAAGAGCAAGATCGCGAAGAACGACCGGCGCCGCCGCACCGTCGCGCGCCACGCCGCCCGCCGCGCCGAACTCAAGGCGACCATCTCCTCACCCCGGACCACGGACGACGAACGCGACGCCGCGCAGCGTGAGTTTTACCGCCAGCCACGTGACGCCAGCGCCACCCGCCTGCGCAACCGCGATGCCGTGGACGGCCGCCCCCGCGGACACCTGCGCGCCTTCGGCCTGTCCCGCATCCGGGTCCGCGAGATGGCCCACGCAGGCCTGCTACCCGGAGTGAGGAAGAGCAGCTGGTGACTCCGCCCGAGCCACGCCGCGTTGCGCCACGGCCTTCAGGAAGGTCGGCGGCGCACCGCCGTGGTGAGGCCGACGATGAAGAGAGTGGCGAACATCCAGGCGGCGACCTGGGCGATCCACGTCGCGAGAATGAACGTGAGTCCTGCCGTGCCCGAACCGGTTTCGCAGCCCTCGAGTTGCTGGATGCGCAGCAGCGGCAGGCTGGCCTCGATGGCGCGGCCGACGCGTTGCACGCCGTGGCATCCTGCTCCGTCGAGGCCCCCACCCCACAGGGCGAGCAGGCTCATCAGGACGAAGATCCCCACGAGCCCGAACACCGCGCGCCAGGGCTGGTGGCCAAACCCGATGGTCACTCCTGCCAGCTTCTGCCAGACCCGCAGGAAGGGGCCCTGCCTGTCCGACCTCTTCAGTTGATCGCGGTACTGGGCCATGAGGATCTGGCGGGCCTCCCGCTCATCCCCCTGGTCCCGATAGCGGCCCGCGAGGTGCTGGTAGGGCTGTGAGGTGTAGGCGGGCGTGTCCTGTGCCAGTACCCGGATCCAGTCCTTGACCGTGATTCTCGGATCCAGGACACCGAAGACCGTGTCGTCGAGCGCAAGCAGCTTGCGCCGGGTGTTCACACGGTTGTCCTCAATGGTCTGCGGCGAGATCGCCAGGCGTCCGCGCACGCTGGTGTTCCGCAGGTCGATCATCGGCGGGGCGAAGGAGTCCACCGACGAGCCCCTGGCCATGACGGTGACGGCATCGGCTCGAAGGTCGGCGAGCACTTCCATCGATCGGGCGGAGAGCGCCGGCCCACGCGTGGCTTCGAGGTGGGACGCGCTCAGGTCAAGTACCCCTTCGATCTTGGAAGCGTGCAGCCGCACCACTCCGTCGCTCCCGCCGCCTCGCGCCGTGAACCCGGAGTCCAGCCGCAGGTCACCGCCGACCTTGAGCTGGACGGCGAACAGCGCCGTCCCCAGCTCGTTCACTATCCGGGTCCTCGACAGGGACATGTAGCCGCCGACGCGTGCGCTGAACACGTTGACCGCGGCGGCCCGGTCGGTGTGGCTGGTGAACGTGGAGTGGTCGAGGCGGACATCACCGTCCACGACGGCCCGCTGGGCATTCATCACGCAACCGCTGCTGTTCTGGTGGTGCGCTTTCACCATGGACAACGTGCCTGCCACCCAGGAGTTGAACAGGTTCACGGTCGATCGGTCCCCGGTCCCCGCGATCCGGGTCTCATCAAGGTCGAAGTCGCCCTCGACCTTCAGCCGGCTCGCGACCAGGGCCGGCCCCGCGGAGTTCTCGATCCGCGTCTGCTTCAGGTTGACCTTGCCCCCGACGGCCGCGTCGACCAACGAGACGATGGCGTACGTGCCAGAGGCGCCGGTCGCGGTGGCACCGCGCATGCGCAGCCCATTGGCGACCCTCATCCGGTCGGCCTGAACCGCCGGCCCCTGCCCGTTCTCCAGCACCGTGCCCGAAAGGTACAGGCGCCCTCCGACCGACGCTCCGCGCAGTGTCAGCAGGGCGTCCCGGTCACGGCCGACGATGGAGCCCCGCTCGAAATGCAGATCACCGTTGACCACCAGGTTGGTCGCATCCACGGCGGGGCCGCACGCATGGCTGATGGAGATGCCGGCGGCGAGCACACAACCGGATATCTCCGCGCCGTGCAGCGACAGGGCAGCCTGGTGGGCGTTGCCGAGCACATGCGCGCGCTCCATCCGGAGGTCGAAGCGCAGCACGAGGTTGTCGGCGGAAACACACGGACCGGCTCCGTCCTCGAAGAGGCTGCCGCTCAGATCGAGCGACGACAGCCGCGCGTTCCGTAACGACAGACCATCCCGGAAGTGGCAGTCGACCATGCGCACATTGGCCTCGGTCGTCAGACAGTCGAGATCGAGGCGACCCTCGATCACCAGCCCTTGGAGATGGACGCAGTGCGAGCTGTCCTTCTCCCGAGACCGGAGGCGGAACGCGTCCCGGACCGCCGAGGCCTGGACGACACGGTCCACTCCCCACGTCCGCATCGCCTCCGGGAGTTTGGACTCGGCACGCAGGACGACCGCAGGCCCGTCCTGACAAATGTGGGCACGAGCCGCACCTTCAAGATCCAAACCAGATGAACCACCACTGGATGCCCCCGACATACATCCACCATACGAAGGCCGGGCGAAGTCGGACAGAGGGTTGCGTCCCCCGCCTGACCTCCACGGTCGGTCCGGCTCAGGGGCTGTCCGCGGGCTCGATCGCCCCGTTACGAGTGAAGGCCGCCCCGATACGGGTGAAGGCCGCCCCGATCAACTGGAGTGCGCACCCCGGCACGAACGCCTGGCCCGCGGGAATCCACATGACAGCCGCAACGTCTTCGCGCCAAGCGCGATCCCGATTATCGCAGCGCTGTTATATTAGCGCTGTGACATCTCCCGATCCCACAGCGCTACCCGACCCCTGGCACTCCCTGCACGAGCTCCTGGCGGCCATGGACGCCGAGATCGAGCAGGTCTACCTCGACCGCGGCATCCAAGGGGTGCGACCGCGATTCGCCTATCCCCTGATCCGCCTCGCCCACACCGGGCCCCTCACCATTCGCGAGCTTGCGAAGTCCCTGGACCGCTCGCACTCGGCGATCAGCCAAACCATCGCCGCGATGCGCAAGGAGGGTCTGGTCACCTCCGAGCCCGGGCCCGACGCCCGCACCCGGCGCATCGACCTGACCGAGCGCGGCCGGTCGCTGGTGCCGTTCCTGGAGGCGGAGTGGCGCGCCACCCACGAAACCGTCGCCGAACTCGACAGCGAGGTCCCGTACGCGATGACCGCAGTTGTCGCGGAAGTACGGCAGGCACTGCTGCGCCGCTCCATGCGACAGCGGATCCTCCATCACCTCGTCGAGCCGCCGCGATGAGGCGGCGCGCCCGCGTCCGGTTCCTCGACATCCGCCCGCTGCGCAGCAGTCAGTCGTTTCGGGACCTGTGGATCGGCACCTTCGCGTCCCAACTCGGCGGACAGATAGCCAACGTGGCAGTGCTGGCCCAGGTCTGGGACCTCACCGGCAGCCCGGTCGGCACCGGTGCCATCGGGCTGGCGACCGGTCTGCCGATGGTGCTGTTCGGGCTGCTCGGCGGCACGTTGGCCGACACCTTCGACCGCCGGGCCGTGGTGCGGGCAACCACCGCGGGCCAACTACTGGCCGCCGCAGGGCTGTGCGCCCAGGCCCTCGCGCACAACCGAAACGTGCTCCTGCTGCTCGCCCTCGTGGCCATGGGGACGACCTGCGGCGCTCTCGGAGCTCCCGCCCGGCGCACCTTCCCGGTCCGGCTGTTGCCCGACCACCAGGTCGCGGCCGGACTCGCCCTGACCAACGTCTCCTTCCAGGCATCGATGCTGGCCGGTCCCGCGGTGGCCGGGCTGATCATCGCTCGCTGGGAACTCCCTGCCGCCTACGCCACCCAGGTCGTGGCCGCGGCAGTCTCCGTACTTGCGGTGATCCGCCTGCCTGCCATGCGGCCCGAAGGGGTTGCGACGGGCGGTGGCAGGCGCCGGCCGGAGCGCGGCGGCTGGCGGATCGTCCTGCGCCGCCCGACCCTGTGGGGTTCGATGGCCACCGACTTGTCCGCAACGCTGCTGGCCATGCCCATCGCGCTCTTCCCACTCGTCAACGAAACCCGCTTCGGGGGAAACCCGCAGACCCTCGGCCTGTTCCTCTCGGCCGTCGCGGTCGGGGGAATCACGGCCGGTCTGCTCTCCGGCACGGTGACGCGGTGGCGGCGTGGCGGCCTGGTGCAGCTGGCCGCAGCCGCCGTCTGGGGCCTGGCACTGGCCTGCTTCGGCCTGGCGGGGCCGTTGTGGCTGGCGCTCGGATGCCTGGCCGTGGCGGGCGCGGCCGACACCGTGTCCGTCGTCACCCGCAGCGCCCTGGTGCAGTTGGAGACACCGGACGCATACCGGGGGCGCGTCTCCTCGGTAGAGCACGTCATCGGTGTCGCAGGCCCTGAACTCGGCAACTTCCGCGGCGGCCTGCTGGCATCGGCCACCTCCGCCTCCTTCTCTCTGGTCTTCGGCGGGCTGTCCGCCGTCGTGGCGATCGCCGCCGTAACTCTGACCAACGCACCTCTTCGCGCCTACCGCACGCCACCGGCCACCGCGAAGCCGACGACCCATGACCATGAGGTCAGCGACACAGCGGCGGCCGCTCGTTGAGTTCACCCACTCGCCTCCAGCTTTGACGCCCGTGGAGTGCATCTCGGCTCCCTGCTCCACGGGCGACATCCCGCAGCCGTGCCGTCGGACGGCCAACTCAGCTTCCCCGCAACCGCGTTGGAGGCGACCTCCAAGGAAGTGCATTGCGAGGTGAATGGCGTTCACCTACAGTGGTGAACGCCATTCACCTCCAAAGGGGGTTGC
>NZ_JAMOLN010000125.1 GCF_024448165.1 Streptomyces longispororuber
GGCACCACCGTGTGGCCGGGCGGCGACAGCGGTGGTCACGGCGGTGGTCACGGCGGTGAGCCGACCACGCAGTTCGCGGCCTTCGGCGCCGAGCCGCCCGCGGACCCGCCGGCCCCGGCGGCCGGCCGGCGGAAGCGGCTGCGCGGCCCCTTCGGACTGATCGCGGCCGTGGCCGTCGCGGCGGCGGCCATCGGCGGCGCCACCGCGTACGGCTTCCAGGAGCTGACCGGTTCCGACACCGTGTCCGCCTCCTCCACCAGCACCAACGTCGTGCCCAGCAGCAAGAAGGGAACGGTCTCCGGGGTCGCCGAAGCGGTCAGCCCGTCGATAGTCGAGATCAACGCGACGCTCAGCTCGGGCTCCTCGACCGGCTCCGGCGTGATCCTCACCGGCGACGGCGAGATCCTCACCAACAACCACGTGATCTCCGGCGCCTCCTCGGTGAAGGTGCAGACGAGTGACGGCAAGTCCTACACCGCCGAGGTCGTCGGCACCGACGCCAAGAAGGACCTCGCGCTCATCAAGCTGAAGAACGCCTCGGGCCTCAAGGCCGCCACGCTCGGCGACTCCGACGGCGTCAAGGTCGGCGACGAGGTCGTCGCCATCGGCTCCCCCGAGGGCCTGACCGGCACCGTCACCAGCGGCATCGTCTCCGCGCTCGACCGCGACGTCACCGTCTCCACGGACGAGGGCAACCAGCAGGAGCAGCAGCAGGGCGGCGGCAACGGCCAGTGGCCGTTCGAGTTCGGCGGCCAGGAGTTCAACGGCGACACCGGCTCCTCCACCACCACGTACAAGGCGCTGCAGACCGATGCGTCGCTCAACCCCGGCAACTCCGGCGGCGCCCTCATCGACATGAACGGCAACATCATCGGCATCAACTCCGCGATGTACTCCGCCAGTTCGGACTCCTCGACGTCGTCGTCGAGCGCCGGCAGCGTCGGCCTCGGCTTCGCCATCCCGATCAACACCGTCAAGGCGGACCTCGACTCGCTGCGGGCCGGAGGCTCCGACAGCTGACCCGCCACCCCGCTCCGGGAGGACCCCTCATGATCCGCACCGTGCACCACCCAGAGGCCTCGGCGGCCCCCGCCGCCCTCGGCCTCGCCCTCGCCGTGGCCTCGGCGCTGCACGCGCCGGCCACCCGGGCGCCGGAAGTCGCGCCCCCGGCACGACGCCGGGCGCCACGCGGCCGCCGCGCGGCCGTGCGAGGCTGAAGACGGCCCTGCCCGTACCCACTCGTAAGGAAGCACAGCCCATGAGCCCCGCCGAAGGCGACCGCGACGACCGGCACCGCATCCTCATCGTGGACGACGAGCCCGCGGTGCGCGAGGCACTCCAGCGTTCCCTCGCCTTCGAGGGGTACGCCACGGAGGTCGCCGTCGACGGCGCCGACGCGCTGGAGAAGGCCGCCGCGTACCGGCCCGACCTCGTCGTCCTCGACATCCAGATGCCGCGCATGGACGGCCTGACCGCCGCCCGCCGGCTCCGCGCCACCGGCTCCACCACGCCGATCCTCATGCTGACCGCCCGCGACACCGTCGGCGACCGGGTCACCGGGCTCGACGCGGGCGCCGACGACTACCTGGTCAAGCCGTTCGAGCTCGACGAACTCTTCGCGCGGGTACGGGCGTTGCTGCGGCGCAGCTCCTACGCTGCCGCTGCGGGCGGGGACGTCGACGACGCGGACGTCCTCTCCTTCGCCGACCTGCGCATGGACCTGGCCACCCGGGAGGTGACGCGCGGCGACCGCACGGTCGAGCTGACCCGCACCGAGTTCACGCTCCTGGAGATGTTCCTGGCGCACCCGCGCCAGGTCCTCACCCGCGAGCAGATCCTCAAGGCCGTCTGGGGCTTCGACTTCGAACCGTCGTCCAACTCGCTGGACGTGTACGTGATGTACCTGCGGCGCAAGACCGAGGCCGGGGGCGAGCCGCGGCTCGTGCACACCGTGCGGGGCGTGGGGTACGTCCTGCGGTCGGGCGCGGCCGAGTGAGCGGGTTGCTCCGCAGGCTGCGCGGACTCCCGTTGCGGTCGCGGCTGGCGCTGCTGGTGGCGGTGGCCGTGGCGGCGGCGGTGGCGGCGGTGGCGGTGACGTGCTGGTTCATCGTGCGCGGGAAGCTGTACGGCGAGGTCGACGACGACCTCCACTCGCTCGACAAGTCGATGTCGCTGAGCGACGTCCAGTCGGTGCTGAACGAGTGCACCGACTCCCCCGGGCAGCAGAACTCCCCCGGCCCGCGGTCCTCGTACTACTTCCAGCTGGTGAAGGCGGACGGCACGCCCTGCGTCTTCCCGGGCTCCCGTGGAACGGTCGAGGTCTCCGACAGCGACACGGCCGTGGCCGAGCACCCGGACCCGGAGGTGGAGACGTACCGCAACGGCAAGGCCACCGACGGGACGCCGGTCCGCGTCCTGACCGTGCCGGTCATCTCCAAGGGCCCCGGCCGCGTGGTCCTCGCGAACAGCTCCCTCCTCGTCGCCTACCCGCTGGAGGACACCCAGTCCACGCTCAACGAGCTGGCCCTGGTCCTCCTCCTCGTCTCGGGGATCGGGGTGATCGGCGCCGGCGCCGCCGGCCTCTGGATCGCCCGGTCCGGGCTGCGCCCCGTCGACAAGCTCACCGAGACCGTCGAACACGTCGCCCGCACCGAAGACCTCACCGTGCGCATCCCCGTGGAGGGCGACGACGAGATCGCCCGGCTCTCGGCCTCCTTCAACTCGATGACCGCCGCCCTCGCGGCCTCCCGCGAGCTCCAGCAGCAGCTCATCGCCGACGCCGGCCACGAACTGCGCACACCTCTCACCTCGATGCGCACCAACATCGAGCTGCTCACCCGCAGCGAGGAGACCGGCCGCGCCATCCCGCCGGACGACCGCAAGGCGCTGATGGCGTCGGTCAAGGCGCAGATGACGGAGCTGGCCGCGCTCATCGGCGACCTCCAGGAACTGTCCCGTACCGGACTGAGCGGCAGCGACGGCCCGCTGAAGGTCGTGTCGCTGCACGAGACGGTCCGCGCGGCGCTGGAGCGCGCCCGGCTGCGCGGTCCCGAGCTCAAGATCGTGTCGGAGCTGGCCCCCTGGTACGTCAGGGCGGAACCGGCGGCGCTGGAGCGCGCCATCGTCAACCTGCTCGACAACGCGGTGAAGTTCAGCCCGCAGCGCGGCACCGTCGAGGTCCGGCTGATGCGCGGGACGCTGACCGTACGGGACCACGGCCCGGGCATCCCGGCCGATGAACTCCCGTACGTCTTCGACCGGTTCTGGCGCTCCCCGTCCGCCCGCGCCCTGCCGGGCTCGGGTCTCGGCCTGTCGATCGTGGCCCGCACCGTGGAGAGCTACGGCGGCGAGGTCGGGCTGGCCGCGGCCGACGGCGGCGGCACCGTGGCCACGATGCGGCTGCCGGGAGCCCCGACGCCGCCGCCGGAACTCCCCTGACGCACCCGCTCTCAGTGGCCGACGGCGAGTCCCGCGCCGGACAGGTCCACCCGGATCCCGTCCTTCTCCACGGTCACGTCGCGCAGCCGTACGTAGCCGTGGTCGCCGGGCAGCTCCGGCAGCCGGAAGGCGAGGGAGAGGCGGTCGGCCAGTTCGGGGCGGGTCAGCCGGGTGAGGCCGTCGAGGAGCGCCGGGTCGAGGCCGATCTTCTGCAGGAGCCAGGGGTGGTCGATCGCGATGTCGATCAGGTTCATCCCCATCAGCCGCTTCACGAAGCGGGGCGATCCGGTCAGCTCGCTGAGCTTCGCGTCGCTGTGCAGCGCCTCGCGGACCATTCCGTCGGGGACGCCGGCGCGCCGCACGATCGCCGGGACGGACAGCAGCCGCCTGGCCTTGTCGGTCTCCTCGGTGATCCGGTCGACGGACTTGGCGGTCAGGTGCAGGCCCTCCGTCGTCCCGGTGCCCGGCCGGTAGCTGGCCAGGTCACCGATGTCGAGGCGCATCCCGTCGATGTCGGTGGCGATGCCGGTACCGCCCAGGCGCCGGATCGTGGCGTCGGCGCGCACCTTCACCTGGTGCCCGGCGACCGGCAGCGTGCCGCGCGCCAGGACCCGGTCGCGGCCGTGCCCGGTGAACGTGACCTGGGACGCGCCCAGTTCACGGTTCATGTCGGCGAAGCTGAGCAGCACCTCGCCGTGCATGGCGTCGACGTGGGCCCCGCTGATGTCGGTGAGTCCCGAGCCCTCGATGCGGACGTCGCGGGCGGTCGCCTGGACCTTGGCGAGGGTGACGCGGTCGGCGGCGACGTCGGGGACGGTGACCTTCATCTCGTCGATCCGGCGGTCCGCGAGCTGGGTGAGGAACGGGAAGCCCTGGATCTCGACCTCGGGGGCCGCGGTCAGCTTCAGTTCCTTCTTGAGCTGCTGGGCCGCGCGGTGCTCGGCGTACAGGACGGCCCAGCGGTCGGCGAGGGCGAGGAACGAGACGAGGACGACCACCGCGACGACGCCCTTCGTGACGATCGACAGTCCGGCGAAGCGGTTGCGGCGGCGGCTGCCGCGCCGGTGGTTGGGCGGGGCCCATTCCTCGCCGTCGGGGTCGCCGGGGTCGTCCGGCTCCTCGTGCAGGAAGTCGTCGAGCGGGTTGCCGGCGAGGGCGGCCAGCTCGTCGTAGGGACTGCTCGCTGCCCGCAGGGGCTCCGATGGAACCGATTCCTCCGGCCAACCATCAGAAGGCATGCGGGTGTTGGATATGCGGTGGGGGGTACGCATCGGGTGATTCCACCACACACCCCCACCCTTTAGGCAAACAACCTTCACAACAGGCGGCACATACGACGGGTGGCCCACGGTCGGTTCAACCGTAGGCCACCCGGAATCAAGAACGCGTTACGGCTACTTGATGATCGTGATGCGGTCCGCCTTCGGGGGCGCGATCGGGTTCGCGGCCGAGGAGTTGGCGGTCAGGTAGTCGTTGAGCGCCTTCAGGTCGTCGGCGCCGACCAGCGGGTTCTTGCCCGCGCCGAGCGCCGCGAAGCCGTCGCCGCCGCCCGCGAGGAAGGAGTTCATCGCGACGCGGTAGGTGGCGGCCGGGTCGATGGCCGCCCCGTTCAGCCTGATCGAGTCGACGACCACGCGGGCCGCGCCGGTCTTCGTCATGTCGAGCGTGTACGTGAGCCCCGCCGACGGCTGGAGGATCTTCGGCGACGCCTCGTTCCCGCCGCTGACCTGCTGCTGGAGCGCCTCGATGACCTGCGCGCCGGTGAGGTCGGCCAGGTTGACCGTGTTGCTGAACGGCTGGACCGTGAACGCCTCGCCGTACGTCACCACGCCGTCGCCCTCGCTGCCGGTCGCCTTGTGGACGAGGTCGGCGCGGACGCCGCCCGGGTTCATCAGGGCCAGGCTCGTCTTCGGGTCGAGGGACTGGGCGTGGGCGAGCTGCGCGTCCGCGATGAGGTCGCCGAGCGGCTCCTCGGGGGTGCCGGCGCCGCGGCCCAGGATGTCCGCGGAGATGTGGCCCACGGCCTGGTTCGCGACGGGCGCGGCCAGCTTGTTCCACCGGCCGATCAGCGCCGTCATGTCGGCGGCCTTGTCCTGGGTCCGCGTCACCACGTGGTTGGCCGACTTCACCGACGTACGGACGATGTCCCGGGTGTGGCGGTCGTAGGTGAGCGTCGTGTCCGTGTACAGCCTCCCGAACGAGGACGCGGACGTGACCATGCGCGGATGGCCCGCCGGGTCGGGGATGGTGCACGCGTACGCGTTGTGCGTGTGGCCGGTGACGAGGGCGTCGACCTTCGGCGTGATGCCCTTGGCGATGTCGACGATCGGTCCGGAGATGCCGGAGCCCGCGCCCGGCGAGTCGCAGTCGTAGTTGTAGGACTGCGAGGCGGGCACGCCGCCCTCGTGGATCAGCGTGACGATGGACTTCACGCCCTGCTTGTCGAGGATCTTCGCGTACTTGTTGACGGTCTCGATCTCGTCGTGGAACTTCAGGCCCTTGACGCCGTCGGCGGAGACGATGTTCGGCGTGCCTTCCAGCGTGACGCCGATGAAGCCGATCTTCACGCCGTCGTGCTTCCACACCCAGTAGGGCTTCAGGATCGGCTTGCCGGTCTTCTCGTCGGTCACGTTCGCGGCGAGGTAGGGGTAGTCGGCGCCCTCGAAGGTGCGGCCGTCCTCGAAGCAGCCGTCCTTCGCGTGGCAGCCGCCGTTCTGCATGCGCGCCAGCTCGGCCGCGCCCTCGTCGAACTCGTGGTTGCCGACGGACGTGACGTCCAGGTCGAGCTTGTTCATGGCCTCGACGGTGGGCTCGTCGTGGAAGAGGCCGGAGAGCAGCGGGCTGGCTCCGATGAGGTCACCGGCGGCCGCCGTGACGCTGTACGGGTGACCCTTGCGGGCGGTGCGCAGGGAGGTCGCCAGGTACTCGACGCCGCCCGCGTCGATCTTCTTCGTCGTGCCGTCCGCCTGGTCCTCGGTGACCTGCCCGGACGATCCGGCCGGCGGCTCCAGGTTGCCGTGGAAGTCGTTGAACGACAGCAGCTGTACGTCCTGGTAGCGGCCCTTGCCCGGGTGGTGGCCGCTGCCTGCGTGGTGGCCGTCGGCCGCGCCCGCGGGCAGCGCGGCGATCAGCGCGCCCGCGGTGGTGAGGGTGGCGGCCGCGGCGAGCACGGCTCTCAGCCGGCGCCCCGGCCGGTTCGTCTGTACGGGCATCTGTCCCCCTGGGGATCACTGCGACTGCGGGATTGCGGGGGCAGCCTAGGGTCAACGCGCGTAGCGCAACAGGGGGTTGCGGGTTACGAGCTGGTTGCCGCCGCCTTGCGCGGGCCGCGCCGTACCCTCGTAGCCATGACCACGGACCCCGCAACCGCCGCCGAGCCCGCTGTCCCGGGCCGCCGGATCGACACTCTGTCCGCCCTGACCGCCGAGCAGTCCGCCGCCGTGCTCGCGCTGCTCACCGACGCCGCCCGGGCCGACGGCCAGCAGGCCGTCTCGGAGCAGGGGCGGCTGCAGCTGCGGGGCGGGGAGCGGGACGGCGTGCGCCATCTGCTGCTGACCGTCGACGAGGATCTGGTCGGGTACGCGCAGCTGGAGGACACCGATCCCATCGAGGCCCCGGCCGCCGAGCTCGTCGTGCACCCGGCGCACCGCGGGCACGGGCACGGGCGGGCGCTCGGCACGGCGCTGCTCGCGGCGTCCGGCAAGCGGCTGCGGGTGTGGGCGCACGGCGGGCACAGCGCGGCCCGGCACCTCGCGCAGGTGCTCGGTCTGACCCTGTTCCGTGAACTGCGGCAGATGCGGCGGTCGTTGACCGATCTGGAGCTGCCCGATCCTGAGCTGCCCGCGGGCGTGCGCATCCGTACGTTCGTGCCGGGGCAGGACGACGCGGCCTGGCTCGCGGTGAACGCGGCGGCGTTCGCCCACCACCCCGAGCAGGGCTCGCTCACCCAGCGCGACCTGGACGACCGCAAGGCCGAGCCGTGGTTCGACCCTGCGGGCTTCTTCCTGGCGTTCGAGAACGACGAGCTGGTCGGCTTCCACTGGACGAAGGTGCACGCGCAGGAGCGGCTCGGCGAGGTGTACGTCGTCGGCGTCGCGCCCGGGAACCAGGGCGGCGGCCTCGGCAAGGCGCTCACCACGACGGGGCTGCGCCACCTCGCGGCGGCGGGTCTGCCGACGGCGATGCTGTACGTCGACGCCGACAACAAGGCGGCGGTGCGGGTCTACGAGCGGCTCGGGTTCGCCACGTACGAGACGGATCTGATGTACCGCACAGAATCCTGACACACTCCTTCCGCAGTCCTGACCTGCGGTTTTTCACGAGGGGGCGGCGCCTTGGGGCGCCGCCCCCTCTTTCGTGGCTTGACGCGGCGGGCACCCTTGCATCACCCTTTCACTACTTGATTAGTGAAAGGGGGTACGCCAGTGGGGGAGCAAGAGCGCGTCATCGAGTTCCGCATCGACCGCCACAGCGGCGTCTCCACCTACCTGCAGATCGTCCACCAGACCGAGCAGGCTCTGCGGCTCGGAATGCTGGAGCCGGGCGACAAGCTGCCCACGGCCCGCGAGGTCGTGGAGGCCACGGCCATCAATCCGAACACGGTGCTCAAGGCCTACCGCGAGCTGGAGCGCTCCGGCCTCGTCGAGGCCCGTCGCGGCCTGGGCACGTTCGTCCGCAGATCGCTCGGGTCCGCGCCCGCCGACTCCCCGCTGAAGGCGGAGCTCGACGACTGGGCGCGCCGGGCGAGGGAGGCGGGCCTGGACCGCGGCGACGTGGCGGCCCTGTTCGGCAACGCGCTGGAGGAACACTTCGGCACCGCCTCCGGCACTGCCTCCAGTACTGCCTCCGGCACGACCACCCGCAAGACCACCAGCACGACCACCAGCACGACCAAGGGGAACGCATGAACACGGCCCTCGAGGCGACGGGCCTCGTGAAGCGGTACGGACGGCACGCCACCGCGGCCCTCGACGACTGCTCCTTCCGGCTGCCCGAAGGCCGGATCAGCGCCCTCGTCGGACCGAACGGCGCGGGGAAGTCCACGCTGCTCGCGATCGCCGCCGGACTGCTGCGCCAGACCTCCGGGCAGCTGCGCGTGCTCGGCGCCGGGCCCGGCGAGGCCCGCGCCAGGGTCGGTTACCTGTCCCAGGACAAGCCGCTGCACCCCCAGCTGTCCGTCGCGGACACGCTGCGGTTGGGCGCCGAGCTGAACCCGGACCGCTGGGACGCGGCCTACGCGGCGGGGATCGTCGAGCAGGGCTCCCTCGACCCGAGGACGAAGGTCCGTGCGCTCAGCGGCGGCCAGCGCACCCGCGTCGCGCTGGCCATCGCCCTGGGCAAGCGGCCCGAGCTGATGCTCCTGGACGAGCCGATGGCCGACCTGGACCCGCTGGCCCGGCACGAGCTGATGGGCACGCTGATGGCGGACGCGGCCGAGCACGGCACGACCGTCCTGATGTCCTCGCACATCGTCGCCGAGCTGGCCGACGCCTGTGACCACCTGCTGCTCCTGGGCGGTGGCCGGATCCGGCTCGGTGGCGGCATCGACGATCTGATCGGCGCGCACAGCCTGGTCACGGGCCGCGGCGACCTCTCGAAGCACACGGTCGTCGAGTCCCGGGCCTCCGGCCGCGGTGTCACGGCCCTGATCCGCAGGGACGGTCCGGTCGGCGAGGGCTGGCAGGTCCAGGAGCCCTCCCTGGAGGAGCTGCTCCTGGCGCATCTGCGCTCGCCGGAGGCCCCGGCCCTGATCACCCCGAGCACGGCCTCGACGGCGGACCGCACGGCGGTGACCGCATGAGCGCCCCGTCCCTGGAAAAGCCGGAGAAGCCGGAGAAGCCGGTGAAGCAGGCGAAGCCGACGGTGCGGCGCACGCTCCCCGGCCCGGACGGCCTGGTGTGGACGATGCTGCGGCTGCACCGCACCGCCCTGTGGGTGTGGACCGGCTACGCCGTGATCAGCCTCGGTCTGCTGCTGTGGCTGTGGGGCCCGGGCGCGTCGGCGGCGCAGAAGGCGTTCGACACGTTCGGCTACGCGGGAGCGCAGGAGAACGGCTGGGAGGGCAAGTCCTTCCCCTTCTCCGCCTGGCTGCCCGAGTTCCTGTCGCCCCTCGGCTCGTTCGACACCATCTTCTACGAGCCGGCGTCCCTCACCCGGCTGCTGGCGATCGGCATCGCCGTGTTCGCGGCGGGCCCGCTGATCGCCCGCGAGCTGGAGCTGGGCACGGCCGGATGGGCGTGGACCCAGTCGGTGACCCCGGCCCGCTGGCTCGTCGCCAAGCTGACCGTGCCGGCGCTCCTCATCACGGTCTGCACGGGCCTGCTGGTGATCGTGTACCGACTGGTGTGGAACGCCCACGGGCATCTCCTCATCGCCGGCATCGGCCCGCGCTCGTTCTACTTCAACATCGGCCCGGCCACCGTCGCGAACGCCCTGTTCGCCCTGGCCTTCGGCGTGCTTGCCGCGCTGGTGCTGCGCCGCGCCCTGCCCGCGCTCGCCGTCTCCGGTGTCGTCGCGTACCTGGTGGGTGCGCTGCGCGGCAACTCCTGGCCGTTCCAGGGCCGTTACCAGCAGCCCGAGATCCCCGTGCACAGCAAGGCGATCACGTCGGGCGGCGCCGAGATCCGCGACCCCGGCTGCTACCTGGACAAGGCGTGCCTCGCCCGCCACGACGTCACCGGCTTCACCCGCCAGTACCTCCCCTCGCAGGACTACTGGCCGCGCCAGCTCACCGAGACGGGCATCCTGCTCGGCCTCACCGCGCTCTGTGTCGTCGCCGCGTTCCTGGTGCTGCGCCGGTACCAGCCCAAGAAGACCACGAAGGGGGCCCGGGGATGAGTGCCACGGCCTTCTCGCCGCGCTCGGGCCTGACCTGGACGGTGCTGCGGCTGCACCGCGGCAGCATCTGGCTGTGGGCGCTGTACGTCGCGGTCACCGCGGGCCTGCTGCTGTGGGCGTGGGGCCCCGGCACGAGCGGGCTCGGCATCATCGGCGTCTGCTCGCCGAAGGTGGCGACCGGGTGCGTCGCCGAGGGCGACACCGCGGGCGCGTACCACTACGTCCTCCAGTTCACCGACGTCCTGGTGTCCTTCCTGCCGGCGGCCGCCGCGGTGTACGCGGGCGGCACCCTGATCGGTCAGGAACTGGAGCGGGGCACCGCCCAGTTGATGTGGACGCAGTCCGTGTCGCCGGTTCGTTGGCTCACCACGAAGCTGGTGCTGCCGGCGCTGCTGCTCGTCGCGGGGACGGGCGTGCTGGTCCTGCTGCGCCGGGCGGTCGCGGCGCAGACCCCCTACCTCACCGACAACCAGTGGTTCACGGGTTCCCCCGGGGCGCTGAGCCCGGTCGTCATGGCGATGCCCCTGCTGGGTCTGGCCTGTGGCGCGCTGGCCGCCCTGCTGAAGCGGCGCGCGCTGGCCTCGGCGGGCATCGGACTGGTGCTCACGGTCGCGCTGGGGACGTTCGTCGGTCTGGTGCGCTCGCGGCTGTGGCCCACCGAGACGGTGTTCGGCTCGGTCGAGCGCGGCTACCCCGGCTTCGTCGGTGAGGTGGTCTCCGAAGGGGCCGTCACCGGATCCGGCGCCCACGTCGCCGACCCGATGTGCGGCGCCGACCGGGCCTGCCTGGTCGATCACAACATCACGGGCTTCTACACCGAGGGCCACCCGCCCTCGCACTTCTGGCCGCTCCAGCTGGTCGAGACGGGTCTGGTGCTGGCGCTGACCGCCGCCGTCGTGGCCCTCACGTACCGCACTCTGAGGAAGCGAGTCGCCGTATGAACCGCTCACCGGTCCTGTCCCCCACGCCCCGGCCGTTCGCCCGGCCGGTCCTGTGGCTGATATCGGCGGCCCGCTCGGCCGCCACGGCACTCCAGTTCTGGAACACGGGAGCGGCCGAGCCCACCGCGCCGTCCCGCCCGAAGGACGTCCGGCAGGCCCACGGGAAGAGATCCGGCTCATGACGTACGCACTCCCGGCCCCGCGCCGGCCGCGGCTGCGGACCACCGGGCCGGTGTGGGTGGTCCTGCGCCTGCACCGCGTCGCCCTGTGGACTTGGACGGCCGTGGTCGTGGCCTCGGTGCTGGTGCTGCTGTGGCTGTACGGGCCGGGGGCGGACGCCGCCCTGCGGCACCTGGCCGCGTGCACGGCCCCGGGGTGCGAGCCGGTCGGCGGCGCGTGGGGCCGGTACAAGGACCTGTACGAGCTGACCGCGGCGCCCATCGCCGCCGCGCCGTACGCCGCGACGATCCTGATGGGCGGCATCTGCATCGGCCGCGAACTGGAGCGCGGGACCGCCCAGTTGATGTGGGCCCAGGCCCTCAGCCCGGCGCGCTGGCTGGCCACGACGCTGGCGGTGCCCACCGCCTGGTTCACCGCCGGGATGGTTCCGCTGGTCGCGCTGCACCACCTGGTGTGGTCGTCGGGGCCGCTGCCCCGCCGCGACCTCCCCTGGCACGACCCGGACCTCTTCGCCACCACGGGCACGCTCCCGCTCACCCGGGTCCTGCTCGGTCTGGCGCTCGGCGCGCTCGCCGGAGTGCTCTACCGCAGGGCCGCGACCGGCGGACTCGCCGGGATCGCCGTGCTGCTCGTCACCGGCGTCCTCGGCATGCGCTACCGCGCGAGCCTGTGGCCCACCGCCACCGACACCGGCCTCAAGGCGCTGCGCCCGCCGTCCGACGCGCACGTCCTGGAGCACGGCGCGGTCCTGCGCAGCACCGGCGAGCGGATCGGGAACAACTGGGCGTGCGTCGACGCCGACAGCGCGGCCGATCTGCGCCGCTGCACTGAGCAGTTCAAGGACTTCTGGGTGACGTACCACCCCGCGTCCCACTACTGGCCGATCCAGCTGCTGGAGTCCGCCGTGGTCCTCGCGCTCACCGGTGCCGTGGTCGCGGTCGCCTTCCGCGTCCTGCGCAAGCACGCCCCCTGAGGGATCAGGGCGTCCCGACCGCCTGCCGCTGCCACGCCGCTCTGAACGTGTCGCGCGCGGCCTCCACCTGATGCCGCTGGTCGGCGTGGAGCACGCCCAGGGCGTACGCCGTGGCGGGCGCGATGCGCGGGGTGCGGGCCGCGTGGGCCGCCGCTGCGGCGGCCTCGGCGGCGTCCCGGTGTGTGTTCAGGGCGAGCGCCGCCTCGGTGAGTCTGACGTCGGTCGGCGGCCGCTCGGGGGCGACCTCCTGGGCGTACCGGTGCAGACGCAGCAGCAGCCGGACGTGGTGCCAGGGCGTGTCCGCGTCCGCGTTGTACGGGTGGCCGGTGTGGTGCAGGGAGGAGACCGCCTCCCCGAGCCGGGACTCGGCCTCCGCCGCCAGCTTCTTCAGCTCGGTCTCCGCACCGGACAGCGGCACCTCGCTGGCCAGCACGGCGACGCTGTCCGCGACCGCGTGGAACCTGGACGAGCCGAGGGCCTGCAGCGCCGTGCTGTGCGCACGGGTGCGGGCCAGCGTGAGCTGCCGGTCGAGCAGCGCGGCGGCCTTGGCCGCTCCGACGGTCAACGCATTGGCCGCGGGCGCCTGTTGGGGCAGTCGCGCGCCGGTCTGCGGTCCGGTCGTCGTCAGCCGCTGGAGCGCTTCGCTCAGCCGCGCGAGCCGGTCCCCGTACGCGTGCTCCTGCGCCAGCGTGCCGGACAGCCAGGCCAGTTCGGGCCGCAGCGCGTCCGACCACTCCGCGTCGAGCAGCGGGCGGAAGGTGTGCAGGGTGCCGCTGACCCGGCGGGCGGCGCGGCGCAGGGCGCGCGCCGCGTCAGCCGTGCCGTCGGCCGCGCCACTCTCGCGGTGCTGCCGCAGTGAGCGCAGGAATTCGGTCGCCTGGGCCCGCAGGTAGGACCCGAGGACGTCGTGACCGTCGTTCCCTTCCAACGGCCCACTGGACTCAAGGTGTTGCTGTGCCACGCCGGCGCCTCCGGGCGTCTATGAGCATCTCCTGTACGTTCCGCAGGGGTCGCCCGTCCGCATCGGTGGCATGCCGGGTCCAGTTGCCGTCCGGACCCAGGTGCCAGGAGGCGGTGGTGTCGGACATCCCCGTTTCGAGCAGCCGGTTGAGGGCCGCCCGGTGGGCCGGGTCCTCGACGCGGACCAGGGCCTCGATGCGGCGGTCGAGGTTGCGGTGCATCATGTCGGCGCTGCCGATCCACACCTCCGGCTCGCCGCCGTTGCCGAAGGCGAAGACGCGGGAGTGCTCCAGGAACCGGCCGAGCACCGACCTGACCCGGATGTTCTCGGACAGCCCCGCGACCCCGGGCCGTACCGCGCAGATCCCGCGGACCCACACGTCGACCGGCACGCCGGCCTGCGACGCCCGGTAGAGGGCATCGATGACGGCCTCGTCGACCATCGAGTTGACCTTGATGCGGACGTAGGCGGGACGGCCCGCACGGTGGTGCTGGACCTCCTTCTCGATCCGCGTGACCAGGCCCGTGCGCAGCGACTTGGGCGCGACGAGCAACCGGCGGTAGGTCTCCCGGCGCGAGTAGCCGGACAGCCGGTTGAAGAGGTCGGAGAGGTCGGCCCCCACCTCCTGGTTGGCCGTCAGCAGTCCCAGGTCCTCGTACAGCCGCGCGGTCTTGGGGTGGTAGTTGCCCGTACCGACGTGGCTGTAGCGGACGAGGGCGTCGCCCTCCTGCCGGACGACGAGGGACAGCTTGCAGTGCGTCTTCAGGCCGACGAGCCCGTAGACGACGTGGCAGCCGGCCTCCTCCAGCTTGCGGGCCCACTTGATGTTGGCCTGCTCGTCGAAGCGCGCCTTGATCTCCACCAGGACGAGGACCTGCTTGCCGGACTCCGCCGCGTCTATCAGCGCGTCCACGATCGGCGAGTCGCCCGACGTCCGGTACAGCGTCTGCTTGATGGCGAGTACGTCCGGGTCGTTGGCCGCCTGCTCCAGGAATGCCTGCACGGACGTGGAGAAGCTGTCGTACGGGTGGTGGAGCAGCACGTCGTGCTGGCGCAGCGCGGCGAAGACGTCCGGCGCGGAGGCGGACTCCACCTCGGCGAGGTCGCGGTGGGTGCCCGCCACGAACTTCGGGTACTTGAGCTCGGGCCGGTCCAGGCCCGCTATGGAGAACAGGCCGGTGAGGTCGAGCGGACCCGGCAGCGGGTACACCTCGGCCTCGCTGATCTTCAGCTCCCGCACCAGCAGGCTCAGCACCTCGGAGTCGATGGTCTCCTCGACCTCCAGGCGCACCGGCGGCCCGAAGCGGCGCCGCATGAGCTCCTTCTCCAGGGCCTTGAGGAGGTTCTCGGCGTCGTCCTCCTCGACCTCCAGGTCCTCGTTCCGCGTGACGCGGAACATGTGGTGCTCCTCGATCGACATGCCGGGGAACAGCTCGCCCAGGTGCCGGGGCGCGGAGATGACGTCCTCGATCGGGACGTAGCGCTGCGGCGACGCCTCCAGGAAGCGGGAGAGCAGCGGCGGGACCTTGACGCGGGCGAAGTGCCGGTGGCCCGAGACCGGGTTCGAGACGACGACCGCGAGGTTGAGCGAGAGCCCCGAGATGTACGGGAAGGGGTGGGCGGGGTCGACCGCCAGCGGGGTGAGCACCGGGAAGATCTGCTGCATGAACAGCGTGTAGAGCCGGGACTGCTCCTTGTCGGTGAGCTCGTTCCAGCGCACGACGTGGATGCCCTCGTCGGCCAGCGACGGGGCGACCTCGTCCTGGTAGCAGGCGGCGTGCCGGGCCATGAGCTCGCGGGAGCGGTTCCAGATCAGCTCCAGGACCTCACGGGGCTGGAGCCCTGAGGCCGAACGGGTGGCGACGCCGGTCGCGATGCGCCGCTTGAGGCCCGCCACCCGGACCATGAAGAACTCGTCCAGGTTCGAGGCGAAGATCGCCAGGAAGTTCGCGCGCTCCAGGAGCGGCGTGTTCGGGTCCTCGGCCAGCTCCAGGACGCGCTCGTTGAACGCCAGCCAGCTGCGCTCGCGATCAAGGAAACGTCCCTGCGGCAGCTCGGCCCCGTCCTGGCCCGCGTAGTCGTCCTCGTAGTCGTCGGGATCGGCGTCGATGTCCGCCACGATCCCGGTGAGCTTCCCGTCGAAGTCGCCGCCGGCCACCGTGTGCGGGCGGTGCGCGGCGAGGGAGCCCACGGAGGGCTGCGGCTGCGGCGTCGCGGCGTCCGGAGCGGAGGACGAAGAGGATTCAGTCTGGTCCTGTGCGGCGTTCGGCTGGCTCATGGCCCCATTCTTCCGCGCGGAGCCGCTCCCGGGCGCGTCGAAGCGGTCGGAGAGCGCGGGCGCGAGACGGAGCCTGCCCGGCGCGGAGGACTCCGGCGGGTGCTGCGACGGTTCGGACGCGGGGGGCTGCATTCCGTGAGCGTCGCAAGCCCGTCTGAATGGTTGGTTACGGCGACATGACGTGCGGGACATGGTGGGGCGTCCCCCGTACGTCTACACCAGCGGCGTTTCTTCCAAGGGGAGCGCCAAGTACGCCCGTCACACGCCCTGTTGGGCCCGGCCGAGCGCGTCGAGGAAGGCGGGGAGCAGCCCTCTGTCCCGCTCGTGGGTGAGCCGCTCCCCCGCCTCGCGCGGGGAGAGCCAGACGACCTCGGTGACCTCGTCGCCCGGCACGAACGCGCCACCCGTCGCCCGCGCCGCCCAGTAGCGGACGGTCTTGGGCCGCCCCTGTGCGTCCACGTACTGCAGGGAGGGGAGCTCCTCGCCGAGCCGGCACTCCATGCCGGTCTCCTCCCGCACCTCGCGCAGGGCGGCCTCCCTACTGCTCTCGCCGCGCTTCAGCTTGCCCTTGGGCCACGACCAGTCCGCCCACTTGGGCCGGTACACCAGTGCCAGCTCGACACCACCACGGGCCGCGGCCCGCCACAGCACACACCCGGCCGCCCGGACGACGGGCGGCCCTTCCACGGATCCCATGGCACCCCATGTTCCCGGGCCCGGGGGCCACCTAACGTGACCGCTCCGTGACCTAACCGCACCGCCCGCTTAGGTTCACCCTCCGTTCACTCACGCCCATCGACCGCTTCACCTGATCTGCCTAATTTCGGCCTTACGCGGTGAGCCCCGGACCTCCGGGAGCGCCCCGCCGTTCGACTGAAAATCCGCAGACTTTCGCACGCCGCCACACACAGACACGAGGCCGGCGGCTCCTGGAAGGAACATCCGAAGGTGAAGCTTCAGCGCAAGAACCGGCTCCGCGCCCTCTCCCTCGGCGCTATCGCCGTCTCCGGCGCCCTGGCCCTCACGGCGTGCGGCTCCGACGACACCGGCGACACCACGGGCGGCGGCGGCGCCAGCTCCTCCGCCAAGGCCGGCAACATCAAGTGCGACGACGCCAAGGGCCAGCTCCTCGGCAGCGGCTCGTCGGCCCAGGCCAACGCGATCGAGGCGTGGCGCAAGACCTACTCGCAGGCCTGCTCCGGCGTGCAGGTCAACTACAAGCCCGACGGTTCGGGCGCCGGCATCGAGGCCTTCAACCAGGGCCAGGTCGCCTTCGCCGGTTCCGACTCGGCGCTCAAGCCCGAAGAGGTCACCGCCTCGAAGAAGGTCTGCAAGACCGGCCAGGGCATCGACCTGCCGATGGTCGGCGGCCCGATCGCCGTCGCGTACAACCTGGACGGTGTCGACAACCTCGTCCTGGACGCGCCGACCCTCGCCAAGATCTTCGACTCGAAGATCACGAAGTGGGACGACAAGGCGATCAAGGCGCTGAACCCCGACGCCAAGCTGCCGTCCACCAAGATCCAGGCGTTCCACCGCTCGGACGAGTCCGGCACCACGGACAACTTCACCAAGTACCTCGGTGAGGCCGCCAAGAGCGACTGGAAGTACGAGCACGAGAAGGCCTGGAAGGCCTCCGGCGGCCAGTCCGCCCAGGGCTCCTCCGGTGTCGCCCAGCAGGTCAAGCAGACCGCCGGCGCCATCGGCTACATGGAGCTCTCGTACGCCAAGGACGGCGTGAAGACCGTGGACATCGACACGGGCGCCTCCGCCCCGGTCAAGGCCACCACGGAGAACGCCTCCAAGGCGATCGCCGACGCCAAGATCATCGGTTCCGGCAAGGACCTCGCCCTGGAGCTGAACTACACGACCAAGGCCGACGGCGCCTACCCGATCGTCCTGGTCACGTACGAGATCGCCTGCGACAAGGGCAACAAGGCGGAGACCCTGCCCGCCACCAAGTCCTTCCTGACCTACATGGCCAGTGACGAGGGCCAGGCCGCCCTCGCGGACCTGGGCTACGCCCCGATCCCGACCGAGATCAACGCCAAGGTCCGCGAGACCATCGCGTCCCTCAGCTGACCCAGCGTGCGGGTCGGCCGGACCCACCGGGTCCGGCCGGCCCGCACCGTCCGGTGCACCGCCGCCAGAAGCCCGTACGACTCCCCGCAGGGACCCGGACGGACTTCGCAGACCGGAGAATCCCATGGACATAGCAACGCAACCACCCGCGCCACCGGCGCCCGCCGATCGCCCGACCCCAGCAGAGCAGAAGCGCGCCGCCCGCGGCGCCACCCGCCCCGGTGACCGTGTCTTCCTCGGTCTCTCGCGCGGCTCGGGCATCCTGCTGCTGGCGATCATGGCCGCGATCGCGATCTTCCTGACCTACCGCGCCTCGCTGGTCCTCTCGAAGAACGAGGGCAACTTCCTCACCACCTTCGAGTGGAACGCGACCGCGACCCCGCCCGTCTTCGGCATCGCCGTCCTCGCCTTCGGCACCATCGTCACCTCGATCATCGCCATGCTGATCGCGGTCCCGGTCTCCGTCGGCATCGCGCTGTTCATCACGCACTACGCGCCGAAGAAGCTGGGCGGCCCCATCGCCTACGTCATCGACCTGCTGGCCGCCGTGCCGTCCATCGTGTACGGCCTGTGGGGCGCCCTGTTCCTGGTGCCGCACCTGGAGGGCCTGTTCGGCTGGCTCGACGACTACTTCGGCTGGACCGGCATCTTCGCCTGGCAGGGCGGCGCCCCGCGCACCCTGCTCACCGTCGGCATCCTGCTCGCGATCATGATCCTGCCGATCATCACGAACGTCTCCCGCGAGGTGTTCCGGCAGGCCCCGCAGATGCACCAGGAAGCGGCCCTCGCGCTCGGCGCGACCCGCTGGGAGGTCATCCGCATGTCGGTGATCCCCTTCGGCCGCTCCGGTGTGATCTCCGCGTCGATGCTCGGCCTCGGCCGCGCGCTCGGCGAGACGATGGCCGTCGCCACGGTCCTCTCCCCCGACTTCCTGATCCACGCCAGCCTGCTCGACCCGGGCGGCGGCACGTTCGCGCAGAACATCGCCGCGAAGTTCTCCGAGGCCAACGACCAGGGCCGGGACGCCCTGATCGCCTCGGGTCTGGTCCTCTTCGTCATCACCCTGCTGGTCAACGGCGCAGCCCGGCTGATCATCGCCCGCCGCAAGGAGTACTCGGGGGCCAACGCATGAGCCACGCGACCGTACCTGTGAAGCGCCCCGACTCCCTGAGCGCCGCGCGCCTGCCCCGCTGGTCCCCCTGGGCCATCGCGATCGGCTCGGTCGCCGCGGGCTGCGCGATCGGCCTCGGCGCCGGACTCGACAGCCGCATCCAGTGGGGCCTGATCGCCGCGCTGCTCTTCGTCGGCGTCACCTACGCCCTCGGCGCCAAGGTCGAGGGCCGGCGCCAGGCCAAGGACCGGGTCGCGACCAGCCTCGTCTGGGTCGCGTTCATCCTGGCCGTGATCCCGCTGGCCTCCCTGGTCTACGAGACCGTCGCCCGCGGAATCAAGGTCCTCGACGTCTACTTCCTGACCCACTCGATGGGCTTCGTCACCAGCTACGAGCCGGGCGGCGGCATCTACCACGCCATCCTCGGCACCCTGGAGCAGGTCGGCCTCGCCACCCTCATCTCGGTCCCGATCGGCCTGCTGACGGCGATCTACCTGGTGGAGTACGGCCGCGGCAAGCTCGCGAAGGCAGTGACCTTCTTCGTCGACGTCATGACGGGCATCCCGTCGATCGTCGCGGGCCTGTTCATCCTGTCCTTCTGGATCCTGATCCTCGGCTTCGGCTACTCCGGCTTCGCCGGCTCGATGGCCCTGTCGATCCTGATGATCCCGGTCGTCGTCCGCTCCACCGAGGAGATGCTCAAGCTCGTCCCGAACGAGCTGCGCGAGGCATCGCTCGCCCTCGGCGTACCGAAGTGGCGCACCATCCTCAAGGTGGTCCTGCCGACGTCGATCGGCGGCATCACCACCGGCGTGATGCTGGCGGTCGCCCGTATCGCGGGCGAGACGGCCCCGGTCCTGCTGCTGGTCTTCGGCAACCCGCTGATCAACGGCAACCCGTTCTCGGGCCCGCAGGCCTCGCTCCCGCTCTACATCTACGACCAGTACGCGAAGAGCGGCGGCAGCCAGGCGGCGTACGACCGCGCATGGGCCGCGGCCCTCGTGCTGATCGCCTTCATCATGATCCTCAATCTCGTGGCCCGCGGCATCGCCCGCTGGAAGGCCCCGAAGTCCGGTCGCTGACGCGGCCATACGTAGCGACGCAATCGGAAGTGAACTGACTCATGGCCAAGCGAATCGACGTAAGCGGCCTGACCGCCTACTACAGCTCCCACAAGGCGATCGAAGACATCTCGATGACGGTCGAGCCCCGCTCGGTGACCGCCTTCATCGGCCCCTCCGGGTGCGGCAAGTCGACGTTCCTGCGCACCCTCAACCGGATGCACGAGGTCACCCCCGGTGGCCGCGTCGAGGGCAAGGTGCTCCTCGACGACGAGGACCTGTACGGCAGCCACGTCGACCCGGTCGCCGTGCGCCGCACGGTCGGCATGGTCTTCCAGCGCCCCAACCCCTTCCCCACCATGTCGATCTTCGACAACGTGGCGGCGGGTCTGCGCCTGAACGGAAGCTACAAGAAGTCCGAGCTGAACGACGTCGTCGAGAAGTCCCTCAAGGGCGCCAACCTCTGGAACGAGGTCAAGGACCGGCTGAACAAGCCCGGCTCGGGCCTGTCCGGCGGCCAGCAGCAGCGCCTGTGCATCGCCCGCGCCATCGCGGTCGAGCCGCAGGTCCTCCTGATGGACGAGCCGTGCTCGGCGCTCGACCCGATCTCGACCCTCGCCATCGAGGACCTGATCGGCGAGCTCAAGGAGCGCTTCACGATCGTCATCGTGACGCACAACATGCAGCAGGCGGCCCGTGTCTCGGACCGCACCGCGTTCTTCAACCTCGCGGCCGTCGGCCAGCCCGGCAAGCTCATCGAGATCGACGAGACGGAACGCATCTTCTCCAACCCGTCGGTCCAGGCCACGGAGGACTACATCTCGGGCCGCTTCGGCTAGACCCGACTCCCCCCGACCCCTCGTGGTGCTGCATGGCGGTGCCACCACGAGGAACAAAGAAGGCCCGCCCCCGGAGGGGGCGGGCCTTCTCCATGTCCGGGTGGGCGCGGAGGAGGTGCCGCCCAGGGGCGCGACCAGCCACGACAAAGCCGCAGCCGCATCTGCACAGAACCAGGCAGACGCGACTGCGGCTTTCCCACGGCAGGGGCCGGTACCTACCCGAACGCCAGCCAGACGATCCCGTACGACGCGGCAGCGACCAGCGCCGCGGCCGGCATCGTGATGAACCACCCGATGACGATGTTCTTGGCGACACCCCAGCGAACCGCGTTGACCCGCTTCGTGGCGCCCACACCCATGATCGCCGAGGTGATGACGTGCGTCGTCGAGATCGGGGCGTGGAACAGGAACGCCGAACCGAACATGATCGACGCGCCGGTGGTCTCGGCCGCGAACCCCTGCGGCGGATCCAGCTCGATGATCTTGCGGCCCAGCGTGCGCATGATCCGCCAGCCACCCGCGTACGTACCGAGCGACAGCATCACGGCACAGACGATCTTGACCCAGACCGGAATGGGGTCGCTGTAGGTCTCGTGACCGCCGATGACCAGCGCCATGACCACGATGCCCATGGTCTTCTGCGCGTCCTGGAGACCGTGGCCGAGGGCCATGCCGGCCGCCGAGACGGTCTGCGCGATACGGAAACCGCGCTTGGCCTTGTGCGGGTTGGAGCGCCGGAAGAGCCACATGATGAGCGTCATCACCAGGTAACCGACGACGAGGCCGATCACCGGCGACGTGAACATCGGGATGACGATCTTCTCCCACACGCCGGACCAGTACACGGTGGTCCCGCCCGCGAGGGCGGCACCCACCATGCCGCCGAACAGGGCGTGCGAGGAGGACGACGGAAGTCCGAAGTACCAGGTGATGAGGTTCCACACGATGGCGCCGGCCAGGGCGGCGAACAGAATGCCCATGCCCTTGTCGCCCTCGGGCGTCGCGATGATGCCCTCACTCACCGTCTTGGCGACGCCGCTGCCGAGGAAGGCACCGGCGAGGTTCATCACCGCGGCCATGGCGAGCGCCGCGCGAGGCGTCAGCGCACGCGTGGAGACGGATGTGGCGATGGCGTTCGCAGAGTCGTGAAAGCCGTTCGTATACGTAAATCCGAGCGCGACGCCGATCGTCACGATCAGGGAGAAGGTGTCCATGAGCCGGCCTCAGGACTCCTTCACGGCGATGGTCTCCACCGTGTTGGCCACGTGCTCGAAGGCGTCGGCCGCCTCTTCCAGCACATCGACGATCTGCTTCAGCTTCAGCACCTCGATGGCGTCGTACTTGCCGTTGAAGAGCGTGGCGAGCAGCTTGCGGTGGATCTGGTCGGCCTGGTTCTCCAGCCGGTTGACCTCGATCCAGTACTCGGTGAGGTTGTCCATGGTGCGCAGATTGGGCATGGCCTCGGCGGTCAGCTCGGCCGCCCGGGCCAGGACCTCGATCTGCTGCTCCACACCCTTGGGCAGCTCCTCGACCTGGTAGAGGACGACCAGGTCGACGGCCTCCTCCATGAAGTCCATGATGTCGTCGAGGGACGACGCGAGGTTGTAGATGTCCTCGCGGTCGAACGGCGTGATGAACGAGGAGTTCAGCTGGTGGAAGATCGCGTGGGTGGCGTCGTCACCGGCGTGTTCGGCTGCCCGCATCCGCTCCGCGATCTCGGCCCGGGCGGAGGAATCCGCCCCGAGCAGTTCCATCAGGAGCTTCGAGCCCGTGACGATGTTGTCCGCGGATGCGGCGAACATGTCGTAGAAGCTCGTCTCCCTGGGGGTCAGACGAAAGCGCACGTGGGGTCCTCGGGGTGCTTTGGATTCGGTCAGGGTGATGCTAGGCGCATCATCCGGCCACGGCTAACCGGCGTTCCCCCAGTGTCGCCCATCAGGCACAGTGATCAGCACTGGGTCCCGCGAACCGGCCACCGCCGGGGAAAATCCGGTATCATATACCCACCGGGGGTATACGAATGACAACGGGAGGTCGGACACGATGACCACGGACGCGACACAAGCAGAGCCCACGGCCGAGATCGTGACCGACCACGACCGCGGCATCCACGGGTACCACCACCAGAAGGAGGAGCACCTCAAGCGGCTGCGCCGGATCGAGGGCCAGATCCGCGGTCTGCAGCGGATGGTCGACGAGGACGTCTACTGCATCGACATACTCACGCAGGTGTCGGCCTCCACCAAGGCCCTGCAGTCCTTCGCGCTCCAGCTCCTGGAGGAGCATCTGCGGCACTGCGTCGCCGACGCCGCGGTCAAGGGCGGCGACGAGATCGACGCCAAGGTCGAAGAGGCCACGAAGGCCATCGCCCGCCTGCTGCGCACCTGACGCCGGCCGGCGTCAGCAGTCCTCGGGGTCGCCGGGCAGTTCCTCGGCGACCCTCAGCACCTCGTCGATCCGGTCCGCACTGAGCCGCCCCTCGGAGACGGCGGACGCCGCGATGATCAACTCGCCGCAGAGTTCGATCTCGGCGAGGGCGACGTGGTCCTGCACCGCCGTACCACCCACCGGAGCCACGCTCATCACCTCTTCCGCGGTTGGCCGACTTCGTTCAGCCGACTTCCCAGAGTAGGGAGCGCCCTACGCACCGCGCATGGCACGGAAGAACCATTTCCAGCCCCTACTTCTCGGCGACCTTCCCCGCGAAGATGTCCTTCTTGTCCGGCAGTTCGACGTTCGCGGGCTTCCCGAACCCGTACAGCAGGGTCGTCGACGAGACCGCCGTCGTGCCGTTCTTCCGCTGCCCCGCGGTGAAGCTGAACCGGTGCCGGACCTTGCGGATCAGCCCCTCGTCGTCGAGGTACACGTCGAACGGCACGCCCGACCTGGCGAACCCTTTCGCCGCCGCGGCGAGCGCGCCCCGGTTCCCCTCGGACGCGGCCTTCGCGGCGGCGCCCAGGTCGATGTCCCCCTTGTAGTGCCGCGTCGGCACGCCCGCGACGTCGCTCTCCCCCACGTAGGTCACCTCGCGCGCGCCGCGCAGCAGTTCGGCCGCTGCGAGCGGATCGGTGGCGCCGCCGGTGACCAGGTTCCCGTCCGTCAACGACGCGGTGTCGACCCGCACCCACTTGTCGGCGGGCACCCCGGCGCCCCGGTTCTTCATGTAAAGGGCGCCGGGCGCGAGGAGTTCGGTGATCGGCCGGTGCTCCTCGGCGCCGGCCGCGTCCTGCGGCAGCTGCACCTTCAGCTCGCCGAGCCCCCTGCGGTAGTCGTAGAGACCGACGCCGCGGATGGTCACCCGGGTCCCGCCGCTGGCCATCTCCATCGACGTACGCGCCTGGGAACTGCCCTCGCGCACCAGCCGGTCGGCGGCCAGCCGCACCGTCCGGGCCGGATCCGCGCTCCGGTCGCCCGCTTCCGCGCCGCCACCGCACCCGGTGGCACCGGCCACGATTCCCGCCACGGCGACGGCCGCCGCCGCTCTCCTCGCCGGGCGTCCGTGCTGCTGCACCACCATCGCTTGTCTACCCCCAAGCAGTCCGTGCGTCGTCCGGTTAACGACCGGTAGGGACACCCGTCACGCGAACGGGGGGTTTACATCGGGCCGCTACCGTGGCCGGGTGGCACAACAGCAGCACGAGCATGCGACGACGGTCGTGGAACAGGGCCGGTTCTGCCTGGCCCGCTGCACCTGCGGATGGCGCGGCCCGGCCAGGCGGGCGCGCAGCAAGGCCCGTTCGGACGCGGAGGAGCACCACCGCTCCGGATGAGGCACACTCCGGGAACCCCGGGCCCGCGGATCTCGTCTCGTACCCCGGGACACCCGGGACACCAGGGGTGGGCCGAGGGATCCGAGGGAGACACCCATGCGGCGGCGTACGTTCATAGCGGCTTCGGCGGCACTCACGGCGGGCGCGACGGCGGCCTGCAGCTCCGGCGGCTCCGGCGGGGGCACCGCCTCGCGCACACCGGTCGGCTCCACCGCCGCGAGCGCGTCGACGACGACGCGCGGCGCGGCGAACCTGGACGCGCTCGCCAAGGACCTCGACGGTTCGCTGGTCCGCCCGGGCCAGTCGGCGTGGGCGGCGGCCCGCCAGCTGTACAACACCCGCTACGACTCCCTGAAGCCGACGGCCGTCGCGTACGTCGCGGGCCCCGACGACATCCGTACGACCCTGGCCTACGCCCGCGCCCACAAGGTGCCGGTCGCGATCCGCAACGGCGGCCACTCGTACGCGGGCTGGTCGTCGGGCGACGGCCGGCTGATCGTCGACGTCTCCCGCATGAAGACGGTCCGCGCCTCCGGGAACGAGGCGGTGGTCGGCGCGGGCGCCAAACTCATCGACGTCTACCGGGCCTTGGCCGCCAAGGGCGTGACGATCCCGGCGGGCTCCTGCCCCACGGTCGGCGTCTCCGGCCTCACCCTCGGCGGCGGCCACGGCGTGGTCTCGCGCGCCTACGGCCTGACCTGCGACAGCCTCACCGGGGCCACCTTGATCACGGCCGACGGCAAGCAGCTGACCGCCGACGCGAGCACGAACAAGGACCTGTTCTGGGCGCTGCGCGGTGCGGGCAACGGCCAGTTCGGCGTGGTCACCGAGCTCCGCTTCAGGACGCACCCGGCGCCGCAGGGCGTGTCCGCGTACATGACGTGGCCGTGGTCCAAGGCGGCCACCGTCCTCAAGGCGTGGCAGAAGTGGGGACCCGACCAGCCCGACGAGATCTGGTCGTCGCTGCACGTCGCGAACGCCGCGGGCGGCCGCCCCACGATCTCCGTCGCCGCCTTCTCGCTGGGCACGTACACCGAGCTGCAGAACGCGGTGGACCGGCTCGCCGACGGCCCCGGCGGCCCCGGCCCGGCCACCTCGGTCTCCCTCAAGCGCCGCTCGTACGAGGAGTCGATGGAGGTGTACGCGGGCTGCTCGGCCTTCTCCACCGACGCCCAGTGCCATCTGCCGGGCGCCACGCCCGGCCGCTCCCCGCAGGGCGCGCTGCAGCGCGAGACGTACGCGGCGCACTCGGACTTCTTCGACCGCTCCCTGTCGGACGCGGGGGTGCGCGCCCTGCTCAGGCAGCTGGAGACCGTGTCGGCGGGCGCGGGTTCGGTGGCGCTGACGGCGCTGGGCGGCGCGGTCAACCGGGTCGACCCGACGGCCACGGCCTTCGTGCACCGCCGCTCGCGGATGCTCGCGCAGTACATCGTGTCGTGGCAGCCCGGCACGTCCGGCACGGCGGCCCGCGCCTGGCTGAAAAAGGCGCACGACGCGATGGGCCCGTACGCGTCGGGGGCGGCCTACCAGAACTACACGGACGCGACCCTGACGAACTGGAAGCAGGCGTACTACGGAGCCGCGGCGGCCCGGCTGACGAAGGTGAAGAAGACGTACGACCCGTCGGGGTTCTTCGCGTTCCCGCAGTCGCTGTAGGTCCCGGCGGGGGGCCGGTCCGGCGAACCCCCGCCCCGGATGGCCCACGCGACACGCCCTCGGGTGGCCCAGAGCCCCGGCCGGGGTTGCCCTGAACCTATGAACACGCCCCGAATAGTCGCCGCCACGGCCGCGACCGCCGCCGTCCTGACGCTGGGTGCGGGCACCGCGGCCGCTCTTGACGACGGATCAGCCCATCCGGCGGCGGGCCTGCTGGCCACCGCGTCCGCCGCGGTCGCCGTCGCGGCCGGCGCCGCGGGAACGTCGCTGGCCCGCAGCGGAGCCGCTAGGCGGCCAGATCCCGCTCCTCCGCGGGCTCCGCGGACTCCCGGGCCCCAGGAAGCCCCACCGCTCCGGACGCCGACGCCCCAGCCGTAGGCGACCAGACGAGCCGGGACAGCTTCCCCGTCCGGCCGATCGCCCGCGCCACCGGCGTGAGCAGGGCGGACGCGAGCGGCGAGAGCAGCAGCGCGACGGCGGTGCCGAGCGCGAACCCGCCGATGACGTCGGTCGGGTAGTGCACGCCCATGAAGACCCGGCAGAACCCTTCGAGGACGGCGAGGCCGATCCCGACGAAGCCGAGCTTCCGGTTCGCCACGAAGACGGCCGCACCCAGGGCCATCGCCATGGTCGCGTGGTCGCTCACGAACGAGAAGTCGTTCTTCCCGGTCACCAGGACGGTCAGCCCGTCGTGGTCCTTGAAGGGCCGCGGGCGCTCCACGAACGACCGGATCGGCACGTTCACGAGCACGGCCACGGCGGCGGCGAGCGGCGCCCACACGACGGCGGCCACGGACGACGCGGCGTCGTCGAGGGTCTCCCGCTTGCGGGCCCCCCACCAGCACCACAGGACGACGAGGACGAGGCCGAGCAGGATCCCGTACTCGCCGACGAACTCCATGACCCGGTCGAACCAGCCCGGGGTGTCGTCCGTCAGCCCGTTGATGTCGTAGAGCAGGGAGACGTCAGGGTTCGACCCGGAACTCATCTGTGCCTCGAGTCCAGCCATGATTCAGCGGCCCCTTCGTCTTCAGCCACCCCCGTGGTCGTTTTCCGGTTCAGCAAGAGGAACGCACGGTCCCACTCCCTACGTTCCACGCTCCACCGAATGATCACGCAGACGTTATCGAAGAGAGACACAAACCCGCAGCTCAGGGCCCGGGGTTAACAGAGAGTTCAAGCCACGTCACACTTCGGGTGAGGGCGTCGGCAGCGCTTTCGCGCCATCCTCCGTCACCCTCGTCGCCCCGAAGTAGTCCGGGGTGTCGATGGGGTCGAACCGGATGACGGCACCCGGTCTCGGCGCGTCGATCATGTAGCCGCCGCCCACGTAGAGCCCCACGTGCCGGATCGCCCGGCTGTTGGTGAGGTCGTCCGAGAAGAACACGAGGTCGCCCGGCAGCAGCTCGTCCCGCTTCGGGTGCGGCCCCGCGTTGTACTGGTCGTTGGCGACGCGCGGCAGCTCGACGCCGACCGTCTCGTACGCGGCCTTGGTCAGCCCGGAGCAGTCGAACCGGCCGCCCTGGTCGGCGGTCCCGTTCCCGCCCCACAGGTACTCGGTGCCGAGCTTCTTCTGTGCGTAGTAGATGGCGGCCGCGGCCTGCTGCGAGGGCTGCACCCGCCCGACGGGTCGCGCGAAGCTCTTCTCCAGCGTCGTGATGGTCTTCACGTAGTTCTGGGTCTCGCGGTAGGGCGGCACGCCCTTGTACTTGATGACGGCGTACGCGCCCGCGTTGTAGGCGGCCAGCATGTTCTTCGTCGGGTCGCCGGGCGCGTCCTTCACGTACTTGGCGAGCTTGCAGTCGTACGAGGCCGCCGAGGGGATCGCGTCGTTCGGGTCCCAGATGTCCCGGTCCCCGTCGCCGTCCCCGTCCACGCCGTGCGCGGCCCAGGTCCCGGCGATGAACTGGGCGATCCCGTACGCCTTCGCGGGCGACTTCGCTTTCGGGTTGAACCCGCTCTCCTGGTAGAGCTGGGCGGCGAGCAGCGCCGGATTGATGGCGGGGCACATGTTCCCGTACTTCTGCACCAGCGACTGGTAGGCGGCGGGCACCGCGCCCTTGGCGAGCCCCACGGCGCCCTGCCCGACCCCGTTGGTCAGGCTGCCGGCCGCCATGTACGTCCCGACGACGAGCAGGGTCACGAAACCGGTCCCGCCCGCGACGGCCGATCCCGCGACGATCCACGCCTTACGCACCGTCAACCGCCTCTCGCCACCCGTGAATCGGGAAGGAACCCGGGCGGCAGTTTACGGGCGTGCCCCGCCCGTCAGGGAGCGTTCCGACCACCCCGGCCGGTCCACCCCGTCCCATCCGGCCATTCCAGACACGCCCTGTCCGCACAGGTCAGAACCGTTCGGCCGACCCTCGGGCACCCTGCCGGCCGGCGCGGCGGCGACTCGGGCAAGCTGACGGCCGGCCCGGCGAACCGCGTCGGCCGGCCTCCCGTTTCACCCGCCGCTCCCCTTCCCGCCGCCGCTCATTGCTCCCGGTAACCCCACGTGATACACAGAGTGACCATACGTTCCTTCGTATACGGAACCGTCTCACCAGGCGACCCGACAGCCACGACAGCGTAGGAACTCGGCCAACGAATGGCGCCAATGCGGCAGGCAACAGCGTCAATCTGGGCAAGAATGAGCCTGACCTCTGCGCTGCGGCGGGGGCGACAGAACTACCCACATGGGGCGGTGAGTTACACATGCTGCTGGCAGCCGAAAAGGGCGACATCACGACCATCATCGGCGGGATCGCCCCCGACTGGGGGCCGTTCGGGACGCTGGGCAACGAGGCACGCGTGATGATCGAGGTCATCATGGCGGTCGCGATCCTGCTCTGTCTCGGCATCGCGATCTGGGGTGCGGCCAAACAACGGATCGGGGCCACGGCGCTGCGCGACACCTTCAGCGCCGAGCAGGGCAAGGGTCTGATCATCGCGGGCCTGACCGGGGTGTTCCTGATCGGATCGCTCGGCACCCTGTTCACCATCGTGTACGGCATGGCCGTCTAGCCCGCCGGCCCCACCGGTCCCGCCCGCCGTACGTCCTGCGGCGGAGGGACCGTCAGTTTCCCGCCGGTCCCACCCGGTTATCCCTTCCTCGCCCTCTATCCCACCTGTCCCGTCGTGCCCAACGGCTGAGGTTGCGTCTCCCTGATGTCGAGTCACCACACCGCGCCCGCGCGGGAACCAGCACGGCTACCGTCGTATCTGGCGTATGCGGCGGTTCAGCAAGAGGTTGAGGGGGCGTGCGCGCAATGAGTCTCGACGACCGGCATGACGACGACCTCTACGGCGGTACGGGGCAGACCCGGACGCGGCTCCCCGAGGGTTCGGGGGGCGACGTGTACGGCGGGGCACGCAGACCGGGACGTTCGTCGTCCCGGTCCCTCGTCACGGTGGTCGGGGTGGTGGTGCTGCTCATCGCGGCCATCGCGTTCGCGAACCGGGGCGACGAGGGGGCCTCCGGCGGTGAGGGCGGTGGTTCCGGGTCCGCCGCGAAGTCGTCGCCCACGGCCCCGACCGGCACGAAGCCGGTCGACTCCGGCTTCGCCCACGACGAGCAGGGGGCGCAGTCCGCTGCCGCGAATTATGCGGTTCGGCTGGGCGGGGACGGCATGTTCAACGCTGCCGAGCGTCGCCGGATCATCCAGGACCTGGCTGACGCCAGTTCGCGTGACCGCTTGCAGTCCGGCTTCGATGCCGACTACTCGGAGTCGTTTCTCAAGTCGGTCGGGCTCGACGCCGACGGGCAGGCCCCGGCGGGCACCACGTTCGTGAACCGCACGTTGCCCGCGGGCACCAAGACGACCAGCTACACCAGCAGCGGCGCCACCATCGAGGTCTGGTGCAACGGACTGTTCGGGCTGACCGGCGAGACCTCCAAGAACCCGGTGACCACGAGCTGGTTCACCGTGACCATGAAGTTGAACTGGAACGACGGCTGGAAGGTCCTCGAAACCCGCCAGAAGACCGGCCCCACTCCCGTCAACGGCGACAACCCCGTTTCCGGCTCCGACGAGATCGGCGATGCGGTCAAGGACTTCGGAGGGTTCACTTATGCCCGGTAGCCCACGCCGCGTACTCAAGGTCACCGCTGTTGTCGCCGCCGCGCAGACCGCGGTGGTCCTCCTCTCCGCACGCGCCTTCGCCGCGCCTGAAGACGACCCCTGCAGCCTCATCGCGGGGCCGGCCAAGAAGTACTGCGAGCGGGATGACAAGCGCGGCGGCGGAGGCGGGGGTGGGCCCACCACGCCCGACGTCACCAACCCGCTCGACCCCCTCTCCAGCCTCGCCAAGGGCTGTGCCGACGCCGCGTCCTGGACCGTCGACCAGCTCAGTGAGGCCGTGAAGAAGACCGCCGAGGTCGACTTCACCAACCCCAAGTTCCTCCAGCAGTACGCCGTCGTGTTCGCCGCGTCGACCGTGCTGACGCTGCTGCTGTGGCTGATGGCCGTGGCCAAGCGGGCGGTGCGCGGCGTGCCGCTGAGCACCGCCCTGTCCGAGGCCGTCGGCTTCCTCTGGCTGACCGTGCTGGCCTCCGCGTTCACCCCGCTCATCCTGTACACCGTCGTGTCGGCCACGGACGGCGTCACCGACGTCCTGGCGAAGGCCACCGGGAACCAGACGGACACGTTCTTCGGGACGTTCTCGGAGGCGCTGAAGAAGGGCGACGACATCGGCGGCGGCCCGATCATGCTGATCGTGGTGTCGCTCGTGTCGATCGTCGCCGCGGGAGTGCTCTACCTGGAGCTGTACCTGCGCGCCGTCCTGCTCTACGTCGGCGCGCTGCTCGGCGTCGTCGTGTACTCGGGGCTCGTCGACAAGAACCTGTGGGGCCACGTCCGCCGCTGGGTCGGGATCATGGTCGCCGTCATCCTGGTGAAACCGGTCATCGTGATCGTGCTCGGCCTCGCCGGGGCGCTGTCCAGCAGCGACGACGGTCCTGACTCGCTGGCCGCCGTCGTCTCCGGGCTCGCCATCGTGCTGCTCGCCATCTTCGCGAGCGGCATGATCTACCGCTTCGTACCGGGCTTCGGCGACGAGATGGCCAACGTGCGCAAGAACCGGATCATGCAGGGCGCCGAAGGCAAGGCGGCCGCCGCGTTCACCTCGCCCGCCGCGCTCGTCTCGCAGGGCATCAAGACCCACAGCTCCCGCGCGGACAGCGGAGGTTCCGGCAACGGCGGCGCCAGCCAGGCCCGCCCGGCCAACCCCGCGTCCGGCGGCGTGGCCGCGCACAGCACGCGCCCG
>NZ_JAMOLN010000126.1 GCF_024448165.1 Streptomyces longispororuber
CGCCCTGCACCGCCGACGGCGCAGGGTGTTCGTCGACAGTTCGGCGAGCGGCCGCACGTGTGCATGGACGGCACCGGTCCGTCCGGGGGCCGGGGGGTTGCTGGGCTCCCCGCGTGGGGCGGCCGTGCGTGGCGTCAGCGGGCGAACTTCTCGATGGCTGCCGGGGTGACGGGGGTGAAGAAGTTGACCAGGTTGCCGTCGGGGTCACGCACGAGCCACCCGGACGATGGCCGAGCTCGCCGACCGGCTCGGCGTCGAAGGACGCACCGTGCGCCGGTACGTGGACCAACTGATCGACATGGACGTGCCCGTGGAGTCGGTGCGCGGCCGCTACGGCGGCTACCGGCTCGCACCCGGGAACCGGCTGCCGCCGCTGATGCTCAGCGACGGCGAGGCGCTGGCCGCCCTGCTCGGCCTCGTCGCCGGCCGCCGGGCAGGGCTGACGGCCACGCACCGCACCGCGAGCGAAACGGCATCGGCGAAGATCCGGCACGTACTGCCCCGGCACATCGCCCGCCGTCTCGACACGCTCCGGGAGGCTCTCGCTTTCACGGACCAGCCGGGCGAGTTCGACACCCCGGACGCCGATGTCCTCCTCACGATCGCCGATGTCGTGCACCACCACCGCCCAGTCCTGATCCGTTACACCGACCGCGACGGACGGCGCAGCGAACGGCCGCGCCCGCGTACGGCATCGTCGCCCATGCGGGCAGGTGGTACGTCACGGGCAAGGACGCCCAGGTCGGTGAGGACCGCATCTTCCGCCTTGATCGGATCACAGACGCACGGACACTTCCCGGCTCGTTCGAGGCGCCCGTGGATCCCGATCCGGCGCAGCGCGTTCTGTCCGGGTTGGCGACGGCCCCTTACCGGCACGAGGTGACCCTGCGAGCCCAAAGGCCTCCTGAGCAGGTCGGCGTCCACCTGCCCGCCAGCGTCGCGCAGTTGGAGACATGCGACCCCCCGGCGGGCCGGGGCCATCCGGCCGAGGACTGGCTGCGTGTCGATCTGCGCGCGGAGCGGCTCGGCTGGTTGCCTCCCGTACTCGCCGCGATCGACCGGCCGTTCGTCGTCGAGCGCCCCGCCGAACTCCGGGATCTCGTCACAGCGCTCGCTGATCGCCTGACATCCTCCGCGCGGCGAGCCTGAGGGCACGACCGGTGTCCGGCGTCGCGCCGGTGAAAGTCAGCGAGAGTCGGCGAAGTGGCCGCCCTGGTACGTCAGCTCACTCCTCGATCCGGCCTGGTGTCACGGAGCGGACCGAAGTTCCTCCGTAGCAGCAGCCGGCGTCGGTCGAAGGCACTGAGCCGCCTCGGCCGCCGTGTGGGACGAGGCGAAGGTGAACGCGCGGGGCGAGGGGCCGTGGGACCGCAGATCCGCCAGCCGCTCCAACGCCTCGTCGACCGACGGAATATGACCGGCGGGGATCCACCAGAGCACCAGGTGCGCCTCGAAGTGCCGATCGAACCATTCTCGGCGGCGACGCATCACCTCCAGATGCCCACTGCGATAGGTGAAGTCCCACAGGGCTTCCGGCGACTCCCACACGGACAGATTGACAACGACGTCCTCCCCCGCGGGGCGCAGGCCGGTCGCGTCCTGCGCCCCCTCTTCGACAAGCCGCCACACGAAGCCGGGTGCGGCGTCGGCTTCGGCGTTGATCGGGTTGAGCAGTTCGACGAACGACGCCATGCGCGGGTCCTCGAAGGGGTGGCGAAGCGTGACGACGTTGAGCTCGGCGAGCTGGGCGACAGGCGCGGGTCGGGTCATGGCGCTCATCCCAGCACGCACCGCATTTCTATGTCAATCCTCATTATTTTTAGAAGCTTCGAGCACCACACAGCACTCCCCCGGCCGGGCGTCCATGCGAGCGCGGACCGGACCGTCCACACCGAGCAGCCCTTCGAGCAGCGCGAGGTTCATACCGCACACGAGCGGCGGAAACCGCTCGGCGACAGCGTGGAAAGGACAGTTGCGCATGCGGACGACCCCGGAGGCCGGACCGTCCAGCTCCTCGGCGCCTTCGGCCGCCTTCATGTACGGCTCGTACCCCCGGGCCTCCAGGACCCGCATCGCCTCCCGGAGATCGCCGCAGGGCACCTCGGACCCGCGCAGGGCCTCGCCGCGGCGCCGCGCGGCGGCGCCGAGCCCGGCATCCAGTCCCGCCTCCTCCGCCGCCTCGGCCAGCAACTCCGCAGCCGTGCGATAGTCCCGGCCGGGCAGAGACACCGACCGTTCGCCCCGCGCCCGCGTGTACACCTTGGCCGGTCGCCCCGCCCCCGGCCCCGACCGGCCCGTCAGACGGCGACTGCCACTCTCCAGCAGCCCTGCCGCCGTCAGCTTGTCCAGATGGTGCGCCGCGAGCGTACGCGCCACCCCGGCCGCCTCGGCGGCCTCGTTGCGGCCGACCTCACGCCCCTGTGCCACCACGAACTCGTACAGCCTGCGCCGGACCGGGTCCTGGAGCACCGCGATCGCATCAATGTCATCCGTCACCCGGCCATTCTAGAAACAACACAGGTTCGAGATAGAAAACTGCTCGGACGATCCGTCCGCCGAGCAAGGCGGACGCGACCCTCCGCTCGCGGAACTCAGGCACGGTCCAGAGCCGTCCGTTCTGAACCCATTCCGTTCAGCACACGGAGCACGTCGACCGACGCGACTCGGCGACGCGCGCCACGCCCCGCTCATAGGATGCCTGGATGCCCAAGCCGATACGGATGCGACGCCGGACGTGGGGCGCCGCGTGGGCGGTCCTGTGCGCCGCCGGCCTTGCCGCCACCCTCGAGTTGAACGCCTCCTCGGCCCCGGAGGAACCACCCGAGAAGCCCGTCACCGCCGAGTGCGCCCGGATCATCGCGGACGTGGAGCGACAGCTGGCCACGGCCCGAGCAGACGGCGAGGGAGACGACGTACTCGCCTTCTCCCGAGTGAGGACCGGCACCGAGGACGACTGCGGCGACGCGCTGCGGGACCACTTCCGCAGCCACCAGTAGACGGTTGGGCGGGCGGCAGCGATCGCGGCATGGCCGGCGCCACCGATCACGGCCAGGCAGACGGCCGCGTCGTTCCTCTGCCGGCGCGACCACACTGTCAGAGCCGGTGGGGGTCGGTGATCTGGACGAGGTTGCGGCCGCGCATGGTGTAGAGACGGCCGTAATCGTCCTGCGCGATGTGGGAGCCGCTGTACCAGCCGCCGTCGATGTCGGGCACGACGACCGTGACGGCGAACGTCCGCGGGTGGAAGCGGAATACCGTGGTGTCGGAGACGCCGTAGACGACGCCGCGGTTGGTCACCATCGCCGCGAATCCGTTGCTCACCGAGGTGACATCCGCGCGGTGGATCAGTCGGCGTCGCGGGATGTCGATCACGAAGAGGCCGCCCTTGCGCGACAGTCCGTAGAGGTGGCGTCCTCGTACGGCGAGGGCGGCGACGCCCGCCGTCTCCTGGGGGTCGATCCGCCACAGCTCGCGGCCGGCGACGGGGTCGAAGGCGACGACGGTGCTGCGCGGCCCGGTGGGTGCGGTGTTGTCGCCACCGAGGAAGGCGACGCCGTCCCGGGTCGCGATGCCGCGGACGCACTGCGAGGCGTCGACCGGGTCGGCGAAGTGCCGGGACCGGCCGGTCCCCGGATCGTAGGTCCACAGGGCTCCGCCGCCCTCGGTGTCGGACTGGACCCCGGCGAGCACAAGACCGTTGACCTCGTCGAAGGTGACGTCCAGCGGGCGGTTCTGTTCTGACGGGAAGTGAGCCACCTGGCCGGTCCTGCCGGTACGCGGGTCGTGGCACCAGATTCCCTGGGAGTTGTACTGACCGGTGTACAGACGACCGTTGACGACGACTGCGTCCTTGGCCTCTCCGGGTGCGCGGAGGTTGACCACCTCGCCGCTGCCCAGTCCGTGGCGGGCGATCGTCGCGTTTCCGCCCACGTAGACATGGCCACCGCCTGCCGCGATGCCCATCACCGTCTGCGGCATCAGAGGCGCGCCGACGCTCGCGAGGTCGGTGACGTCGGCGGTCTTCCTGACCGGGTCGATCCGGGCGACGAAGCCGTACGCCGAGGTGACGACGGCTTGGCCCGCCCGGCTGTCCACGCCCCAGATCTCGCCGAGTTCGGGGCCGTCGTACGAGACGGGCGAGATCGTGTTCGTGGTCGGCCGGTAGGCGAGGAGACCGGATTCGTTGGCGTAGTAGACGGTGTCGTCGATCGTCGTGAACGACTTGGCGACCTTGCCGATCGACGTCGCGAGCTGGTACGAGGACAGGTCGCTCAGGTCGATGAGGGCGACCTTCGAGTCCTCCGTGGAGCCGGCGGTGCTCACGGCGAGCCGGTCACCCAGGACGGCGAGGTCTCGGATGCTCGGATCGCGCAGCATCTCCGAGGGGGCGATGGAGGTGAAGCCCCCGGCGGACCTGTCGTAGGCGTAGAGAGCGGCGCGGCTGGTGTCCCCGCCGCCGTTGAAGGTGGTGCCCGCGCCGAAGAAGGCGTGGGTACGGGTCGCCGCGACGGCCCGCGCGAGGGTGACCTTCGGGTCCGGGGTCCCCACGTTGCGGATCGCACCGGTCGCGGGGTCGTACTCCCACAGGGCCGGGGCGGTGCTGCTTCCGCCGCCGACCGCGTAGACGACGCCGTCGGGTGCCACGGCGAGCGCGCGGACGTCTCGGTCGGCGAGCGCGCCGAGGGCTTCGGCCGGCTTGTCGGGAGTCCTCAGGTCCCACCGGAAGAGGTTGGGACGGTCACCGGATGCCTTCTGCAGGATTCCCGCGTACAGGTATCTGCCGCTGCCATCGGCCGCCAGGGCCTGGATGGAGTGGCCGTTCTCCAGTTCGGTGGTTGCCACCACCTTCTGGGTCGGCAGGTCCACGGCGATGATCTGGACGGGCTCCACGTTGCGGGACCCGATGTAGACGGTGTCACCGACCAGTACCGCGCTCATGAGCGCGAACTGGAGGACGCCGGGGCCCAGGTCGACGATGCGCGGGCCCGGGGCGTCGGCGGAGGGGGCTGCCTGCGCCGGGTTCGCGGCCTGGCCGACGCCGGTCGCGAGGCCGGCCAGTGCGCCCGCTCTGAGTACGGTCCTTCTGGTGGGGCGGTGATGGTTCATCACACTTCTCCTGGGCTGAGTCGAGATTCGGACGGGGCCCGGCAAGGGCACGGGTCAGGCCGGGAGTCGGCCCCGACCGCCTTCCGGTCGGGACGGGGCCGCCGTGACCGCAGGGGCGCTCGCACGGCTCCGGAGGGTCCGGTGCGCCCGAAGGGCGCTTCCGCTGCGGTCGGCGCAGGAAGAGAGACCGAACACCAAGGGTGTCCTTTCGTGCGGGAAGGTGTGCGCACACTCCAGCGCCTGCACGATCTTCGGTCAACGACAACGAAGTGCTTCGATCAGAACCGAAAGGAAAACAAAGATCACTTCAGGTCGCCGCGCCCGCGACCGGACCTCCCCACACTCCCCGCAGCCGTGGACCGCAGGCAGCCAGTGCCATCAAGCACCGGCCGATTCCCCGGACCACTCACGCTGCGGTAGAACAGACGGGTCTCGACAGCAAGCGGACAACGCAAAGCGATCAGAACGAAGACGAATACGGGGAAGCAATGGCGTTGGCCTCGGAACGGCGGGAGTACATCCTCGCCACCGTGCGAGCACACGGCACCGTGCGCCTGGCCGACCTGGTCGAACGCCTCGGTGTCACCGCGGTGACGGTACGCCGGGACGTCACGATCCTGGCCGACCGCGGTCTGGTCACACGCGTGCACGGAGGAGTCACGCTCCCCTACCGCAGCCCTGGATCCGGAGCCGACGCCCGAGCCTTCCACGGCGGATCCTTCTCCCACCGAGGACCGTCCGACCAAGCCTTCGTCGGCATGGTCGTCCCCACGGTCGAGTACTACTGGCCGGCCGTCGTCCAAGGCGCCCACTCCGCCGTCGTCTCCGCGGGCGGGCGACTGGTGCTGCGGTCCTCCGCCTACGACGCGGCAGAGGACCGCCGCCAGGTGAGCGGGCTCCTCGCTCGCGGGGTGCGTTCCCTGATCGTCGCACCCACCAACACCGGTGACGCGGGCCAGGACCTGCTGCGCTGGCTCGGCACCCTCGATGTCCCCGTCGTCCTCGTCGAACGACTGCCACCACCGGCCCTGCCCACACTGCCTCTCGACGCCGCCACCACCGCCCACGGCCTCGGCGCCGGACTGGCCGTGCGACACCTGGTCACCCTCGGCCACCGCCGCATCGCCTTCATCACGGCCCGCTTCAGTCCCACCACCCAGGCCCTGCGCGCAGGTTGGCAGGACACCACCGCGTCACTGGACCTCCCCAGCCACGACGGCCTCGCACACGACGTACCACCGTACGGATCCTCGGGATGGGCCGACGCCTACGACGCCACACTCCGCGCCTGCCGGGAGGCAGGCGCCACAGCCCTGTTCGTCCACTCCGACCGCGAAGCCATCGGCCTGGTGGAACGCGCACATGAACACGGCCTCACCGTCCCCGACGACCTTGCCGTCATCACCTACGACGACGAAGTGGCCGCAGCCGCCGACCCTCCCCTGACCGCGGTACGCCCGCAGAAGCACCGGCTCGGCGTGGTGGCCGCCGAAATGGCGCTGGCCCACGCCACCGATCCGGTGGAACGCCCCGTCCACCGCGTCCAGTTGTGGCCCAACCTGATCGTCCGCGCGTCCTGCGGAGGCACCGCACCCCAAACTGAACGCACGTCACCAAGGGCCACATGACGGAGCCGCTCGGGGCTCCGCCCGGGACTCCGCCCGGCCACACCGATCAGCTTGTTCTCCCTCTACGACAGCTGAAGCCCTTGCCATCGCGTGACGTTGTTCAGTGGTCCACGTCCAGGTACGCCCACCGCCCTGCTCAGGCCGGAACAAGCACGGTCAGCCACTCCGCTTCCCGCGCCCGGTACCCGTACCGATCCATCAGGCCGGACACGATCGCCGGGACATGGCCCGCCCCGTAGACGATGGCCACCCGGATCGGCTCGTCGGCGCGCGTCGCGTGGATCTCGCCGAGCGCGTCCAGCAGCCGCTCGTCGCGCCGGTCCGTCATCGCATGCACCACAGGGTCGTCGGCCATCATCTCCGCCCGCAGCGTCGTCGGCAGATCGTCGACCGCCAGGTCCTCGTCGAGGAAGGCACGCGGCCCGCGCAAAGCGAACACCAGGCCCATCACGGGCGCCGCAGTCAGGAGCAGGAGATACATCCAGCGCGGCAGTTCCTTCAGGTCCGCGATCGCCTCCGCCGCGGTCACGTCCGGGTTGACCACGGGCACTGTTTCGGGGAGCAGCAGTTCATCGCGCTGCTCCTGCAGACCGTTTCGCCGGCGCCGTGGGGCGAACCGGTACGCCAGGGTCAGGGCGCTCACTCCGACCGCTCTGCCCCGGATTCCCTCCATGACGATGAGATCGCAGCCCTTGAGCCTGGTGCGGACCTGGGAGTAGAACGTCGGCGATGCCACGTGCAGCATCGGAAAGATCACGAACTCGAGGGGCGTCGCCCTACGCCTCATGGTGATGACAGCGGATCGGACGGCGTATCCGGTCACCTCGACGATCTGCATGGTCCCCCCGCGGGCCGCGCGCGGAATCTCGTCCACTCGTACGAGGACACGAGCGCCTCACGGTCGCGGTTCCCACCGGAACTACCAGCGCCACCTCGCCCCAGACCCTTACTTCGATGTGGGTCGTATTATGGGCGGGTCGTCGACATCACGCCTAGGAGTTGACCGTGGCACGCCCCCGCACCACCCCCCGGACGGTGGATCACCCCGACCTGACCCAGGTGGACCTCCAGCAGGTGATGGAAGCACTGGTGGACCCGGTGCGCCGGATGGTGGTGTCCCAGCTCGCAGGCAAGGGCGAGGACATGAGCTGCGGCACTTTCGAGGTTCCCGTCTCCACCTCCACGCTCACGCACCACTTCAACGTCCTGCGCGAAGCGGGTGTGATCCGGCAGTACTACGTGGGGGTCACGAAGTTCAACACACTGCGCACCGGGGAACTGGAGGAGCGCTTCCCCGGTCTGCTCCCGGCGGTGGTCGCGGCCTGCGCGGAGGAGGTCGACCCAGGGACGGCCTGAGGGGCGGCAAAGGGTCCGGTCGCGTACATAGTTCGATGAGCGTCGTAATTTGACGGTTGTCGAACCTTGGGGCAGCCTGGAGGAACAGGCCGGGTAGATCCCGGCGTTCCCCTCGCACCCAGGAGCCCTGCATGAACCGCGCCGTCCGTTTCCACCAGATCGGTGGCCCCGACGTCCTGCGCCTGGAGGAGGTCCCCCTGCCCGTCCCCGGACCGGGCGAGGTCCTGATCCGCACCCGGGCACTGGGCCTGAACCGTGCGGAGTCGATGTTCCGGTCGGGCCAGTACGGCATCGACCCCGTCCTCCCCTCCGGTATCGGCTACGAGGCGGCCGGAGTGATCGAGGCAATCGGCGACGGCGTGAGCGACCTGAGCGTGGGCGACGCGGTCAGCGTGGTGCCGTCCTTCACCATGACCGACTACCCGGTGCACGGCGAAGCGGTCCTCGCCCCCGCCCACGCAGTCGTCGCCCATCCCGAGCAGCTGTCCTTCCGAGAGGCTGCCGCGGTATGGATGCAGTTCATCACCGCCTACGGCGGCCTGGTCGATCTCGCCGGCATTCGCCCCGGCGACACCGTGCTCATCTCCGCCGCCTCCAGCAGCGTCGGCCTCGCAGCCATCCAGATCGCCCACAAGGCCGGCGCCCGCGCCATCGCGCTGACCCGCACCAGTACCAAGCGCCGACAGCTCCTGGATGCCGGCGCCGACGAGGTCATCGCCACCGCCGAGGAAGACGTGCCGGCCCGCGTGCGGGAGCTGACCGGCGGCCAGGGGGCCCGCGTCGTCTTCGATCCGGTCGGCGGTACGGCCCTGGCCGACCTGGTCACCGCCGCGGCCCACGAAGCCCACATCGTCCTCTACGGCGTCCTCGACCGCGCCCCCACGCCGCTCAACGTCGGTGAGGTGCTCTTCAAGCACCTCACCATCCGCGGGTTCGAACTCTTCGAGATCACCACCGACGACCAGCGCCGCGCCGAAGCGGTCGCCTTTGTGACCGACGGCGTCGCCAAGGGCGAACTGACCCCCACCCTCGACAGGACCTTCCCGCTGGAGGAGATCGCCGAAGCCCATCGGTACCTGGAGGCCGGCGGACAGGTCGGCAAGATCGTCGTCACCGTCCCGGAGAACTAGAGCGATCGGTCCGCGGGAGGAATCCGCCGACGTTCCCGGGAAGGCGCAGGAGGCCCCTCCGGACGCTCCCCCGCCGACCGGCGAGGCTCCCGCTCACCCACGAACGCGCTCAGGGGTACCAAGTGTCCGGCCAGTCCGGATGGAGCTCGTAGGCCAGAGCCATGGCCTTCAGGCATTCGAACGCGCGGATCGACTCCGAGGGCCAGCCCTGCGTGATGCGTTCGCGTTCGAGACGCTCCATGTGCCGGGCGACCAAGCTCCGGTTGATGTCGACATGCCCGAGGAGCTGCCCCGGGCAGGGACACCAACAGGCGCGCGGGGCAAGCGCAGTTCGCACCGGACAGTCCAGTTCATGGAAGAGCCGGGCGTCACGCTCGTCGTCATCCAGCCGGGCGTGCAGGAACCCGACCAGGTAGTTGATCGTGGTGCGCAAAGCCTCAGCTCACCCCCACCCGGTCGGCCCGGCCGCGCCTTGGCCCCGGCCGAAACAGGAGGAGTCCGGGTCGGGGGCCGGGTCCGTGGATGCTGCCGCCGGACGATGTGTTCGGCTCGATGATCGCGGCCCGGCATCGCGTGCGAGGCGACCTTCGGCGACGAGATGCGTATCCGGGCCCTGACCGGTCAGAGCATACCGACGGTAGCCTCCGCCCGGCACCAACTTCCTTTAGACCGGAACCACTTCGCTACGACGTGCGGGCGGACGGTCCCTGGCGTGCCGGACAGACCTTGATGCCCCTGCGACCCCCGGTCGGGGTGAGTATCCAGGTGCCCCGCGACCGGACGCGAGCAGCCGGATGACGGCGCGGGAAGCCGGCATGGCCCGGCACCACACCACGGATACCTGCGGCCCTGCGAGACGACGGACAGCCGTTCGCTGCACACCGTCGCCCCCACATTGGCCCATCACACTTGCGCAGAATTGGACCATGAGGCTGGGACACTTCGGGCATACCGTCGAACGGGAGATCCCCGATCATGCGGCCCCTGGCCGCCCCGGGGCCCTTCGCCTCGCACGCACGACACAGCAAAGGACCGCCACCACCATGTCCGACAACGCCCGCAGCAACATCGGCAAGCAGCACCCCGCCGCCTACAAAGCGCTGATGGCGCTCAATGCCTGCGCCGAGGAGGCCACCACCGCGGCCGGTCTTGATCCGCTGCTGGTCGAGCTCATCAAGATCCGCACCTCCCAGATCAACGGCTGCGCGTTCTGCCTGCGCATGCACACCCGCGACGCGCTCAAGAAGGGCGAGAACCCTGACCGCATCGCCGTCCTGCCCGGCTGGGAAGAGACCGGCTACTTCACCGAGACCGAGCGCGCCGCCCTGCGTCTGGCCGAAGCTGTCACGCGCGTCGCCGACGGACACGTCAGCGACGCCGAGTACGGCGCCGCCGCGGGCACGCTCAGCGACGAGCAGATCTCCGCGGTCACCTGGCTCACGATCGTCATGAACGCCTGGAACCGTGTCGCCATCACGAGCCGGTACCCGGTCAGCGCCGACTGATCCCGCGGCACCCGCCGGATCCACCGGGAACGTGCTCCCGCTCCCGTGGTGTCGTCGGCGGTGCCGGCGGCGTCCAGGCACTTGTTGCCGGAGACCCTGGCCGACGGCCTCGCCGCCTGCGGCGGTGTCCCTGCCACCGTCCGGTCATGCCTCTTCGACGGGTAGCCACAGCTCGCACGTCGCGGTGCTGAAATCGTCCGCGCGCTCCAGGAAGGCGACGATCGAGGGGCCGGGCCGCAGCCGCCACGGGTTGGACGGGAACCACTCGGTCGCGGTCGCCGCCCAGGTCGTCTGCAGAGCTTGCGGAAACGGTCCGCTGATGTGGAAGGCCGCCCAGGTCCCGGCGGGAACCTCGATCACGTCGAGTCCGTCGGGCACCGTGGTGTCCTGGCGAAGGGCGACGCCGTGCAGGTAGGTCAGTTCGCTCCCCTCCCTGGCGTCGGGGTCGACGTCATCGCTGACCTGCAGCAGCCCTGCGGGCTCGGCGTCGCCGAGGGCCTTGAGCCGTAGATGCTCCTCCGGCGGCAGAGCGGCGATGTGCCGCTGGATGTGCGGGTTGACGCCCTCGTGGATGAGCGGGACCCGGGCCGCGTGTCCGGCCAGCCGGAACGCGGGGCGATTGACGATACGGGTGTCCATGGGGGAACTCCCTTCGACGGTCAGGCGGAACCTGAGCTGCGGTTGGGTGCGCAAGGGGCCTCCGTCACGGCGCACATCACTCGGACCGGCGCCGTGGACTGCCCGGAACGCACGACCGAACGCCTCGCTGGAGCCGTACCCGTACCGGACGGCAATGCCCAGCAGGTCGCGCTCGTTACGCACGACGTCGCCCGCGGCGACGGTCATGCGGCGCCGCCGCACGTACTCGGACAGGGGCATCCCTGCCAGCGACGAGAACATCCGGCGCAGGTGGTAGCCGGTCGTGCCGAGCGTCGCCGCCAGTGCGTCCACGTCGAGCTCCTGAGCGAGGTGCTCCTCGACCAGGTCGACGAGGCGGTTGAGTGCCGAGATCACGGGGCCTCCCTTTCGCGTTCAACTCTGGCAGCGGGCACCCCGCCCCCACCCGACCGTTGCGAACCGATCCGATCATGCAACAGGGGCGATGTCCGGCAGGCGGCGCCCGAGGCCGTTGGGCCGCGCCGCCGCAGACGATGTCGGGGAGGGTGGGGTGGCGGACCTGGCGCGGGCTGGCGAAGTGCGGGCCGGCCGCACCCCCGCGCACCACCGGGCGTTGACCCTGGCATGCATGACGACCAGAGCACCAGCATCTCCCTCACCATGGCCCAGCTGACCGGCGCCTACTGGCTCAGCACACCGTCCACGGTGAAGGCACACCGGCACGGCCCGTGCTGCATCCCTTCCTCACGCGCTCAGAACCTGCTGTCTGCAGCGGTGCCGTTCGGGCACCACGCCGTGACTGCGACCGCCCCTGGTCCCGCGTCCACCGTCGCCGCCACGGTCGCCGCCGCACGCTGAAGGAAGGATGTCGGTCGCTCCTGGCGGGCCGGGCCGGCAGATCCCGCTCGATGTCGTTTCCGAAGGCCAGTCGGCGGCAGTTGGCACCGCACATGCCGGTCCCTGCCTCTATGGACGATCGGAAGCAGGGAGCGGTGACCGGAGCACGACCGCGCCCCTCTCCATTCCGCTGCCGCCGCTCCATGCGGACGCCGTGCGGGTCACCTCGCCGCACCCTTCAGTTCTTGCGCGCCACCCCGCACATGGCGACGTCCACCGCGTCCTGGATGGTCTGCGTACCGTCCGGGCGCCAGGCCGATGTGGCGACGATGCCCGGATCCACGACGTCCAGCCCCGTGAAATAGCCGGCGATCTCCTCCGGCGAGCACAGGTGATAGGTGTTCGCCGACTGCGCGTTGTACGCGGTCACGGCCGCGTTCAACGCTTCATTGGTGTTGATCCCGTCGCTCAGTGCTATGTAGCTGCCGGACGGGAGCGCCCGCAGAAGCGTGGCGACCAGTTCCGCGGGACGGTCGGCGTCCGACAGCTGTCCCATGATGCCGAGCAGGGTGAGCGCGACCGGTCGGCTCAGGTCGAGCGTCTGCGCCGCTTCGGCCAGAATGCGTTCTGGGTTGCGCACATCCTCCGAGAGGTACGCGCACGCTCCCTGCGGACTGCTGGCCAGCAGTGCGCGAGCGTGGGCGAGGACGAGCGGGTCGTTGTCGACATAGACGATCCTGCTGTCCGGGGCGATGCGCTGGGCTACTTCGTGGGTGTTGTCGGCGGTGGGCAGCCCGGTGCCGATGTCGAGGAACTGCCGGATGCCGGCCTCGGCCGCGAGGAAGCGCACGGCGCGCACCAGGAACCCTCTCTGCAATCGCGCCACGGCCGCGAATTCCGGGAAGGTCGACAGAATGGTCTCGCCGACCTCGCTGTCGACCTGGTAGTTGTCCTTGCCGCCCAGCAGGTAGTTCCACACACGCGCCGAGTGCGGGCGGTCCGTCTGCAGCCCGTGCTTCAAGTCTGCACTCACGTCATCCATGGGCACAGCTTCACATGGAGCAAGAGGCCGCAAGGTCAACTCCGCGACAACGGTGGGCTCTTCACGGACCACCGCTCCGCTTCGCGAGTGGTTGTCGCTCGGCTCGCCGACGGTCGGCGGACCGGGCGGCCGGGTTCACCGTCCCGCGGTGCTCTGACGACCGCCACGCCGCTGGCGAGAACCTGCTCCGCGGTGGCACGCCGGGTGATGCCATCGGTGAGCATCAACGGCAGCGGGCTCGTCGCGACCAGGTCCCGCCCGACAGCTCGACCAGGTCGACCCCGAGAGGTGCGAGCATCTCGATGACCTGCCGTGCGCCGTCGGCGTCGAAGCCGCCGCGCTGGAAGTCGGCGGAGTTGAGCTTCACGGCGACGACGAAGGTCGGCGAGACGGAGGCACGGACCGCACGGACGATGTCCACCAGGAGCTGCGTCTGCAGCGGGCGGCCGTGTGCCCTGGGGACCGGGTGCTGCTGGCAGACGACTGGATCGAGACGGGCAGCCAGGCGTCGGCCGCGCGGTCAATGGTCGAAGAGTGCGGCGGGCAGTGGGCCGGCTGCTCCGTCGTCGTGGACCAGACGGCCCCGGCCCGGCGGGCCGACCTGGGCGTCCACAGCATCGTCACCGCTGCCGAACTGCCGGCGTGGGATGGGCAGTCCTAGTCACGGGCGGTCGGACTGTCGCAGTTCCGCCAAGGCCTTGTCGATTCTGCGCGCCCGGGTCTCAGGCTTCTTCGCACCGTCCACGGCCAGTACGTGCGCCCGCTTGCGGCTGTGGGACAGGCGATCGTACGCGGCCCGGGCAGCCGGATCCGCGTCGAGGGCGCGGGCGAAGTCCTCGGGCTCGGACACGGTCTGGGGCGAGGTGTCCAGCTCCACCTCGACCACGGCCCGGTCCCCCGTCGCCACGCCCGCTGCCTTCCGGTTGGCACCGCTCAGGCCGAGCAGATAGCGGCCTCGCATGATCGCGACACGACTTGTCCACGAGTGACCGTTGATCGTGATGGTCACCCGGGGGCGCTTGCCCGCACCGAGAGCCTCCACCACGTCCTCGGGAACCTCCAGCCCTCGCATGGGCTCGACGGGTTCGACGTCCGCTTCGAACTTCATGGTCCGCTCCCACTCCCACGCCGGTTGATCGCGATTCCAGGCTGCCACCCCTTCGGCTCTTCCGCCTCCACCGGAGGCGACAGCGGCGGGGCTACCGGGTTCGAACACGGGCGGGCCCCCACCAGGTGATCCGCGCGGCAGGGCAGCCTGACGGGTGCGTGACCAAGCCTCTCGGCACGCGTTTACGAGATCATGAACCTTCGTCGCATCACCACTGTTGTCGGCACGCTGGCGGCATCGGCCCTCGTCGCCGTGTCGGTGTCCACTTCGGCATTCGCTGCCGAGGGCGTCCTCGTCATCAACGGCGCCGAGTACGCGGATCCGAGCGGCTGCTACAGCGTGGACTGGTTCCCGACCAGTGTGACCAACCAGACCGACGCCATCGCAGAAGTCCACTCGGGCCCGGGCTGCTCCGGCTCCGTGGAGTGGCTCGTCTATCCGGGCGAGACCTACCACACCGAGACCGCGCAGAGCGTCTTCATCCTCTGACCAGGCAGTCCGAACCTTCTGTCATGGTGGGCCGCCCTGCCCGGGGTGAGGCAGGCACATCCTCGTCGGCCCCCTTCGCCAAGGAGCGTGCGACCGCCGAGCCGGGTCCGGCTCGGCGGTCGCACGCTCTGCATCCTGCCCTGATCCGTAGTAAGCACCTCCTCGTACGAACTCGGTTGCACGGTCGCGCAGTTGATGACGGACGCGGCCATCCGCTGCATGCCAGAGCGCCCCGCACCGTGCTGTCCCCGGCCCGATCCCACTGCGCAAGGGCATGCCATGCCTGCGCGCAGAGCGGTGCGGCAGCCATGAAGGGTGCTGCCACGGCGACGGCACCTGGACCCGGGACGGCCAATGCCCGCCGACGGGGTTCGACGACGATGCCAGACTGCAGCTCCCACGCCATGCCGCCCGTCACCGGAAGGCCTTGCTCATGACTCGCGTCACCCGTCCCCTGCCGGACCGAACTGCGCGCCCGCCGATGGGGTGGAACAGCTGGGACTGCTACGGGACCACCGTCACCGAGGACGAAGTCCTCGCCAACGCGGAGTTCCTGCACGCGCACCTGCTGCCCTACGGCTGGGACACCGTCGTGGTGGACATCCAGTGGTACGAGCCCACCGCCCGTTCCCACGGGTACAACGCCGATGCCCCCGTAGTGCTCGACGACTTCGGGCGTCAGCTCCCCGCACCCAACCGGTTCCCCTCGTCCGCGGGAGGTGCCGGATTCCGTCCGCTCGCCGAGCAGGTGCACGCACTGGGCCTGCGGTTCGGCCTGCACGTCATGCGCGGCATCCCGCGCCGCGCCGTGTCCGCCCAACTCCCTGTCCAGGGGACCGTGTTCACCGCGGACCAGGTCGCTGACACCACGTCGGTGTGCCCGTGGAACTCCGACAACTACGGCCTGAATCATGATCATCCGGGTGCTCAGGCGTACTACGACGCCCAGGTGGCGCAGTTCGCCGAGTGGGGCGTGGACTTCATCAAGGCCGACGACATGCTCCACCCGTTCCACGAGCGGGAGATCGCCGCCTATGCGCGGGCGATCGAGCGCAGCGGACGGTCGATCGAGCTGAGTCTGTCACCGGGCACCGACGTGTCCCTGGCGCACCTGGACGAACTTCGGCAGCACGCAACCATGTGGCGGGTCTGCGACGACCTGTGGGACCGGTGGGAGGACGTGGAGGCGCAGTTCGCCCGGATGGCACGGTGGGCGCCGTGGCAGAGCCGTGCGGGATGGGCTGACGCGGACATGCTGCCGCTGGGGCGTATCGGGATCCGGGCCGAGCGCGGCGGACCCCGTTTGAGCAGACTCACGCAGTCCGAGCAGGTCAGCCTGCTCACGTTGTGGTTGATCTCGCGCTCCCCGCTGATGATGGGCGGCGATCTGCCCAGCAGCCCGCCCGAGACCATCGCGTTGCTCAGCAACGAGGAGGCTCTGTCCGTGTCGTGGCACAGCACCGACAGCCGTGAAGTGCTGCGCGAGGACGGGCTCGTACTGTGGACCGCGGAGGATTCCAACGGCAGCCTGCGCTACGCGGCCGTGTTCTCGCTGGCCGCCGAGGCCGTCAAGGTGAGGGTTCCGCTCGGCTCCTTCGGCGCCGGTCCGGGCGATCGGTTGCGTGAGCTGTGGACACGTCGGGACATCACGCACGACGGCCGCTGCGTGGAAGTGGAACTGCCCGTCCACGGTGCCGTACTCCTTCGAGTGTCCCGTGCGGAGTAGCGGGGTACGCAGTCCCCCCGGGCGCCGTTACACGAAGAACGAGATTTGATCCGACGACGTGCACCCAGCGGCGGACAAGGACCAGGGCGGAGGAGAAGGAGGCGGGGAGGCGGGGCGGAGGCGGAGGTCGTCACGCCCTCGCGTCGAGCTCCAGGCGGGCGAGGCTCCGGTTGTGCAGGGCGGTGAGGAGCAGCAGCGAGCAGACGGCCCCGATCAGCGCGCAGAACATGTCCCATTGGGTGTCCCACACGTCGCCCTGGGTTGCCAGGAAGGCGTCGGCGGCCTGTCCGCCTGTCACAGCCGCCGCCCACTCCAGCATCTCGAAGACAGCGCTGAAGGCGAGGCAGGCACAGACGGTCAGCGGCGCGAGCCAGCGGCTGCCGCGCAACGGCGAGGTTCGGACCAGGAGTTCACGGACCAGAATCGCCGGAACGAAGCCCTGCATGAGGTGGCCGAACCGGTCGTAGGGGTTGCGCTCCAGACCGAACCAGTCGCGCACCCAGTCACCCGCCGGCACCTCCGCGTAGGTGTAGTGCCCGCCCACGATCAGTACCAGTGCGTGCGCTGCCAGCAGGCCGCACAGGAGACCGCTGAGCGGGAACCGCTTGCGCAGCACCACCGCCAGCGGCAGGCCCACCATCACCCACACCGTCTCCAGCAGCCACGTGGTCGGATCCTTCGCACCCCACGCCGACAACACGAGCGCCGCGACGACCACGAACACGAGGGCCCCGGGCAGCCGACGACCCGTGCGTGGGGGGACGGCCGGTGCATCCGACGACGGGCGGGCGGGCGCCTGCATGGCTGACATCGCTGACTCCTCAAGTCTGGGCTGTGTCGCCATCCTCGGTCGCGTGGTCACGCCTCGGTATGAGTACGCCTACTCATCTGTCCTTCCCGGCAACCTGGTTCGGCACGGACACCGGCCAGGGGAACAGTCCTGTCGACGATCAGTCGCACGGCCCCGGTCCCTGTCCCGTACGCCCGACAGGGCCGGGACCGACGGCCGGTCCCCGAGCCCTGACGTGCCGCACCCACTACACCTGTCCGGTCAGGACTACCTGTGGATCTTCGCGCAAGGCTTGCCGCTCTTGATGTTGGATTCGACGCACAGCCACGTACCGGCCCTGAAGTTCCGGTCGAGGTTCCAGTTCGCGTACGACATCTTCGTCAACCCACCGGACGCGAAGGTCGCCAGCTTCCACCGGGTGAGAGTGTGCCGAGAACCCTTGTAGACCGTGTACAGGCGGAACTTGCTCCCATTGGCCTGCCCCTCGACGAACCCGCCCGCCTTGTCGACGTGCAGACCCGAGCCCTTCACGCTGAGGGAAACACCGCCCTCGTTCTCGTCCGCGGACATGGGCACGGCGGCCGATGCACACGGAACCACCGTCAGAACAACAGCTGAGGCGGCCAATGCCGCCTTGATCATGGTTCGCATGATGGCCCTAACCCACATGCCGATCATGCGGATACGGATGCGCCGCTGAGGTCACTCCGGTGGAGCATCTGGGACGGGGGCCGATTCGCGGCCCTCGCCAGGACGGTTGTCCGCACGAACCGGCGCCCCTTCACACGGGCCGCGACTCAGGCGATGTCCAGCGGATTCGGCAGTTCAGCGAGCGACAGCCTGCGGCTGCACGAGGCGATGCGCGCCCTCGCCCAGTCATGGACCGCATCTGTGTCGTGCGCGATGTCTGCAACCTGACAGGCCACTTCATGCGCCTGCTCGATCCATTCCGCGACCGGGTCCTCCTTGCTGACCCGATCCAGCCTCTGCCGAGTGACTTCCGTCCGGCCGGTCAGCGCGGCTGCCACACCGGCGTTGAAGTCCCCCCACAGGTAGCCGGGCCGGCCGGGTCGTTCCGCCAGTGACTCGGCGACGGCATCAAGGCCGCCGAATCGGTTCCTGAACTCCTCGACCCGCTGCGCGGCTTCCTGGGCCAGACCCGCCGCGACGGTGGTGAACTGGATCTGGTTGCGGAACTCCTCCGTCGGTCGAACCCTCTCCGCGAAGTCGAAGGCAAGGTGGGCGAAGTCCTGCCACAGCCACATGACCCCCACGGTCAGCCCACTGCCCTGGCTCCACCTCGGCGAGGGAAACTCGGCGATGCCGATCCACCATCCGTGATCGTCGATCCAGATACGGGATCTGCCTCGCTGAGCGAGACCTAGCGGACGCAGCCGTTCCCGCGCTGCCGCGGTCATCAGGCCCGACGCGGGAGAGATGTTGGCCATAAGAGCCATTGTCGCCGGGTTCTTTGCCGCGCCTGGGTTCAAAGTACCGGCAGCCCTTACGGACAGGTGGCGTATGGGCCGCGGGGGGGGCGCCGGGCGCAGCGTGCCCTTCCGCCTTACGGGACCCTCGCCGGGCAGGCCCGCCCTTGCGCGACCCAAGGTCTGGTGATCCAGGTGCCCCGGAACCGCCCGCTGACCACCACCCGCTGCGAAGGAGGTGAGGGTCAGGAGCGGGTTCGTTCGAGGATCAGCGTTGTCAGTGGTGTCGTGCATGATCGGCGGGACAGTCAGTTCACGGGGCAGAGGAGAGCACCATGCCGATCACGAACCAGCAGGCTGCGGAGCGCGCGTTTCTGCAACAGATGTACATGGACTCGTACTTCCCCGATCACGTCGTCGACAAGGGCAGGACGATCCTGTTGCGGCTGTGCGAGCGGATCGAGGCTGAGCGGCCGGCCGATCTCAAAGCCCTGTACTCGCTCACCCACGTCGCGACGGAGGAATTCAACCTTCTGGAGGCGGAGTTCGAGGCAGCCGGGGGCGAGATCGAGACGGTCGCGCGCGAAGTGATCGCCGAGGAGTTCTGGTTCGTCGCGTCGGCATACGGGTTCACGGACGCGGATGCAGAGGAACTGATCGCCACCCGGGACTGGTGAACGCGCGCCCTTGAGGGGCGCCCGGTCCAGGCAGGCGCACCGGGAGGCATTGCACCGACCGCGGACGAAGACCGCCCGGCTTCATCCTGCTGAACCGTCCAGGAGGTCGAGGGTCCAGGTCTGACCGACGAGGTCGTGCCCGAATCCTCGATGCGGCGCCTCGTCGGTGAGGACGAACCCGAAGTGCTGGTAGATCCTGCGCGCGGACGCCAGGTTGTCGGTGGTCCACAGCGTCACCCACCGGTAGCCGACAGTACGGGCAAAGGCCAGGGCCTCTTCGACCAGGCGCGTACCCATGCCGAGGCCGCGGGCGCCCGGAGTGACGAGCAGGACGCGCAGTTTGGCCACTCCCTGCTGGTCGTCGGCGACAAGCATGACGCTCCCCGCCCGTTCGCCGTCGACTTCTGCGATCCACGCTGCCTCTCCTGCCGCAGTTCGCTTCACCGCGTAGTCCGCCACGATCCGGGCGACCAGGGCCTCGAACTCCGCATTCCAGCCGAACTGCTGGTCATACAGCTCGCCGTGGGCCATCACCATCCACCCCAGATCACCTGGGCGGTCGGCGCGGCGCACCGCGATCTGCCGGTGGCGGACCTCCTTCGACATGTTCACTCTCCGTACTCGATCAATAAAACCTGGTTACTGACACGACCGTGTCAGTAACCGTAGACTAGGCCCATGCCCTTGAGGACCGCAAACCCCTCCGCCCGCCAGACCGAGCTGCTTGAAGCCGCCTACGCGTACTCACTCCGCCACGGCCTGAACGACCTGTCGCTGCGCCCGCTTGCCGAGTCGATCGGTTCCAGCACTCGCGTGTTGATGTTCCTCTTCGGCAACAAGGACGGACTCGTGCGGGCGTTGCTGGAGCGTGCCCGTACGGATGAACTGGCACTCCTGGCCGAGCTCCGCCGGCCCGAGCAGCCCGTCGGCCTCGGCTCCGCGGCGCGGGAGGTGTGGGCGTGGCTCGCGGCCGAGGAGCACCGTCCGCTGCTGCGCCTGTGGGCCGAGGCGTATGCCCGCTCGCTCGTGGATCCCGACGGTCCTTGGGCGGGATTCGCCCGGAACACCGTGGAGGACTGGCTCGACGTCCTCGCCGAGTGCCAACCACGAACTGAGCGGCACACCGAGAAGGGCGCCGTCCTTCGCACACTGACGCTGGCCGTACTGCGCGGCGCCTTGCTCGATCTGCTCGCCACCGACGACGAGCGCAGAGTGACCGCCGCTGTCCACCAGCAAGTGGCCCTTCTGGGCGGCGTGAGCCACTCGGAGGGCTGACCTCCGAGCCGGTGGACAGCCTGAGAGACGCTCTTCCCGCCGCCGCCCGGTGTGGCGCGTCGCGGGTGAGCGCACCCCCGGCCCGGATCAGCCGGGCATCGCCGGTGCACCCTGGCCGGGGCTCGCAGCCGGCCCTGGACGGTCACGGCGGTTGGTGCGGGGCAGCGGCCTCGGGATTACTGATCGCTGATGTTGACCATCCACTGGATGCCGAACCTGTCCGAACACATGCCGAACACGTCGCCCCACATCTGCTTCTCCAGCGGCACGGCGACCGTTCCACCGCTGGAGAGCTTGTCCCAGTACCGGCGCAGCGCCTCGGTGTCGTCGCCGCTGAGGCTCACCGAGATGTTCGTTCCCGGAGTGTGGTTCATGCCGGGCGGAGTGTCCGACGCCATGATGGTGAAACCGTCGGGCGTCTCCAGCACAGCGTGCATGATCTTGTCGGCGAAGTCGGCCGGCGCCCCTCCACCGCCCGCGGAACCGAAGGTCATCGCGGCGAGCTCGCCGCCGAAGACCTCCTGGTAGAACTCCATGGCCTGACGGGCGTCGCCGTTGAAGGCGATGTACGGATTGAGGCGAGAAGCCACAGTGCGCTCCCTTCTTCGTGAGCGGCCGTTCCGGTCACGCGTGGACCGGATCCGGCGCCGGCGCACACCCTCCCGCCGTTGTGCGCCGCTCCTTCCGGATTATTCGGCGCCTGCGGCGCGGCCGCACGGTGAAGGCCCGGCACCACGCCTCCGTCTGAGGCAGCGCGCGTGCACCCGCCGCCGCTCACGCGACCGCTGCGGACTGCTCCGGTTCCTCCCCGGCGACCGGGAACCCGGCTGTTCGCAGCACCTGTCCCCCGGCGTCCACCGCGAACACCTCGCAGCCTGCCTGGGACGCGGCCCATTCGATTCCCGCGGCGCCCATCGCGAAGGCCGCGGTGGCGACCGAGTCCGCCTCGGTCAGAGTGGCGGCCACGACGGTGACACTGAGCAGTGCCGTGGCCGGGCGGCCGGTGCGGCCGTCGATGATGTGGTCGCCGCGCTCGTAGCGGGCGGAGGTGGCGACCGCGGCGTCGGTCAACTCCAGGACGGTGCACAGCTGGTCGGCGTGTTCGGGATGCCGCACCCCGGCCCGCCACGGCCCGCCGCTGACGACCACGTCACCTCCGGCGTTGAGGCAGAAGCGCCGGGCACCGGAGGCCCGCAGCAGTTGGGCGCCCCGCTGCACCGACCAGCCCTTGACCACCGCACAGGGGTCGAACCCACGCCCCGGCAGCCGTACGTCGAACGCGCCGCCCGTCGCCTCTCGGTAGTGCTCGCACAGGTCGAGCACCTCCACGAGTTCCGCGCTCAGCTCGTGCCGCGCCAGCTCACCGCGTCCGTGACGCGAGACCTCGCTGCCGGGCTTGAAGGGGCTGAAGCGCTCGTCGACTTCGTGAAGCCAGTCGAAGACCACGTCGACAGCCGCCGTCGGCACGTCCTGGTCGTCGAGCCGCAGCGAAACGGGAAAACCCATGACGTGTTCGACGCGCCGCATGTCAGGCTCCCTTCGCGTCGAGGGCGGCCTGGAGGGATTCCTTGTAGGCCTCGCTGGTGATGGTGGCGCCGGTGACCGTGTCGACATCGGCACTCTGCGCCTGCAGCGTCGCCGCGACCAGCTTCGGCACCGCCGCCTTCGTCTGCGGATGATTCGGCTGCTGCAGCAGCTTCACCGCGGTGATCTCGTCGCCGTCGAAAGTGACCTGGACCTGGACCGGGCCCTTCTCCGTCGTGATGGTCGCGCCCTTGACGACCTTGGCGGAGGCGGAACCCGCGGAGGACGATGCGGAGGGTGTCGGGGCCGTGGTCACGGTGGATTCCGCGGGGCCGAGGGACGGCTCGTAGCGCCAGACGGAGATCAGGCCCACGATGCTGAACGCGACGACGGGGATGGCTCGCTTCACGATGGTGTCCTCGTCTGTCTCAGCCGGCCAGGCTGAAGCGCTCGAAGTGGATCTGCTGTTTGGGCACATGAAGTTCGTCGAGCGTGCCGAGCACGGCGTTCATCATCGGCGGCGGCCCGCACAGGAAGACGTCCCGGTCGGCGATGTCCGGCACCATCCGCTTCAGCTTGCGCGGTGCCAACTTGTCGGGAGTGGGCTTGCCCGTGACCAGGTGCAGCTCGGCTCCCTTGGCGAACGCGAGGTCGCGCAGCTCGTCGTGGAGGACGGCGTCGCGCTCGGAGGCGACCCGGTAGATGACGACCGTGTGACCGTCCAGCTCCTCCAGGAGGGCACGGATCGGGGTGACGCCGACACCGCCCGCGATGAGGAGGGACTCGCTGCGGGTGCGGTGCAGGGTGGTGAAGGCGCCGTAGGGGCCCTCGGCGAACACGCGCGTGCCGACCTTGAGGTGGCGCAGGGCCGCGCTGCCCTCGCCGGCCGCCTTCGCGGTCAGGCGCAGGCTGCGGCCGTCGGGGGCGGCCGACAAGGAGAAGGGGTTCGCCTGCCACCACCGGTCCTTGGTCAGGAACCGCCACAGGAAGAACTGGCCGGCTTGCGCGGGCAGCCTGTCGAGATCGCGGCCGGTGATGTGGATCGAGACGACGCTGTCGGACTCGGGGACGACCGCGGCGACCCGGAACCGGTGGCGTCGGTTGCGCCACAACGGCAGGGCGACCCGGCCCAGGAACACCGAGCCGAGGGCCACGGCCCACACTCCGTACCAGTACGCGGTCGCGGCGGACGACGAGGTGAAGGTCGTACCGACCGCGACCTGGTGGGTGAAGGCGAGCACCACGGCCACATAGGCGTACAGGTGGATGAAGTGCCAGGTCTCGTAGGCGAGCCGGCGGCGGGCGGAGCGGGCGGAGACCGCGCCGATGACGAGCATCAGGCCCAGCGCGACGATCGCACGCAGCACGCCCTCGGTGGTCTCGGCGAGGTCGATGATCTCGGTGACCGGGCCGACCCCGGCTCCGTCGGCGTAACCGAATCCGATGAAGACGACGTGGGCGAGCAGCGTCCACAGCAGGGAGAAGCCGGTCCACCGGTGCCAGCTGGTCAGCCGGTCCATGCCGATGCGACGGTCGAGCCAGGGCAGACGGGCCACGAGAACCAGTTGGAAGGCCATCACCAGCGCGCCGTACAGGCCGGCGAGACGGCCGATGACGATCAGGGCGTTCGAGGCGAAGCCCGCCTGCACGAAGAAGAAGGCGACCACGGCCGCATGGGCGGCGAGCACCGCGTAAAGGCCCGTGCGGGCCACCACCCCGGGGCGTATCGCCGTGGGGGGCGCAGGGGGTGATTGGACGGTCGTCACGGGACGGCAGCTCCTTGGGCGAGTGGTCCGGGCGGACCGGGGGCGGACCCGGGCGTGGGCGACGATCGGGCCGCTCCGGTCGTGGGACTTCGAGCTTCACCGGCGGAACCTGTCGGGAACCTGTCGGACAGCTGACAAGTCCTTATCAATGCGCCTGCTGTGTGACCCGGGGCATACGGTCCGGGCCTCGGCGTGACGCACCATGAACGGGTGGAAAAAGTGCGCCTCCTGGTCGTGGACGACGACCCGCCGATAGCCGACCTCGTCGCGACCGTCGCCCGTTACGAGGGCTGGGACGCCGTCACCGCGAACACGGGTGAGGAGGCGCTGCGCCTGGCCGGCGAGTTCCACCCGGACATCGTGGTGCTCGACCTGATGCTGCCGGGCGTGGACGGCTTCGGTGTCCTGGACCGGTTGCGCCGCTCGGGCACCATGGTCCCCGTGGTCTTCCTCACGGCCCGGGACGGCGTCGCCGACCGGGTGGCGGGACTGACCCGCGGTGGCGACGACTACCTGGTCAAGCCGTTCGCGGTGGAAGAGCTGATGGCACGCCTGCGCACCGTCCTGCGGCGCAGCGCGGGGCCGGACTTCCAGCGCTCCGTGCTGCGGGTGGGCGAGCTGTCGATGGACGAGGACACCCATGAGGTCCGGCACGGCGAGAAGCCGCTCACTCTCACGCCCACCGAGTACGAGGTGCTGCGCTTCCTGATGCGCAAGTCGCCGACCGTGATGACCAAGGCGCAGATCCTCGACCACGTGTGGGAGTACGGCTTCGGGGGCCGCTCGAACGTCGTGGAGCTGGTCGTCAGCCGCCTGCGCCGCAAGCTCGACGACACGAGCGGCTCGGGCACCCCGCTGATCCAGACGGTACGGGGCTTCGGCTACGTCATCCGCCGGGCCGGCGAGTGAAGCGGACGATCGCCAGGCTCCGCAAGGCGTTCCGGCGGCTGCGGCTCGGCACCCGTCTCGCCCTGGGCCTGGGCGCGCTGTCCCTGGTGGTGTTCGCCGTCGTCGGCACGGCCCTGACCACGTACATGCGGGACTATCTGACCAACCAGCTCGACGACCAGCTCGGGCTCGCCCAGGTCGCCCAGTCCAAGAGCATCGCCGAGACGGGCACGCTGCAGGGCAAGAAGTACTACCGGTGGTACTACGCCGTCTACGACGTATCGGGCAGCAGCCCCGAGCTGCGCTCGCCCGAGGAGACCGGCGACCTGCCCCGGGACATCGCTCCTTTCGCCTCCCTGGCCGAGCAGCAGGTCTCCGACGGGTCCGAGGTGCTGCGCACCGTGCATCTGGCGGGCAAGGGCCAGTACCGGCTGCGGGCGTGCGCGGTGAAGCCGGGCGTGGTCCTGGTCAGTGCCGCACCCACGGACGACATCGACGACACCATGCGGCGGCTGATCGGGTTCCAGGTCATCGCCTTCGCCCTGGCGCTCGCGGTACTCGTGGAGTTCGGCCGGCGGATGCTGCGCCGGGGTCTGAACCCGCTCAGCGACATGGCGCACACCGCCCACGGCATCGCCTCGCACGACCTGACCGAGTCGGCGGCCCGGTTGCCGATCCGCGCCGCCAAGCGGGGCGGTGGACCGGAGGTCGAGGAGTTGCGCACGGCCTTCAACACGATGCTGGAGCACATCGACGACTCCCTGGCCGTCCGCGCCGAGGCCGAGCAGCGCCTGCGTCGCTTCGTCGCCGACGCCTCGCACGAGCTGCGCACCCCGCTGATGTCCGTGCGGGGCTACGCGGACCTCTTCCAGTACGCCGCCGCCAACGCCCCGGGAGAACGTGAGAAGCACCTGGCGCGGCTGCGCGCCGAGGCCGCCCGGATGGGGGTGCTCCTGGACGACCTGCTGCGGCTCGCCCGCCTGGACGCGGCCGAGGTGGACGCGCCGATCAGACTCCAGGAGGCGGATCTCGTGGACCTGGTCGAGGAAGCGGCCGCCGCCTTCCGTGCCGGCCACCCGGACCGCCCGCTCACTCTCGTGTCACAGCGGGCCCCGCTCGTCCTGCGCCTGGACCCGCACCGTGTCCGGCAGGTCCTGGACAACCTGCTCACCAACGCGGCCGTGCACACTCCCGCCGGGACGCCGGTGACGGTCGAGGTCCAACCGGGGTCGGACGCTGCGGTGGTGCGGATCGAGGATGCCGGTCCGGGTGTCCCGCCCGCCGACCGTGCGAAGGTCTTCGACCGCTTCTACCGCGTCGACAAGGCCCGGACACGCGACAGCGGCGGCAGTGGCCTCGGCCTGTCGGTCGCCCGCTCCCTGGTCCGCGCCCACGGTGGCACGCTCACCCTCGGCCACGGCCCGGGCGCGACCGTCTTCACGGTGACACTGCCGGCCACACCTCGGCGCGGAGAGCCACGAGAGAGCCGTACCGAGCAGACTGGCCCGGGAGTTGACGCCGCAACTGATCACTGAGCACCCTGGCCCGTTCCGGGCCGAACCCGGGTGCGGCCCGTGCGACGGGCCTGCATGACGCCCTCCGGCCCGGGCAGCCGATCCTCATCGCAGCACAAGGCCCCGCGCTGGCCCGCGCGGCGCTCGAACGCCCCGCGCACCGGACGGTTCACTCTGCGGCAGGAGCCCGGACCACCACCCCGTACGAGAAGTTGGGCCCCTCTCCGCCGCTACCGACCGCGATGGACCCGGCACCCCACGCCTGGCGGGTGCCCGGTACCTGGACGAGGTCGCGCAGGGACAGCTGTTGCTGCCGGGCGACCCGGGTCACCTCACCCGTCTTGTCGGGCAGCAGCGGCGGCCGGCCGACGGAGGTGAAACGGCCGTCGGCCCGTAGCCGCCCGCCGGAGAAAACCAGTCCCTGCGCTCCGTCCGAGGCGACCGGGAGGACGGCGAGGGCTTCGAGTTCGTCGGGCGTCGACCGCTTCTCCCAGCGGCCGCCGTTCCAGCGGGCGACGACGGGCGACTGTGCGGTGTTCGCGTCGACGTCGTCGTTCGGGTAGGTCTGGTCACCCACCGCCCAGACGACGCCGCCCTGTGGGGACACCACCACGTCCTCGAACTCCGCGCTTCCCTCGCCGGGCGGGGCGTCGACCGGGGGCTGGAACGCCGGGGTGGGGACGAGTCGCCAGGTGTGCCCGTCGTAGTGCATCGCCGCAGGCTTGGTGCGGCGGGCCGCGGCGGGGGTGTCCTCCCCTCGCGGGTCAGGGGCCCGGCCCACCGCCCAGATGTCGTCGGCCGCGCGGCCGGCGAGCGCCACCGCCTCGGCGGGCAGCCGCCTCTCGGTCCAGCGCCTGCCGTCCCAGTGCCAGCCGGTCCGCTCCAGGGCAGGCCATTCGCCGGGCAGCGCCATCGAGTTGCTGCCCGCCAGGAGCCACACGTCGTCGGGCGCGAAGACCGCCGCGTCCTTCACCCGCTCGGGCATCCGCCGCGGCAGCGGCATCTTCCGCCAACGGCTTCCGTCCCAACGGGCGATGACCGGGGTCGTGCCACGGGACCCCACCGGGTCGTCGGTGCCGAAGAACCAGGTGTTGTCAGGACCTGACGAAGCCAGTTCGGCCAGGGTCACCCCGCGGATCTCCGGCAGGTCCGCCGCGAAGTCGTACTCCGTCCACCGTCGGCCGTCGTAATGGACGAGGAGGCGGGAGTCCCAGTCCTCGCCCGCCAGGCCGAACGCCCATGCATCCTGCGCGGAGTTCACGCTCAGCGTCCGCAACTCGACGTTGTCCGGCCGGCTGACGTACTCGATGCGCCAAGCACCCACCGCCGCATCGGGGGTCGCCGGGGGTGTCGCCGGCGTCGATGAGGCCGGTGCGGAGGGTGAGGCCGGGAATGAGACGGAAGGAGACGAAGGAGAGGGCGAGGCCGCACTGTCCGTCGCCGTGCTGCCGCACCCGGCCAGCAGCACCAGGCACAGAGCGGCGCCGACGGCTCGCACCGTGGGCCGGAACAGGCCGCCGAACACCACGGAGGTCCTCCATGTTCAGGGAAAGTCACGAGAGTGTACGCACCGCGCACTGGCCGCACCAGTTCCCTGTCCTTGCCATCCCGTCCGTACGAGGCCGTCCCCCCGAGCTCGCCGACGAACCCGGAACGGGACTGCCCCCAAGCGGAGTTCCGGATGGGGCAGGTCGCGGGTCAGGCGGTCGGCGAGGGCGGTCCTCACTCGGGCAGGGTGTCGAGTGTTCCGCGAGCCACCATGCTCACGTCGCCACCGACCCGGATGTTGTGCGGCGCCTCGGGGCGCCCTTGCGGCAGTACGGTGAACCGGCTGGGACGGCCGGTGAAGCGCCCCTGCCGCAGGACGAACTCCTCCTCCACGGGCACGACGTCGTACCGGGCCAGGTACGCGCCCACGCAGCCGGCCGCGCTGCCGGTCGCGACGTCCTCCAGGACGCCGTCGTTGTTCCAGTGGCGCCCTTCCACCGTCTCGACGTCGAGCACGTCAGCGAACTGCGCGCCGTAGCGGCCGACCAGCTCCGCGAAGTCGTCGCGGACGATGCGCGCGGCGCCCAGCCCCGCGAGCACCGGCACGATGAGACAGCGCCGCTGTCGACCGGCTCAACGACGCCCACGCCGCCCTGTTGACGACTGCTCAGAACTGAATCGGAGCGCCAGGCACCGCCTCCGCGGACACACCTGCGCTCCGTCATCGGTGTCGCACGGGCGTCGCCGGCACACATGAAGAGGCGGTTGCCCTTGGTGCCGCCCCTCCGCCCTCTCCGCCTCCACCCGATCCGTGCGCGGTCAGTTCGTCGGGGTCACACCCAGGACGGCGTACATGCCGCGCAGTGCCCACTTCTCCGTCTCGTCGTCGCCGTGCAGGAGACGGGCCGGGGTGATGCCGCCCGCCAGGGACTCCAGTCCGTAGACGATCTGGGGCGCGTCCGTGCCGGGCGGGAGGTCACCGGCGGCGACGGCGGCGGCGATGTCGTGGCGCAGCGCGGTCCGCCAGTCGGCGCGGCTCTCGGCGATCCGGTCGTGCACCACGCCGGTGCGAGCGTCGTAGTCATAGGTGACCTGTGTCAGCAGGCAGCCGCCTGGGTAGCCGGGATCGGCGGCGTAGCGCACCCACGACGCACAGGCGCCCAGCAGTCGAGGCAGCCCCGCGTCGAGGTGCCGCACCGGCTCCCAGACCTTTGCGCGGAAGTCCTCCACGACCAGGTTCACCGTTTCCAGTTGGAGCTTCTCCTTGCTGCGGAACTGGCCGATGACACCCGCCTTGCTCATTCCCAGCCGGTCCGCGAGCCGACCGATGGTCACGCTGTCCAGCCCTTCCACGGAAGCGAGTTCGGCGGCGGCACGCAGAACCGACCGCCGGGTTTCGAGGGCTGCCTGAGCCGATGCACGTCCTGCCATGCCCGAGAGTTTAGCAAACGACCGTACGGCATTGACTTACGAACGTTCGTCTTCTTAAATCCTCGCCATGGCATCTTTAACTCCCACCCGCCGGGCCTCCCTCGCCCTGGCACTGGCCTGCGCGGGCACCTTCCTGAGCTTTCTCGACGCCACCGTGACCAACCTCGCCGTCCCGCCGATCGCCGCCGACTTCGACGTCTCACTGACCACCATCTCGTGGGTCGCCACCGCCTACGTGATCCCCTTCGCCGCGCTGCTCGCCCCGGCCGGTCCGCTGGCCGACGCGATCGGCCGCGCCCGTCTGTTCCTGGTCGGTGTCGCCGCCTTCACGGTGTCATCGCTGCTGATCGCCGCGGCCCCGAACCTGCCCGTGCTGCTCGGTGCCCGCGCCGTCCAGGGCCTGGCGGCGGCCCTGATGGTGCCCGCCTCGCTTGCGCTGGTCCTCGCGGAGATCCCCGCTGAACGCAGGCGCGCCGCGATCGGTACCTGGAGCGCGGCAGGCGCGCTGGCCGCCGCCGCAGGGCCCGGCCTCGGCGGCGTCATGGTCGAGGTGATCGACTGGCGGGCCCTGTTCTGCCTCAACCTGCCGGTGGGCGCCTGGGTCCTGATCGCCGGAAGGAGGCTGATGGCCGGGGAACTCCGCACGGGCCGGGTACCTGACATCACGGGCGGCCTGCTGCTCGCCCTCTGCGTCGGCTCGGCGGTGTACGGCCTGACGCAGGCCCCCGACCACGGCTGGACCTCGCCGTACGTCCTGGTCGCCTTCGTCGTCACCCTTGTCGCGGGCCTGGCGACCGCGCTGCGGGCACTCCGGCACCCGAGCCCGGCGCTGCGCCTCGACCTCTTCCGCAGCCGGTCCTTCGCCGTCACCAGCGGTGTCTCCTTCGCGTACGGCGCCGCACTGTTCACCACCATGCTGCTCGGCGTGCTCTTCCTGACGGGCGCCTGGAACTACTCCGCGCTGAAGGCCGGCCTCGCCATGAGTCCGGCCGCGCTGGTCACCGCGGTGGTCGGCGTCGGCATCGGACGGCTTCCCGTCGCCCTCACCCCACGCACCATGGTGGCGGCGGGCTCGGCCCTCATCGCCTCCTCAACGGCGTTCCTGGCCCTGCTGATCGACACAGCACCGGGTTTCTGGACGCTCTGGCTCCCGGCCGGAACGGTGATGGGGATCGGGGTCGGCATGGCCACCGTCGGCATCTCCAGCGCCGCGGCCTCCTCCGCCGCACCCCAGCACTTCGCCGCCGCGACGGGCATGGTCATGGCGGCCCGTCAGGTCGGCGGGGGCCTCGGCATCGCCGCCACCGCCGTGATCATCGCGGAGGCCGCCGGCCCGGGCGCGGAACCGTACGCCGCCGTGTACTGGTTCGCCGCCGCGATCAACCTTGCCGCGGCGATCGGTGGCCTCGCCCTGCGCAGCACGGCCCCGCCCCGGCCGAAGCCCTCGGCCGCCAC
>NZ_JAMOLN010000127.1 GCF_024448165.1 Streptomyces longispororuber
GTGCGGGGATCGGGGTGCGCGAGCACCTGCGGCGGATCCACCTGGTGCGGTGGGGGCTGGTCGGCTTCTTCCTGCTCCTGGCCCTGCTCACCGTGGTGGACTCGTTCTCCCTCTTCTCCCTGCTGATCGCGCTCTTCTGCGCGGCCGTGATCTGGGCGATCCCGACGCTGCAGGCCCGTCAGGTGCACAGTCTGGTCGGCTGGCAGGGGACGTACCGCACGACCGTGGGCGAGGCGGGTGTCACCGACGTCACCGCGCACACGCGGCTGCTCCAGCGCTGGTCCGTCTTCCGCGGCTACCGCGAGACCCACGGCCACTTCGTGCTGGTCGGCGGCGACCCGGGCATGCAGATCCTGGTGGTCCTGCCCAAGCGGGCGACGCAAGAGCCCGGGGGCGCCGTCACGACGGACGCCCTCCGGGCTCTGCTGGACCGGCACAGCCGCCGGGTCTGACTCAGCTCTGGGCGGGCGCCGCCGCGCACTCCGCACACGTACCGAAGATCTCCACCGTGTGCGCCACGTTCACGTACCCGTGCTCGGTGGCGATCGCCTCGGCCCACTTCTCCACCGCGGGGCCCTCCACCTCCACGGCCTTGCCGCAGACGCGGCACACCAGGTGGTGGTGGTGGTCGCCGGACGAGCACCGGCGGTACACCGACTCGCCCTCCACCGTGCGCAGGACGTCGACCTCGCCCGCGTCCGCGAGGGACTGGAGCGTGCGGTAGACCGTGGTCAGGCCGACGGAGTCGCCCTTGTGCTTGAGCACGTCGTGCAGTTCCTGGGCGCTGCGGAACTCGTCCACCTCGTCGAGCGCCGCCGCCACGGCCGCGCGCTGGCGGGTCGACCTGCCTCGAACCGGGGCTGCCACGGGTTCCTCCTCACATCCCTGCCACCTACGTACCGCCGCCATTGTGCCAGGCTGCGTCATGGCCGGGTCATCCACGAACCGAGGGAACCGGGGCCTGCTGTCCCGGGATCGCGCACTCCGCCGGGTCGCCGGCCGGTGTCGTCGCCGCGCGGGCCCGCCGTCGCGCCAGCGGTGTCGCCAGCAGCGTCAGGACGATGAAGACCGCGATCGTCAGGAGCACGATCGTGGCGCCCGGGGGCACCGGCTTGTAGTACGACGTCACGGTTCCGCCGAGCGTCACGACGACGCCGATCGCGACCGCGACGACGAACGTCGCCCGGAAGCTGCGGGTCAGCTGCTGCGCCGCCGCCACCGGGACGACCATCAGGGCCGACACCAGGAGCAGGCCGACCACGCGCATCGCGACCGTCACCGTCACCGCCGCCGTGACCGCGACGAGGAGGTTCAGGGCGCGCACCGGCAGACCCGTGACCCGCGCGAACTCCTCGTCCTGGCTGACCGCGAACAGCTGCCGGCGCAGGCCGACCGTCACCAGGATCACGAACGCGGCGAGCCAGCAGATGACGGTGACGTCGGACGGGGAGACGGTGGTGAGCGAGCCGAAGAGGTACGACTGGAGGTTGGCCGTGGAGCCGCCGGGCGCGAGGCTGATGAGCATCACGCCGCCCGCCATGCCCCCGTAGAAGAGCATCGCGAGCGCGATGTCGCCGCGCGTCTTGCCGTACCAGCGGATCAGCTCCATGATCAGCGCGCCGACGACGGAGACGGCCATGGCCATCCACACCGGTGACGTCGACAGCAGGAAGCCGAGGCCGACGCCGGTCATCGCGACGTGGCCGATGCCGTCGCCCATGAGGGCCTGGCGGCGCTGGACCAGGTAGATGCCGATCGCGGGGGCCGTGATGCCGATGAGGACGGCGGCGAGCAGGGCCCGCTGCATGAAGTCGTACGCGAGGAAGTCCATGTCAGCTCAGCAGTCCCGTGCGGATCGGTTCGGCGTCCGCAGCGGAGTGCGGGTGTACGTGGTCGTGGCCGGGCAGCGCGTGCTGGCCGACGGCCTTGGGCGGCGGCCCGTCGTGCAGCACGCAGCCGTCACGCAGCACCACCGCGCGGTCGATCAGCGGCTCCAGCGGGCCGAGTTCGTGCAGGACGAGGAGGACGGAGGCGCCGGTCGCGACCTGCTCGCGCAGGGTCGCGGCGAGGATCTCCTGGCTCGCCAGGTCGACGCCCGCCATCGGCTCGTCCATGATCAGCAGCTCGGGCTCGGCGGCCAGGGCGCGTGCGATGAGGACGCGCTGGTGCTGGCCGCCGGAGAGCGCGTCGACCGAGTCCTTGGCCCGGTCCGCCATCCCGACCAGGTCGAGGGCGCGGCCCACCGCGTCCCGGTCCGCCTTGCGCAGGAGGCCGAAGCGGGCCCGGGACAGCCGGCCGGAGGAGACCACCTCGGCGACCGTCGCGGGCACGCCGCCCGCGGCCGTGGTGCGCTGCGGCACGTAGCCGACGCGCGCCCACTGCCGGAAGCGGCGTCGCGGCGTGCCGAAGATCTCGATCTCGCCACCGGTGAGCGGGACCTGGCCGATGATGCTGCGCACGGCGGTGGACTTGCCGGAGCCGTTGGCCCCGAGCAGCGCGACGACCTCGCCGCGCCCCACCGTCAGGTCGATGCCGCGCAGCACCGGGCGTCCGCCCAGCTCCGCCGTCACCTTGCGCAAGGTGATCACGGGGTCACTCATGTCCGCGCCGCCCTTCGAGCCGCTTGATCGGTACGTCACTTGGCGCCGAGAGCCTTCTGCAGCGCCGCGAGGTTGGACTTCATCACCTGGAGGTAGTCGTCACCCTGGGACTTGTCGGTGATGCCCTCGATCGGGTCGAGGACGGCAGTCGTGAGCTTCGCGTCGCTCGCCAGTGTCTTCGCGGTCCTGTCGCTGACGAGGGTCTCGTAGAAGACGGTGGTGACGCCGTCGGCCTTCGCCATCTCCTGGAGGTCCTTGACGCGCGAGGCGCTGGGTTCGGACTCCGGGTCGAGGCCGCTGATGGCCTCCTCGGTGAGGCCGTAGCGCTCGGCGAGGTAGCCGAAGGCGGCGTGGGTGGTGATGAAGACCTTGGAGTCGGTGTTCTTCAGGCCGTCCTCGAACGTGGTGTTGAGCTGGTCCAGCTCCTTCACCAGGGCCGCGGTGTTCTTCTCGTAGTCCGCCGCGTGGTCCGGGTCGGCCTTCTGGAGGGCCTTGCCGACGCCCTCGGCGACCTCGGCGTACTTCACCGGGTCGAGCCAGATGTGCGGGTCGGTGCCCTCTTCGCCGCCGTGGTCGTGACCGTCGTGCTCCTCGGCGTGCCCGCCGACCTCGCTGCCGTGCTCCTCCAGGGTGGTCAGGGACGCCGCGTCGACCTTGGTGGAGATGCCGGACTGGCTGATCGCCTCGTCGACGGCGGGCTGCAGGCCCTTGAGGTAGACCGCGGCGTCGGCCTCCTCGAGCTGGGCGCGCTGCTGGGCGCTGACCTCCAGGTCGTGGGGCTCCTGGCCGGGCTTGGTCAGGTTCGTGACGGCGACGTGGTCGCCGCCGATCCTCTCGGCGAGGAACTGCATCGGGTAGAACGACGCCACGACGTCCAGCTTGCCGTCGCTGTTCTTGCTGTCGGCGGCGGAGGAGCCGCACGCGGTCAGCGCGCCGAGGCCCAGCACGGTGGTGGCGGCGACGGCGGTCGTGGATATGAGGCGGCGGCCGGGACGGCGACCCGAGAGGCGTACGTTCATGACAGTCATTTTCAACAAAACTGGAAACGATTGTCAACAAGCTCTTCGTGCCGCCCTTCGTCCTGCTCTGTACCGACTCCGGCCCGGGAACCGATTTGGTTCGGGGGGTGGGCCCGCCGGTAACCTGAAGCTTCGCTCCCGGAGCGCGTATCCAGCGCGCTCACCGCCGTCGTAATGAAGAGAGCACCGTGGCCGCCGACAAGATCGACACCATCGTCAGCCTCAGCAAGCGCCGTGGCTTCGTCTACCCCTGCAGCGAGATCTACGGCGGTCAGCGTGCCGCCTGGGACTACGGGCCGCTGGGCGTGGAGCTGAAGGAGAACATCAAGCGTCAGTGGTGGCGCTACATGGTCACCTCGCGCGAGGACGTCGTCGGTATCGACTCGTCGGTGATCCTGGCCACCGACGTCTGGCAGGCCTCCGGCCACGTCGCCACGTTCACCGACCCGCTCACCGAGTGCACCTCCTGCCATAAGCGGTTCCGCGCGGACCACCTGGAAGAGGCGTACGAGGAGAAGAAGGGCCGCGCTCCCGAGAACGGCCTCGCGGACATCAACTGCCCGAACTGCGGCACCAAGGGCGCCTTCACCGAGCCCAAGCAGTTCTCGGGCCTCCTCGCCACGCACCTCGGCCCGACGCAGGACAGCGGCTCGATCGCCTACCTGCGCCCCGAGACCGCCCAGGGCATCTTCACCAACTTCTCGCAGGTGCAGACGACTTCGCGCCGCAAGCCGCCGTTCGGCATCGCCCAGATGGGCAAGTCGTTCCGCAACGAGATCACGCCCGGCAACTTCATCTTCCGCACCCGTGAGTTCGAGCAGATGGAGATGGAATTCTTCGTCAAGCCGGGCGAGGACGAGAAGTGGCAGGAGTACTGGATGGAGCAGCGCTGGAACTGGTACACCGGCCTGGGCCTGCGCGAGGAGAACATGCGGTGGTTCGAGCACCCGCAGGAGAAGCTCTCCCACTACTCCAAGCGCACCGCTGACATCGAGTACCGCTTCCGCTTCGGCGGCAGCGAGTGGGGCGAGCTGGAGGGCGTCGCCAACCGCACGGACTACGACCTGTCCGCCCACTCCAAGGCCTCCGGCCAGGACCTCTCCTACTTCGACCAGGAGAAGGGCGAGCGCTACACGCCGTACGTCATCGAGCCCGCGGCCGGTGTCGGCCGCACGATGCTGGCGTTCATGCTCGACTCGTACTTCGAGGACGAGGCGCCGAACGCCAAGGGCAAGATGGAGAAGCGCACGGTCATGCGCTTCGACCCGCGCATCGCCCCGGTGAAGGTCGCGGTGCTGCCGCTGTCCCGCAACCCGGAGCTGTCGCCGAAGGCCAAGGGTCTGGCGCAGGCGCTGCGCCAGCACTGGAACATCGACTTCGACGACGCCGGCGCCATCGGCCGCCGCTACCGTCGCCAGGACGAGATCGGTACGCCGTTCTGCGTGACGGTCGACTTCGACACCCTGGACGACAACGCGGTGACCGTGCGCGAGCGCGACACCATGAAGCAGGAGCGGGTGTCTCTCGACCAGATCGAGGGGTATCTGGCGGCGCGGCTGATCGGCTGCTGATCGCCTCTCCGGCGTGGGTCCGGGTCTTCCGCTGCGGCGGGGGCCCGGGCCCTTTTTTCTTGCGCCTTGCCGGGGGTGACGTCGCGGGGCTCTGCCCCGGGCCCCGCTCCTCAATCGCCGGAGGGGCTTGTTGGGTCGGGGGTGGCGTCTCGGGGTTCTGCCCCGGGCCCCGCTCCTCAATCGCCGGAGGGGCTTGTCGGGTCGGGGGTGGCGTCTCGGGGTTCTGTCCTGGGTCCCGCTCCTCAATCGCCGGAGGGGCTTGTTGGGTCAATCGCCGGAGGGGCTTGGTTCACGCCGAATACCGGTGGGTAAGGCGGGAGTTGATGTTCGTCATGCGCCACACTGCCGCTGTGCCTCATATGACGAGCAGCAGAGTGAGCCGCTGGGACCAGCACGGCCGGGGGCATGTCGTCCTGGTCGAGAAGGCGGGGATGCAGCGGCAGTTGACGTGCGAGACCTGCGGGTGGCGCAGGACCGCCCAGTTCCTGCCGTGGCTCAAGGCGCAGGAGCACCTGGAGCAGGAGCACCAGGCCACCGTGGACCCGGCGGCCGGCGACTGACCCGCTAGCGCGTCGCGATGCCGCGCAGCACCAGTGCCACCACGGCGTCGAACGCCTCCGTGCTGTCCGGCTTCGACCAGTCCGGGGCGTACACCGGGTCGTGGAAGTGGGCGGTGGCCTCGAAGACCGCGCGGGCCGTCGCCGCGACGTCCGGCGCCTCGAACTCGCCCCGGTCCACGCCCTCCTGGACGATCGCGGTCAGCTGGTCCGTGAGCTCGCCGATGTGCGCGTCGACCACGCCGCCGTTCTCGCTCGTCAGCACCGTGTACGTGGCGAACAGCTCCGGGTCGTCGCCCGCCTTGTGCCGCTTCGCCTCGAAGAGCGCCGCGAGCCAGTGCCGCAGCTTGGCGGCCGGGTCCTCGGAGCCCGCGGCGACCTCCGCGAGGATCCCGGTCGTCCGGTCCAGCCACCGCTTGGTCACGGCGCCGCGCAGCTCCGCCTTCGTACGGAAGTGCCGGTACACCGTGCCGTGGCTGACCCCGAGCGCCCGCGCCACGTCGACGACGGTGGCCTTCGCCGCGCCGTGCCGGCGCAGCACCTCCTCGGTCGCGGCGAGGATGCGCTCGGGCGTCAGGGTCTCGGTGGTCGGTGCCATGTCAGTGACCGTACCGGGCGCTGATCAGCGCTCGCTGTCGAGGTGTGCCATCTGGGCGGCCGGGTACCGCTCGCCCGCCGCGGCGTCCGCGGGCACGGCCTCCTCGATCGCGGCGAGGTCGGCGGCGTCCAGGGTGACGTCGAGCGCGCCCAGCGCCTCCGTCAGCCGGTCGCGGCGGCGCGCGCCGACCAGCGGCACGATGTCGTCGCCCCGGCCCAGCACCCAGGCGATGGCGATCTGCGCGACGCTCACGCCCTTCTGCTCGGCGATCTTCCTGAGCCGGTCGACGAGGTCCAGGTTGTGCTGGAGGTTCTCGCCCTGGAAGCGGGGGCTCATGCCGCGGAAGTCGTTCGCCGCGAGCTTGCGGTCGCGGGTGAAGTGGCCGGAGATCAGGCCGCGGGAGAGGACCCCGTACGCGGTGACGGAGATGCCCAGCTCACGGGTGGTGGGGAGGATCTCCTCCTCGATGCCGCGGGTGATGAGCGAGTACTCGATCTGGAGGTCGGAGATCGGGGCGGTGGCGGCGGCCCGGCGGATCGTCTCCGCGCCGACCTCGCTGAGGCCGATGTGCCGCACGTGGCCCTTCTCGACCAGTTCGGCGATGGCGCCGACGGTCTCCTCGATCGGTACGTCGGGGTCGACGCGGGCGATCCGGTAGACGTCGATGTGGTCGACGCCGAGGCGCTGCAGCGAGTACGCGGCGAAGTTCCGCACCGCGGCCGGGCGGCCGTCGTAACCGGACCAGCCGCCGTCCGGGTCGCGCAGCGCGCCGAACTTCACGCTGGTCAGCGCCTTCTCGCGGGCGGCGGCGGACGCGCCGCGCAGGGCTTCGCCGATCAGCATCTCGTTGTGCCCCATGGCGTAGAAGTCGCCGGTGTCGAGGAGCGTCACGCCCGCGTCGAGCGCGGCGTGGATCGTCGCGACGGACTCGGCGCGGTCGGTGTCGCCGTACAGCGCGGACATGCCCATGCAGCCGAGGCCGAGGGCGGACACCTGGGGGCCGGTCGTTCCGAGAGTGCGCGTGGGAAGGTTCATGCCTCCAGGCTGCCATGACAGATGACAGATTTCAATATCTGTCATCTGTCATCTGTCATCTGTCATGCGCTGCGCGCACGGCACCGGCTGGTCCGCGGCGCGGGTCACCAAGCAGGGGGGTTCAGACGCCGATGGCTCCGTCGATCCGCTCCCTGAGCAGATCGGCGTGGCCGTTGTGGCGCGCGTACTCCTCGATCATGTGGATCACCACCCAGCGCAGCGACACCGTGCCGCGCCAGGAGTCCGTGCCCTCGACGTCCAGGTGGGGCGCCTCGGCGAGGAAGCGGTCCGCGAAGGCGCACTCCGCGCGCCAGGCCGCCCAGGCGGCGGCGACGGCCGCCGGCTCCGCGTCCCGCGCGCCGTCGAAGTCGCCGTCCGGGTCGTCCGGCGCCGAGTACAGCGCCGGGGCGTCCTGCCCGGCCAGCACCTGGCGGAACCAGCGCCGTTCGACATCGGTCAGATGCCGGACGAGACCGAGCAGCGACAGTGTCGAAGGGGCCACCGAACGGGTCGCCAACTCGGCTTCCACGCCTGCGCACTTGAGCTCCAGTGTGGTGCGCTGGGCGGCCAGGAACGCGGCGAGCATCCGGCGTTCGTCGCCGGTGGCCGGCGTGCGGAAGCGGGACTCGGACGCGGGGGCCGGGAAGACGTCGCCCCGGCGGGCGGGCCCGGACGCATCGGCGGTGGTCGTCATGACGGCGAAGGCTAGCCGAGGGCGGGCAGCCGACGCGGTTCGATGCGCTCCTCCTCGGCCGTGCCGCCGGGGCCGCTCCGGCGGACGATGTACGCGCCCTTGCCCGGCACTTCCGTGACGGCCTCGACGAGCCGGGTGCCGCGGTAGACGAGCCCCACCCCGTCGTCCGTGCAGTGGGTCTCGGGCAGGGTGCCGTCGGCGACCAGCCGGTGGGCGAGGGGACGGCGGCCCGGATCGCCGTCGTAGTGCACCCCGTTGCCGTACGGCAGGATGCCCAACGCGTCGGTCACCGGCCGGAGTTCGGGACCGTACGAGTCGGTCGTGCCGCCCTCGAACCAGCACAGCGAACCCGCGCTCACCCCGCTGAGCACCACCCCCGCCCGCCAGGCGCGCCGGAACACGTCGTCGAGGCCGTGCACCCGCCACACCGCGAGCAGGTTCGCGACGGAGCCGCCCATCACCCACACCACGTCCTGCTCCAGGACCGTGCCCTCGATGTCCGCCACGTTCGGCATGGGGAACAACTGCAGTGGCGTGAAGTCGAATCCGGCGACCCGCGCGGCCTCGCCCATCCGCGCGGTGAAGTGCTCCGCGTCGCCGATGGCCGTCCCCACGTACATCAGGCGCGGTCGGCGCCCGTGGACGCCGGACAGGTCGACCGCGTGGTGCACGAGCGCGTCGAAGGCCACCATCGTGCGGTGGCCGGCGCGGTGACCGCCGGAGGTGGCGAGGACGGTGGGTTCAGGTGTGGGCATGGACCGGACCCTACGCGGCCCTCTGCCACGGCGGTCCCGTCACCCGACCGAGCGCGGCAGCCGCAGGCTGAGGCCCACCGTCAGGGCCACCGTGGCGAGTTGGACGAGCAGCGTCGTCACCAGCGCGTCGCGCATGCCCAGCGCGGGCGTCAGCGACAGGAAGAGCGAGCCGAGCGTGGCCACGCCCAGGGCGAGGGCCGCCTGCTGAGCCGTCGTCATGACGCCGCTGCCGACGCCCGCCCGGTCCGCGGGCACCTCGGACAGGATGATCCGGAAGAGGATGGGCAGTTGCAGCGCCTGGCCCGCGCCCGCGAGCGCCGCGCCCGGCAGCAGCTGCGCCACCCCGAGGTCCGGCCAGGTCCGCCAGGCCGCGAACGCGATCAGCGCCACCCCGACGCCCTGCAGCAGACCGCCCGCCGTGACGACCCGGCTGCCCCAGCGGGCCACCAGCCGCGGACCGGCCAGCGACGTCGCGAAGAACACCGCCGCCATCGGCGCGAGCGCGAGACCCGCCGCCGTCGCGCTCTGCCGCTCGCCCTGCTGCAGCGCCACCGCGATGACGAACATGAAGCCGCTGAAGCCGACGGAGAAGGGCAGCACCATCACCAGCCCCCGGCGCAGGGACAGGATGCGGAAGAGGGACGGCGGGACCAGCGGGGTACGGCCCGCACGGTCGGCCCGGCGCTCCACCGCGTAGAACGCGCAGGCGAGCCCGGGGAACGCGGCCAGCGACAGCCACGTCCACAGCGGCCAGCCCGCCGCCCGGCCCTCCGTCAGCGGGGCGAGCAGCGCGGTCAGGGCGAGGGCGAGCAGCACCGTGCCCGGACCGTCGACCGGCTCGGGACGCGGCGAGCGGGTCTCGGGGACCGTACGCGCGGCGAGCACCAGGGCGACGATCGTCACCGGCACGTTCACCAGGAACACCGAGCGCCAGCCGGAGCCGAGCACGTCCGCCGAGACGAGGACGCCGCCGAGCACCTGGCCCGCCACCATCGACAGGCCGGCCGTCGCCCCGTACATGCTCATCGCGCGGGCCCGGCGCGGGCCGCTCGTGGTGGCCTGGATCGTGGCGAGGACCTGCGGCAGCAGCGCCGCCGCGGCCGCGCCCTGGGCGACCCGGGCCGCCACCAGCGTCCACGCGGTGGGCGCCAGACCGCAGGCCAGCGACGTCAGGCCGAAGGCCGCCATGCCGCCGACGAACAGCCGGCGGCGGCCCAGCAGGTCGCCGAGCCGGCCGCCGAGGACGAGGAGCACGGCGTACGCGATGCCGTACCCGGCGACGACCAGCTCCAGGACCGGCTCGCTCGCGGACAGGTCGCGGCCGATGGTGGGCAGGGCGACGTTGACGATGAAGAAGTCGATGAGCGGCAGGGCGCCGCCCAGCAGGACGGTGAGCAGACCCGGGCCGCCGAGCGCCGGCGCGACGGGCCCGGCGGCGGCACGGACCGCGGGAGACTGCGTGTGGGTGGTCATGCACCGAGCCTCGGCCGTCCGTCAGACGGGTACCAGAGTGTTCTTATCCTGGTAGAACCTCTACCTGGAAACAGGTTCGCGGTCGGTCCAGGCTGGGAGCGTGACCACCATGACGCAGGACGTGCAGTACGGGGCCGACGCCCGGCCCGGGGAGATCCGGCGGCACGAGCTGGCCGGCTTCCTGCGCAGCCGCCGCGAGCGGATCACCCCCGAGGAGGTCGGCCTGCCGCGCGGACGGCGCCGCCGCACCCCGGGGCTGCGCCGCGAGGAGGTCGCGCACCTCTCCGCGGTCGGCGTCACCTGGTACACGTGGCTGGAGCAGGCCCGCGACATCCAGGTCTCCGCGCAGGTCCTCGACGCCCTCGCCCGCACACTGCGGCTCGACGCGAGCGAACGTGCCCACCTGTTCGGCCTCGCCGGCGCGATCGACCCGACACCGGCGGCCAGCTGCACCACACTCACCCCCGAACTCCTCGACGTGATCGCCCAGTTGGAGCCCTTCCCGGCCTGCGTGCAGAACAGCCGCTACGACATCCTCGCCTACAACAGCACCTACCGGCTGCTGCTGTGCGACCTCGACGCGATCCCGCCCGAGGACCGCAACTGGATGCTCCTGGCGTTCACGCACGAGGACTGGCGGTCGGCGATCGTGGGGCTCGACGACGTGCTGCGCGTGATGGCCGCCAAGTTCCGCGCCGGCATGGCCGAGCACCTCGCCGAGCCCGCCTGGAAGGTGGTCCTGAAGCGGCTGACCGAGGAGTCCGCCGAGTTCCGCGAGCTGTGGGAGCGCCACGAGGTGGTGCAGTCCGTGCCCAGCAAGGTGAAGCACTTCCACAATCCGTACGTGGGGCCGCTCGACGTCGTCCACACCGACCTGTGGCTCGGCCGGGACTGCGGGGCGCGCATGGTCACGTACACGCCCGCCGACGACGCGACCCGGGAGCGCCTCGGCCGGCTGCGGGAGCTGGCGCTCAGCCCGAGCTCGTGAGGTCGGCGTCCGCGCGGACCTCCGGCTCCGAGAGCCGCTCCGCCGTCCGCCGCGCCGTTCCCCGCGCCCACCGCCCGCTGGTCAGCGCGCCCAGCAGCAGCACCGCGAGACCGCACCCGGCGATGATCCACCAGCAGGTCCGGCTCGCGCCGACGAACGCGTCCGCGTACGACGATCCGGCGACGCCCGAGGCGAGCACCGCGCCGATGACGGCGACGCCGAGGGTCTGGCCGATCTGCCGGCTCGTGGAGGCGACGGCCGCCGCGACACCCGCCTGCGTGCGGGGCATGCCGGAGACGGCGGTGTTCGTGATGGGGGCGTTCACGAAACCGAAGCCGATGCCGAACAGGACGTAGCCGACGAAGAGCGTCACGTTCGAGGTCTCCGCGTCGAACGCCGCAAACAGGACGCCGCTCGCGGTCATCATCACGCCCGCCACCAGCAGCGGCAGCCGCGGCCCCCGGTTGCCGACGAGGCGGCCCGACAGCGGCGCGCAGACCAGCGTCATCGCCGCCATCGGCAGCATCCACAGGCCCGCGTGCAGCGCGTCGAGACCGCGCACGTCCTGGAGGTACAGCGTCGACAGGAACAGGAAGCCGCCGAGCGCGGCGAACCCGCAGATCGCGATGACCGTGGCGCCGCTGAACGGCGCCGAGCGGAAGAACCGCAGGTCGATGAGGGGCTCGGCGCGGCGCGGCTCGTAGTACAGCAGACCGGCCAGCGAGGCGACGGCGAGCGCCGCGAAGGCGATGGTCCGGCCCGACGTCCAGCCCGCGTCCGGCGCCTCGATGATCGCGTACGTGAGGGAGCCGAGCAGCGTGATCACCAGGAGCTGGCCGACGGGGTCGGGGCGGCGGGCCCTGGGGGCGCGGGACTCGGGGACGTAGCGGACGGTCAGCAGGAGCGCGGCCAGACCGACGGGCAGATTGACCCAGAAGATCGACCGCCAGCCGACCGAGTCCACGAGCAGGCCGCCGACCAGCGGGCCCGCCGCCATCGAGATGCCGACGACACCGCCCCACACCCCGATGGCGCGGGCCCGCTCGCGCGGGTCCGTGAACGTGTTCGTGATGATCGACATCGCCACCGGGTTGAGCATCGAGCCACCCACCGCCTGCACCATCCGGAACGCCACCAGGGCCTCCAGGTTCGGCGCGAGCGAGCAGGCCACCGAGGCCGCCGTGAAGACGATCAGCCCGATCTGGAAGACCTTGCGCCGCCCGACCCGGTCCGCGGTCGAACCGGCCAGCATCAGCAGCGCGGCGAGGACCAGCGTGTACGCGTCGATCGTCCACTGCATGCCCGACAGCGTGGCGTCGAAGTCCTTCGCCATGGACGGCAGGGCGACGTTCAGGATCGTGTTGTCGAGGCTCACGATCAGCAGGCTCATGCAGCAGATGGCGAGGACGAGCATGCGCCGCCGGTGGCTCAGGGACTGTGGTGCATCGGGCATGCATGCGACGGTATCCGGAGCGGCTCCGGGACGGGTACGTGAGGTCATGCCCCCACGGTCGTCGCCCGCTCAGCCGGGTACCAGAGTCTCCTTATCGTGTTACAGGCAGTACCTGGCAACAGGATGAGCGCGGGAGCATCCTGGTGGCATGACCCCCGCCGCCACCGCCGCAGCCGCATCGGCCGACGGACTGCGCCGCGCCGAGCTGGCCGCGTTCCTGCGCAGCCGCCGCGAGCGCATCACCCCGGACCAGGTCGGCCTGCCCGGCACGGCCCGGCGCCGCACCCCCGGCCTGCGCCGCGAGGAGGTCGCGCACCTCGCCTCGGTCGGCATCACCTGGTACACGTGGCTGGAGCAGGGCCGCGCCATCAACGTCTCGGCCGGAGTGCTGGACGCCATCGCCCGCGCGCTGCGGATGGACCCCGCCGAGCGGGCCCACGCCTTCGCGCTCGCCGGGACCACCGACCCGCGTGCCGAACCCGACAGCCCGGCCGTCACGCCCACGGTCCTGCGGCTGCTGCGGCGCCTGGAGCCCTGGCCGGCCGAGGTGAAGAACGCCCGGTACGAGATCCTCGCGCACAACACGGCCTACGTCGGCGTCTTCGGCGACCCCGCCGAACTCGAACCCGGGCACCGCAACGCCCTGTGGATGATGTTCATGAACCACCGCAGGGGCGTGCAGTACCTGGACCGCGACGTGATGCTGCCCGAGCTCCTCGCCAAGTACCGCAAGGCGATGGCCGAGCACGTCGCCGAGCCGGCCTGGAAGGCGCCGGTCGAGGAGCTCCTCGCGGTGTCGCCGGAGTTCCGCGAGCTCTGGGAGCGGCGCGAGGTCGCGCCGATGGTCTCGCACGTCAAGCGCTATCTGCACGCGGACCCGGAGATCGGCCTGCTGCGCCTGGAGCACCGCCACATGTGGCTGGCCCCGGACGGCGACGCGTACCGGGTCGTCGCCTACGTCCCCGCCGACGACGAGACCGAGGAACGCCTGGAGAAACTGGCCGGGCGGACGGCCCTCACGGGGTGAGCGCCGGGTGAGGGACAATGGAGCTCTGTCCGTGCCCCATGAAGGTTTTCTCGTACGTCTCCGGAGACCGCCCCGATGACCCAGCAGCCGCTCCACGTCGGCCCGCACACCGTGCAGCCGCCCGTGGTCCTCGCCCCCATGGCCGGGATCACGAACGCGCCGTTCCGCACCCTGTGCAGAGAGTTCTCCGGCGGCAAGGGCCTCTTCGTGAGCGAGATGATCACGACGCGCGCCCTGGTCGAGCGCAACGAGAAGACCATGCAGCTGATCCACTTCGACGAGACCGAGAAGCCGCGCTCGATCCAGCTGTACGGCGTCGACCCGGCCACCGTCGGCAAGGCCGTCCGCATGATCGCGGAGGAGGACCTCGCCGACCACATCGACCTGAACTTCGGCTGCCCCGTCCCCAAGGTGACGCGCAAGGGCGGCGGCTCCGCGCTCCCGTACAAGCGCAACCTGCTGCGGGCGATCCTCAAGGAAGCCGTCTCGGGCGCGGGTGACCTCCCGGTCACCATGAAGATGCGCAAGGGCATCGACGACGACCACATCACCTTCCTCGACGCGGGCCGGATCGCGGTCGAGGAGGGCGTCACCGCGATCGCGCTGCACGGCCGCACCGCCGCCCAGCACTACGGCGGCACGGCCGACTGGGACGCCATCGCCCGCCTCAAGGAGCACGTCCCGGAGATCCCCGTCCTCGGCAACGGCGACATCTGGTCCGCGGACGACGCGCTGCGCATGGTCCGCGAGACCGGCTGTGACGGGGTCGTCGTGGGTCGCGGCTGCCTCGGCCGGCCGTGGCTGTTCGCCGATCTGGTGGCGGCGTTCGAGGGGCGCGAGGAGCGGGTCCGGCCGACCCTCCGGGTGGTGGCCGACGCGATGGTCCGTCACGCGACGCTGCTCGGCGAGTGGATCGGCGACGAGTCGCGCGGCGTCATCGACTTCCGCAAGCACGTCGCCTGGTACCTGAAGGGCTTCTCGGTCGGCTCCGAGATGCGTAAGCGTCTCGCGATCACCTCGTCGCTGGCCGAACTCCGGTCCGGCCTCGACGAGTTGGACCTCGACCAGGACTGGCCGTCCGGCGCGGACGGCCCCCGGGGGCGTACCTCCGGCAACAACCGGGTCGTGCTCCCGGACGGCTGGCTCAAGGACCCGTACGACTGCGCGGGCCTCTCGGAGGACGCGGAGTCGGACACGTCCGGCGGCTGACCGGTACGGCTCCGCGTCCGCGGGGTTCGTGGTGCGTCGCCGGGTGCGGGTCCGGTGGGGGTTGCTCGCGCAGTTCCCCGCGCCCCTGAAGGCATGCGCTTCGCGCAGCCTTCCCCCCCCCGTCGGGGGGCGCATCTCCAGGGGCGCGGGGAACTGCGCGCGAAGCCCCACGCAGCCGCAGCCGAACCCGACCTCAACCCCCGACGGCGCTGAGCAGCGCCAAGGGGGCCGCCGCCGAGCGTGACTCGCGGACACACGCGTAGGGGTAGGGGACGGGCGCCGGGTACGCCTCCCGCTCGTACCCGGCGAGCACCTCAGGAAGCCGCCCGCCGCAGGCGCCCGCCGCCGACACCAGCCCGTGCGCCACCGCCCGCGCCTCGTCGTGCAGCCCGTACCGCGCGAGCCCCAGCGCGATGAGCGCGTTGTCGTGCGGCCACACCGAACCCCGGTGGTACGACAGCGGGTGGTACGCGGCCTGGCCGGAGGCCACCGTGCGGACGCCCCAGCCGGAGAAGAAGTCCGGTTCCAGGAGCCGCCGACCGACCGCTTCGCCGTACTCCTTGTCGAGCAGCCCGGACCACAGCAGGTGCCCCGCGTCGGACGCCAGCGCGTCCACCTGCCGCCCGTCGCCGTCCAGGGCGAGCGCCGGGAATCCGTGCTCGGGCATCCAGAAGTCCCGCAGGAACCGGTCCCGCAGATCGGCCGCCGCCTGCTCCAGGAGGTCGGCGTACACCACGTCGTCCCACACGGTCCTGGCCAGGACGGCCGTGCGGCGCAGCGCGTCGTACGCGTAGCCCTGCGCCCCGGCCGCCATCACGGGCCCCGTGGCCCGGCTGCCGTCGGCGCAGCAGATCGCGCCGGGGGAGTCCTTCCAGTTCTGGTTGGCGAGCCCGCCCTGGTCGGCGCGGTAGACCAGGTAGCCGCGCGACGTGAGCCCGCCGTGGTCGAGCATCCAGCCGACCGCCGCCCGCGCCGCCGGCTCCAGGCGCCGCGCGAGCCGGAGGTCCGCGGTCTGCTCGGTGTACGCGCCGAGCAGCACCAGGAACAGCGGCGTCGCGTCGACCGACCCGTAGTACCGCCCGTACGGCACCTGCCCGAAGTGCGCGAGCTCGCCGTGCCGCACCTCGTGCACGATCTTCCCGGGCTGCGCCACGGCCCCGTCGATCCGCTCGGTGGCCTGCGTCGCGGCGAGCACCGGCAGGGTGGCGGCGGCCAGCTCGGGCCGGTACGGCAGCGCGAACAGGGACGTCAGGAGCGCGTCCCGGCCGAGCAGCGTCAGGAACCACGGCACCCCGGCCGCCGGCACCAGCTGACGCTCCCCGTCGGGCCCGGCCGCCGGAACCCGCAGCACCGCGAGGTCGGCGAGTCCGCGCGAGCACGCCGCCGCCAGCTCGGGCCAGGCCCCGGGCAGCTCCACCCCGGCGGCGAAGTCCCGTACGGTGTCGGCGAGTTCGGCGGCCACGGAGGCCGGGCTCTGCGGCACACCCGGCGCGCCGTTCGCCACCACCCGCAGTGTCAGCTCGGCGCTGTCCAGCGGGTCGAGGTCGAGCGTCCACACCAGCCGGCGCGCCCCGGTGCCGGTCTCCTCGACCGCGTCCGGCGCCGGCTCGCTCGTCACCGTCGTCGAGGACCGCCAGTCCCCGCGGGTGTACGTGAACTCCACGCCGTCGTCGAGGACGTCACGGGTGCGGACGGCGCCGGTCTTGACGTACGTACGGTGGTCGGCGCGCAGCTCGAACTGGTCGGCGAAGTCCGCGTCGACCGTCAGCGCGAGCCGTACGGTCATCGGCTCCGGACGGTTCGACACCACCCGTAACAGCTCGACGAACGACCCGTCCCCGACAGCCTGTTCACGGAAGAGGGTGTACGCGGCCGGTTCCTGGCGGCCGCCGCCGCGCGGCACCAGGACGCAGCGGGCGACGCCCCCGGCGGCGTCGTCGTACGCCATGCGGGAGAGCACGTCGGGCGCGGCCCCGTCGGCCGTCAGCTGCCAGCGGCACAGGTGCCGGGCGTCGCGCACGAACAGGCCGTCCATCGAGGACCCGCCGCGCACCGCGGTCAGCGCCCCGCCCGCGTCCATCGCGGCGAACGTGGCCCCCCGGACGAGGAGTTGGCGCGCGTGTCCGTGCTCATCGGTCATCCCGAGGTCCTTTCGCCCAGCAGATCCAGGGTCAGCGCGGCCGTCCAGCCGAACCCGCGGGCGCCGCAGCCCGCTCCCGTGTACGGGTCGACGTACTCGGCGAAGTCCGACGCCCCGGCCACGTCGAGCAGCGCGGCCCGCAGCGGCGCCGCCCGCGCGCGCTCGCCGTGCAGCCGGAGCCCGCGCTCCAGCAGCCAGTTGGTGTTGAACCAGGCGGGCCCGCGCCAGTACCGGTGCGGATCGAACGCAGGACCCAGCAGGTCGTAGCTCGGCGCGAGCCGCACCTGGTCGCCGACGCCGAAGTGCGGTCCGCACGCGGTGCGCACGAGCGCGGCCACCACGTCGCGCGGCAGGGCGGGCAGGATCAGTGGGATCAGCCCCGAGACGGTGTACTCCTCGACGAGCCCGCCGCCGTGCAGGTCCCGGCCGAAGAACATGCCCGCCGCCGGGTCCCACAGCCGGTCCACGAGCGCCGCCGTCAGCCGCTCCGCCCGCGCGTGCCGGGCCGTGCCCGCGGCCCCCAGCTCGCAGGCGATCCGGGCCAGCGCGTGCTCGGACGCGGCCAGCAGCGCGTTGAAGGAGGGGTCCTCGACCGCGAACGGCCCCTGCCCGTCGGTGTATTCACCGTCGCGGTAGTCCATGGCGAGCCGTACGTAGCGGCCGTAGTCCAGGTCCGTCGGGCGGTCGTCGGCCGCGCCGTGCTCCAGGTCCGCACGCCGGAAGGTGCGCGCGGGGGCGGGTGTCACCCGGCTTAGCGGGGCGTCCCAGCACGGGCTGTTGTCCATGCCCTGCTCCCACGGGTGCACCACCGACACGAGGCCGCCGCCGCCCAGGTCGCGGCGGTGCAGCAGATAGCGGTGCCAGGCGGCGAGTCCGGGGTAGACGCGGGTCAGGAAGGAGCGGGAGCGGGACAGCGCCGGGTCGGCGCGGTGCACCAGCCACGCGGCGAGCGCGTGGACCGGGGGCTGCACGATCCCGGAGGTCTGCACGGTGTGCGGGGCGCCCGCCGCGCGGCCCGCAGCGGACGAGCGCCAGAAGTCGGGGCTGGGGAAGTAGGCGTCCAGCGGGACGTCGGGGTGGAACACGATGTGCGGGATCCGGCCGTCGCCCCACTGGGCGGCGATGAGCGTCTCCAGTTCCACCTGGGCGCGCACGGGGGAGACATGACGCAGTCCGATGGCGATGAACGCCGAGTCCCACGACCACTGGTGCGGGTACAGCGTGCGCGACGGGACGGTCGACGTCCCGGTCCAGTTCGCGTCGAGGGCCAGGACCGCCCGGTCCCACAGCGTGCCGTGCCGCGCGGCCGCGCTCGTGGGGGTGCGCCGCTCGGTGATGTGCTCCACATGCTCTCCCGCGAGACTGCCGGGCTGCCGGTTACGCAGCGGGCAGCATAGAGTTACGTCTGTATGACACGCAAAACCCAGCATGTAACGCGCAGTTGATGAACGCAAGGGGGTTGGCAGCCATGGCGGGGAACCAGGCGAGCGCCGGGGATCTGCTGCAGCTCGTCCGCAGCGGACGGGCGACCACGCGCGGCGCGCTCCAGGAGGTCACGGGCCTGTCCAGGGCCACGGTCGGGCAGCGCCTCGACCGGCTCTTCCGGGCGGGCTGGCTGCGCGAGGGCGCGGCGGGACCGGTCAACTCCCGGCTGGGCGGCCGCCCTTCGATCCACCTGGAGTTCGACGACGCGCACGCGGTGGTGCTCGCCGCCGTCCTCGACACCCGGCACGCCCGCGCCGCCGTGCTCACCCTGTCCGGGGAGGTGCTCGCCGAGCACACGGACGACCTCACCGTCGAGGACGGTCCCGAGGCGGTGCTGCCGCGGCTCGGCGGCTGGTTCGGTGATCTGCTCAAGGAGGCCGGGCGCGCCGCGGACACGGTGTGCGGCATCGGCCTCGCGGTGCCGGGCCCCGTCGACATCGACACCGGCCGCGTCGTGCAGCCGCCGATCATGCCGGGCTGGGACGGCTACGACATAAGAGGCCGTCTCGCCCGCGCCGCCGCCGAGCACGCCGCGACCGCGCCGGAGGTCCCGGTCCTGGTCGACAACGACGCCAACCTCATGGCGTACGGCGAACAGCGCACCGGCCACCCGGACTGCCGCGCCTTCGCCCTGGTCAAGGTCTCCACCGGGATCGGCGCGGGCGTCGTGGTGGACGGCGCGATCTACCGCGGCATCGACGGCGGCGCGGGCGACATCGGGCACGTCCGGGTCCCGGCGGGCGCCGACGCCCTGTGCAAGTGCGGTTCGTACGGCTGTCTGGCCGCGGTCGCCAGCGGCCGGGCGCTGGCCCGCCGGCTCAGCGAGGCCGGGGTGCCCGCGGCTTCCGGCTCGGACGTGCGGGACCTGCTGGCGGCCGGGCACCCGGAGGCGGTGCGGCTCGCGCGGGAGGCCGGGCGCAGCGTCGGCGAGGTGCTGGCCACCGTCGTCACCCTGCTGAACCCGGGCGTGCTCGTGATCGCCGGAGATCTGGCCGGAACTCCCTTCCTCACGGGCGTGCGCGAGCTCCTCTACCAGCGGGCGCTGCCCCGCTCGACGGCCCATCTGGACGTGGCCCCGGCCCGGCTCGGCGAGCGCTCCGCGCTCATCGGAGCGGGAGCGCTGGTGGTGGAGGAGCTGTACGCGCCCGCGCGGGCCGAGCGGCGGCTCGCGGCGCTGGGTGTGTGACGGGCCCGTTTCGTCCCCGGGACCTGTCCGGATGCTGACATCGGGCCGTCCGAAGCCCGCTTCAAACGGCGTGATTCTCGCCACCCCTGATCACCCTTGCGCTCAGATGAGCGCCAATTCGGCGCCTGCACTTCTCCAACTCGTGGCACTGAGTGCCAATGCTCGATCATTTATGATGTGAACGCACATGAGAGCATGGCGTGCTCATGTGAGCGATAATCGGGCTCTACGGGGGTTGACTGTTCAAGAAGTGAACGCATTGGCTGGATCTTGGATACCCATCGGTCACTTTCGATCTCCTGGCGGACGGGTGGTTACGGCCGCATGACGGCTAAGTGGACGTACCCAGGGGCCTTGGATCTGGGTATGTTCCTCGCCGTCAGGGCAGCCACCCGAGCCTCGAGGAGTCGAGACCCGTGTCGGAAAACAAAGATCCTCAGGTAACGAAGTTCGTTTACGACTTCACCGAGGGAAACAAGGACCTCAAGGACCTTCTCGGCGGCAAGGGTGCCAACCTCGCCGAGATGACCAACCTGGGGCTTCCCGTCCCTCCGGGCTTCACCATCACCACCGAGGCCTGCAAGGTCTACCTCGACAGCGGCGCCGAGCCGGTGGCACTCCGTGACGAGGTCAGCCGGCACCTCGACGCGCTCGAGCAGCAGATGGGCAAGAAGCTCGGCCAGGCCGACAACCCCCTTCTGGTGTCGGTCCGTTCGGGTGCGAAGTTCTCCATGCCCGGCATGATGGACACCGTCCTCAACATCGGTCTCTCCGACAAGTCGGTGCAGGGCCTCGCCAAGCAGGCCGGCGACGACCGCTTCGCGTGGGACTCGTACCGCCGCCTCATCCAGATGTTCGGCAAGACCGTCCTGGACGTCGACGGCGAGCTCTTCGAGGAGGAGCTGGAGAAGGCCAAGCGCGCCAAGAAGGTCACCGTCGACACCGACCTGGACGCCGCCGACCTCAAGAAGCTCGTCACGCGCTTCAAGAAGATCGTGAAGACCGAGGCGGGCCGCGACTTCCCGCAGGACCCGCGCGAGCAGATGGACCTCGCCATCCACGCCGTCTTCGACTCGTGGAACACCGACCGCGCCAAGCTCTACCGCCGCCAGGAGCGCATCCCCGGCGACCTCGGCACCGCGGTCAACGTGTGCTCGATGGTCTTCGGCAACCTCGGCCCCGACTCGGGCACCGGCGTCGCGTTCACCCGCGACCCCGCCTCCGGGCACCAGGGCGTCTACGGCGACTACCTGCAGAACGCGCAGGGCGAGGACGTCGTGGCCGGCATCCGCAACACGGTGCCGCTCGCCGAGCTCGAGCAGATCGACAAGAAGTCGTACGACCAGCTCATGCAGATCATGGAGACCCTTGAGAACCACTACAAGGACCTCTGCGACATCGAGTTCACCATCGAGCGCGGCCAGCTGTGGATGCTGCAGACCCGCGTCGGCAAGCGCACCGCCGGTGCCGCCTTCCGCATCGCGACGCAGCTCGTCGACCAGGGCCTGATCGACGAGGCCGAGGCGCTGCAGCGGGTCACCGGCGCGCAGCTCGCGCAGCTGATGTTCCCGAAGTTCGACGAGGAGGCCAAGGTCGAGCAGCTCGGCCGCGGCATCGCCGCCTCGCCGGGCGCCGCGGTCGGCAAGGCGGTCTTCGACTCGTACACCGCCATCAAGTGGTCGCGCTCCGGCGAGAAGGTCATCCTGATCCGCCGCGAGACCAACCCCGACGACCTCGACGGCATGATCGCCGCCGAAGGCATCCTCACCTCCCGCGGCGGCAAGACCTCGCACGCCGCCGTCGTCGCCCGCGGCATGGGCAAGACCTGTGTCTGCGGAGCCGAGGACCTGGAGGTCGACACCAAGCGGCGCCGCCTCACCGCCGGCGACGTGGTGGTCGAGGAGGGCGACGTCATCTCCATCGACGGCTCCACCGGCAAGGTCTACCTCGGTGAGGTCCCCGTCGTGCCGTCCCCGGTCGTCGAGTACTTCGAGGGCCGCATGCACGCCGGCGCCGACGACGCCGACGAGCTCGTCGGCGCCGTGCACCGGATCATGGCCTACGCGGACCGAGTACGCCGCCTGCGCGTACGCGCCAACGCCGACAACGCCGAGGACGCGCTGCGCGCCCGCCGGTTCGGCGCCCAGGGCATCGGCCTGTGCCGCACCGAGCACATGTTCCTCGGTGAGCGCCGCGAGATGGTCGAGAAGCTGATCCTCGCCGACACGGACACCGAGCGCGAGGACTCCCTCAAGCAGCTCCTGCCGCTCCAGAAGCAGGACTTCGTCGAGCTGTTCGAGGCGATGGACGGGCTGCCCGTCACCATCCGCCTGCTCGACCCGCCGCTGCACGAGTTCCTGCCCGACATCACCGAGCTGTCGGTGCGCGTCGCGCTCGCCGAGTCCCGCCAGGACAACAACGAGAACGACCTGCGGCTGCTCCAGGCCGTGCACCGGCTGCACGAGCAGAACCCGATGCTGGGTCTGCGCGGCGTCCGGCTCGGCCTGGTCATCCCCGGCCTGTTCGCCATGCAGGTCCGCGCCATCGCCGAGGCCGCCGCCGCCCGCAAGAACGCCAAGGGCGACCCGCGCGCCGAGATCATGATCCCGCTCGTCGGCACCGTCCAGGAGCTGGAGATCGTCCGCGAGGAGGCCGACCAGGTCATCGCGGAGGTCCAGGAGCAGACCGGCGTCACGCTGAAGCTGGCCATCGGCACCATGATCGAGCTGCCCCGCGCCGCCCTCACGGCCGGACAGATCGCCGAGGCCGCCGAGTTCTTCTCCTTCGGCACGAACGACCTGACGCAGACGGTGTGGGGCTTCTCCCGGGACGACGTGGAGGCGAGCTTCTTCACCGCGTACCTGGAGAAGGGCATCTTCGGCGTCAGCCCGTTCGAGACGATCGACAAGGACGGCGTCGGCTCGCTGGTCAAGGCCGCCGCCGAGGCCGGCCGCGCCACGCGCCCCGACCTCAAGCTCGGCGTCTGCGGCGAGCACGGCGGTGACCCGGAGTCGGTCCACTTCTTCCACGAGGTCGGCCTGGACTACGTCTCCTGCTCGCCGTTCCGCATCCCGGTCGCCCGCCTCGAGGCGGGCCGCGCGGCCTCCACCTCCGTGGGCAGCGACCACCGGTAGGACCCGCAGAACCCCCGGAGCCGCCGTCGGTCCCCGACCCTCACCGATCGGCGGCGGCTCCGGTGCTCGACGAAAGGGCGGTACCCCTGTGCGGGGGGACCGCCCTTTCGGCCTGGCCCTTCGAGTCGAGTTCTCCGGGCCTCATGCTCTTCGGGCTTGAGTTCTTCGCGTTCTGGCGGAACGATGCCTGCCGCATTACCGTCCGGTAAGCCGACCGGCGGGCAGACCCGTCACCCAGGGAGCAGGGCCATGAGCGGCTGGAACGCGCGTGACATCCCGGACCGGAGCGGCACCACCGCCGTGGTCACCGGCGCCAACAGCGGCATCGGGTACGTCACCGCGCGGGAACTGGCCCGGGCCGGCGCCCACGTCGTCCTCGCCTGCCGCAGCGAGCGGCGCGGCGTCGCCGCGGTGGAGCGGCTGCGCGGCGAGGTGCCGGGCGCCGACGCCGAGTTCGGACCGCTCGACCTGGGCGACCTCGGTTCCGTGCGGGCGTTCGCGGCGGCGCTCAGTGGCCGGCCGCTCGACCTGCTCGTCAACAATGCCGGAGTGATGGCCCTGCCGTACGCCCGGACCGCCGACGGGTTCGAGATCCAGTTCGGCGTGAACCACCTCGGGCACTTCGCGCTCACCGCACTGCTGCTGCCGAGCCTCCTCGACGCGCCGGCCGCCCGCGTCGTCACCGTCTCCAGTGCCCTGCACGCGCTCGCCGACGTCGACCTGGGCGACCTCAACAGCGAGCAGGGGTACCGGCGGTGGATCGCGTACGCGCGCTCCAAGACGGCCAATCTGCTCTTCGTGCACGAGCTGGCCCGCCGCGCCGCCGCGTCCGGGGCCGCCCTCGTCGCCGCCGCCGCGCACCCCGGGTACGCCGCGACGTCCCTCCAGGCGCGGGGCGCCCAGCTGGAGGGGCGCAAGGGGATGGAGCGGTTCTACGCCGTGGGGAACCGGGTCTTCGCGCAGTCCGCGGAGGGCGGGGCGCTGCCGACGCTGTACGCCGCGACGGTGCCCGGGGTGCGGGGCGACGACTTCTACGGGCCGCGGGTGCTGATGTGGCGCGGGGCGCCGGGCCGGTCGTGGCGGGCGTCGTGGACGCGCAGTGATGTGGCGGGGGAGCGGTTGTGGGCGGCGTCGGAGCAGTTGACCGGGGTGGAGTGCGGCGCCCTGAAGGGGTGAGCGTCGCGGAGTCCGGGGCAGGGGCGTCAGGTCAGGTCCGACGCCTCGAAGATGGCCTTCGCCTCTTCCTCGTCCACCTGGGCGCCGAGGCTGCGGAGCACCTCGATCCCCGTCACCAGCAGGCCGTTCGCCCGGGCCCGGCCCGCCCCCGTCTCGACCCGGTGCCACAGCAGCGGGTTCGCCGTGAGGATCTGCGGGTCCAGCTCCACCCGGGCCCCCAGCGTGTCCCGCAGGACCAGGCGCGGGGTCAGGCCGTCGGCGCGGCGGGCCGAGACCAACAGGTCCGTGCAGACGTGCCGGCGGCGGAACAGGCCGCGCACCGCGAGCCAGCCGGGGCCCGCCGTGACGCGCGGCGGGTGCAGCACGGCGTACAGGGGCAGCGAGAGGCCCGTCCACAGCAGGACGCGCGGCGGGGTCAGGGTGGAGTGGGCCGCGTCGACGGTCAGGGCGAGCCCGAACACCAGCGCCGTGCTGAGCAGAGCGGCCCGCAGCTCGTGTGCCCAGGCCCGGTCGGTCACGGTCGCCGTCGCGGGGCGGACGGCATCGGTCCAGGTGCCGGGTCCCGACGTCCTCACATTGCGTCCCATGGAGCGCACCGTAGGCCGTACGGCGGGGCGCTCCGGCGGTTTTTGACTCTGTCCTGACCCGTAACGACTGCTTTTTGACGCGGAACTGACGTTTAGGCCGCCGCGCCGCCGTCGATCACCAGGTCCGCACCGACCACGGACGCGGCGTCGGACGAGGCGAGGTACAGGACGGCCGCGGCGACCTCCTCCGTCGTCGAGACCCGGCCGAGCGGGGACTGCTCCTTCATGCGGACGTCCCGTTCGGCGGGGGTCTCGTCGGGGCGCAACGACATCGTGGTGTCGGAGGCGCCGGGGCTGACCGCGTTGATGCGGATGCCCTCGGCGATGTGGTCGAGGGCGGCGCCGCGGGTCAGGGCGGAGACGGCGGCCTTCGAGGCGCCGTAGGCGGCGACGCCGGGCCGGGAGGCGTGGGGGCCGAGGTTCGAGGAGACGTTCACGATCGCGCCGCCCGACGCCTGGGTCCGCATCTGGGCGACCTCGGCCTGCAGGGAGTTCAGCACCCCCGTGACGTTGATGTCGAGGAGCGTGCGCCAGTCCTCGGCGGGCAGGTCGGCGACGGGGGCGCCGCCGCGGAAGACGCCCGCGTTGTTGACGGCGACGTCGAGCGCGCCGAAGCGCTCGACCGCCGTACGGACCAGGGTCCTCGTGTCGTCGGCCCGGGACACGTCGGCCGGCTGCGCGAGGGCGGTGCCGCCCGCGGCCTCGATGAGCGCGACGGTCTCGGCGAGGGGCCCGTGCGTGCGCCCGGCGACGACCACGTTCGCGCCCTCGGCGGCGAGGGCGAGCGCGATGGCCCGGCCGAGGCCGGAGCCCGCGCCGGTGACGAGGGCGGTGCGGCCGGTGAAGCGGTTGCGGGAGGCGTGCGACACGGGAGACACGGGAGACACAGTTCCTCTTTCTTGACCGATCGGTTCAATATAAGGGCAGGGCAGGTGGAGAGCCCTCCGGGCGGAGGGTGGGCCGGGTGGCCGGTGGGTGTGGTGTCAGTCGAGGAGGGTGAGGGCCTGTTCGGCGGCGTCCCTGACGCGGGCGGGGTCCTGGGACGCCTTGCCGACGACGCGCATGCCCTGCATCAGGACGAGCAGCAGCCGGGCGAGCGCCCGGGGGTCGCGCCCGGCGGGCAGCTCGCCCTGCGCCTGGGCGCGGGTGAGCGTGGTGCGCAGCAGCGTCTCGACGTGCTCCCAGCTGCGCTCCACGCGGCGGGCGGCCTGGGGGTCGTGCGGGGCGAGCTCCGCGGCCGTGTTGGTGACCAGGCAGCCCGTCAGGCGCTGGTCGGTGGTGGTCGACTCCGTGGCGAAGCGGTGGATCAGGGCGCGGACCGCGGGGAGGGCGGGGCCGGCCTGTGACAGTTCGTCGAGCACGGTCGAGTCGGCGGACTCGGCGTACCGGTCCATCGCCTTCAGGTACAGGTCGTGCTTGTTGCCGAACGTGGCGTAGATGCTGGCGCGGCCGATGCCGAGGTGGTCGACGAGGTCCGCCATCGACGTCGCCTCGTAGCCGCGCCGGTGGAACAGCTCGAGGGCCGCTTGCAGCGCGGCGTCCGGATCGAATTCCTTGGTCCTGGCCACGCACAAGACCCTACGGCTATGTGGAACGGTCGGTCAAGTATGGGTGTTCTCTGCCGCTGACGGCCCGGTGGGGGCTGCTCGCGCAGTTCCCCGCGCCCCTGGAGGCCTGCGGCTTCGCCGCCGCCTCCTCCATGTGACGCGCCCCTGAGATGGCGCACGGAGTGCGCATCTCGGGGGCGCGGGGAACTGCGCGACCAGCCACGACGGCGTGGCAGTCGAACCGTGGGATCAGGCCTGCGCCGCCCGTACCGCATAGGCCCGGACGGAGACCGTGTCGTCGTCCAGGCAGCGGCCCGTCTCCAGGTCGAAGCGCTGCTTCAGGAGCGGCGACGCCACGAACGGCCGGCCGAGGGCGGAACCGAGCAGGCCGCGCGAGAGCACGGCCGCCCCGGTGAACGGATCCGTGTTGTCGACGGCGTGCACCCGCCCCGCCCGGTCGAGGAAGACCGCGGCCTGACGCCCGTCGGGCAGCAGCGCCGCGACCCCCCGCCCCGGCGTGAGCCGGTCCAGTTCGCACACGGACAACCACGCGTCGTCCAGGCCGAGTTGCACCATTACCGTCGTCTTCTCGGGAGCGATCGTCATCGTACGGCGAGTCCTTCCAGGGGGATGAGGGGCAGCTCGGGCTTGATCTGGTCGCGCTCGGGGACGAAGCGGACCGTCGGGTCCGGGGTGTCGGGAGCGTTCACGAACGAGACGAAGCGGGACAGGCGCTCGGGGTCGTCCAGGGTCTCGGCCCACTCGTCCCGGTAGTGCGCGACGTGCGCCCGCATCAGCGCCTCCAGCTCGTCGCAGATGCCGAGCGAGTCGTGCACGACGACGTCCCGCACGTGGTCGAGGCCGCCGTCGATCCGGTCCAACCAGGCCGCCGTGCGCTCCAGGCGGTCGGCGGTGCGGATGTAGAACATCAGGAACCGGTCGATCAGCCGGATCAGTTCCGCGTCACTCAAGTCCTGTGCGAGCAGGTCGGCGTGACGAGGCGTCATGCCGCCGTTGCCGCCCACGTACAGGTTCCAGCCGTTGGCGGTGGCGATGACGCCGAAGTCCTTCGACTGGGCCTCGGCGCACTCGCGGGCGCAGCCGGAGACCGCCGACTTCAGTTTGTGGGGGGACCGCAGGCCCCGGTAGCGCAGCTCCAGGTCGATCGCCATCCGGACCGAGTCCTGCACGCCGTAGCGGCACCAGGTCTGCCCGACGCAGGACTTCACGGTGCGCAGCGACTTGCCGTACGCGTGCCCGGACTCGAAGCCGGCGTCCACCAACCGGGTCCAGATCATGGGGAGTTGATCGACCCGGGCGCCGAAGAGGTCGATGCGCTGGCCGCCGGTGATCTTCGTGTAGAGCCCGAAGTCCCGCGCCACCTCGCCGATCACGATGAGCTTGTCGGGAGTGATCTCGCCGCCCGGGATGCGTGGCACCACCGAATAGGAGCCGTTCTTCTGGAGGTTGGCGAGGAAGTGGTCGTTCGTGTCCTGCAGGGCCGCCTGCTCGCCGTCCAGGACGTAGCCGTCCGCGCCGATCGACGGGGCCAGCGACGCGATGATCGAGCCGACCGCCGGCTTGCAGATCTCGCAGCCCTCGCCGCCGCGCGCCGCCTCGCGGCCGTGCTCGTCGAGCAGCTGGGCGAAGGCCGTGACCCGCTTGACGCGCACGATCTCGTACAGCTCCTGGCGCGTGTGCCCGAAGCAGCCGCACAGGCCGCCGTCGCCGGACTTCGGCAGCAGCTGTCCGATGAGCTTGACGCAACTCCCGCACCCCGTACCGGCCTTGGTGCACTTCTTCACCTCGGGCAGCGAGGTGTGCTCGCAGATCTCGCCCTTGGTCACGTTGTGGCAGGAGCAGATGACGGCATCGGCGGGCAGCGCGTCCGGGCCGAGCTGGGCGGGCGCGCCCGCGCCGGCCGGCAGCACCAGCGCCTCGGGCGCGACCGGCGGCACGGTCCCGGTGAGCGCGCGCAGCGTGCCGTACGCCTCCGCGTCACCCACCAGGATCCCGCCGAGCAGCTCGCCCTCGCTGCCGATGACGAGCTTCTTGTACGTGCCCGAGCGCGAGTCCGAGTAGACGACGTCGAGGCAGCCCGCGGTCGCGCCGTGCGCGTCGCCGAACGAGGCCACGTCGACCCCGAGCAGCTTCAGCTTGGTGGACAGGTCGGCGCCGGTGAACGACGCCTCCGTGGACTCCTCCGCGATGGCGGCGGCGGCCGTGAGCGCCATCTCGTAGCCGGGGGCGACGAGCCCGTACACCCGGCCGTCGGCGGCGAGGGCGCACTCGCCGATCGCGAACACGTCGGGGTCGCTGGTGCGGCACCGCTCGTCGACCGTGATGCCGCCCCGCTCACCGACCGACAGGCCCATGTCGCGGGCGAGTTGGTCGCGCGGCCGGACGCCGGCGGAGAAGACGACGAGGTCGGTGGCGAGCTCGGACCCGTCCGACAGCTTCATGCCGCGCACCGCGCCCGAGGCGTCGTCGGTGACGATCTCCTGCGTGCCGACACCGGTGTGGACGTCGATCTTCATGTCGCTGATGGTCTTCAGGAGGGCGGCGCCGCCGCCCTCGTCGACCTGCACGGGCATCAGCCGCGGCGCGAACTCCACGATGTGGGTGGCCAGTCCGAGCCCCTGCAGCGCGCCCGCCGCTTCCAGGCCCAGCAGTCCACCGCCGACCACGGCGCCGACCGTCGCGTTGTTCTTGGCGTAGTCCTCGATCGCGTACAGGTCCTCGATGGTCCGGTACACGAAACAGCCGGTGGCGTCCTTGCCGGGGACGGGCGGCACGAACGGGTACGAGCCGGTGGCGAGCACGAGCGTGTCGTACGCGACCTTCAGGCCGGAGCGCGCGTGCACGACACGGGCGTCCCGGTCGACGACCACGGCGGGGTCGCCCACGTACAGCTCGATGCCGTGCTTGTCGATGAACTCCGGGTCCGTCATGGAGAGTTCGTCGGGCGTGGTGCCCGAGAAGTACGAGGTGAGGTGCACCCGGTCGTAGGCGGGGCGCGGCTCCTCGCACAGGACGACCACGCGGTGCGTCCCGGTCAGGCCGCGCTCGGCCGCCGCTTCGAGGAAGCGCTGGCCGACCATGCCGTGGCCGACGAGGACGAGGGTGGGCTGGGCCGTTCCGGCCGTGTCGGTCGCCATGTCAGAGGCCTCCGTCGTGAGTGAGCAGGTGCAGCAGCGGCGGGGCGCCGGCATCGGTGGCGGCGGGCAGGGATTCGTCCGACTCCCAGGCGTGGGCGAGCGCGCCGACACTGGCGAGCTCGCCGACCAGGACGCCGCCGACGAGACGGTCGCCGCGGACCACGACCTTGCGGTACGTGCCGCGGGTCGCGTCCGTGAGCTGTACGACGTCGTCGCCGGGCAGCGCCTCGGTCTCGCCGAACGCGGCGAGGTCCAGCGGACCCGCCTCGTGCGGGAGGGTGAGCCGGGTCAGGGTGCGGGTGCCGGTGTACGCCGTCGTACGGCCGGTTCCGGTGAGCAGACCGGCGAGGGCGTCGGCCTGCTCCAGGGCGGGGGTCGCGAGTCCGTACACGGTGTCGGCGTGCTGGGCGCAGTCGCCGACCGCGCGGATGCGCGGGTCACTGGTGCGCAGCTCGTCGTCGACCACGACGCCCTTGCGGACGTCGAGCCCCGCGGCCTGCGCGAGACCGGCCCGCGGCCGCACCCCGCAGGCCAGCACGGTGACGTCGGTGTCGAGGACGTAGCCGTCGTGCAGTTCGACCCGGCGTACGTGACCGTCCTCGACGCGGACGCCGCGCACCCGGCACTCCGTGTGGATCTCGACGCCGAGCGCGGTGAGGTGCCGGCGGACGAGTTCGGAGGAGCGCGGGTCGAGCTGGCGCTCCATCAGCCGTTCCGCCTGCTGGGTGAGCACGACCTGCGCGCCGCGCCGGGCCAGCGCGCGGGCCGCGGACACCCCGAGCAGACCGCCGCCGATGACGACGGCGCGGGTCCCTTCGGTGACGGCCCCGGACAGGGCCAGACAGTCGTCCATCGTGCGGAACGGGTGGACACCGCCCGGCAGTTCGGCGGCGCCGGGCGCGAACAGGCCGCGCAGAGGCGGCAGGACCGGGTTCGATCCGGTGGCCAGAACCAGGGTGTCGTAGGCGACCTCGGCGCCGTTCTCGCACTGGACGAGGCGGCGGTCGCGGTCGATGCGGACGGCGCGCGTACGGAGCCGGGGGCCCGGGGTGCGGGGGAGCTCGATGACGTCCGGACCGTACGTGCCGGCCAGGACCTCGGCGAGCAGCACCCGGTTGTACGGGGCGTGCGCCTCCTCGCCGATCAGCACCGCGCGCTCGCCCAGGCGCTGGGCGAGGCGGGTGCCGGCGAGGCCGGTGCCGATGACGACGACACGGTTCCCGTCCCGGGGGGCGTCGTGATCGTGCTCGTGCGGTGCGGTCATGCTCCGCAGCGTGCGG
>NZ_JAMOLN010000128.1 GCF_024448165.1 Streptomyces longispororuber
GACGGCGAAGTGCCTGCCGGGGCATCCGTGGTCAGCCGGGCGGCAGCGTGACCGTGAAGCGTGCGCCGGGAGTGTGGCCGGGGTCGTGGGTGACGTCGCCTCCGGCGGAGCGTGCCAGGCGGCGGGCGAGGGGGAGGCCGAGTCCCGCGCCGTGGTGACCGTCGTGCGGGTCGGCGCGCTGTCCCGGCCGGAACAACTGCCCGGTGAACGCGGCGGGCACGCCGGGGCCGTCGTCGGTGACGTCGATGCGGACCCGGCCCGGCTCGCCGCCGACGCGGACGACGACGTGGGTGCGGGCGTGGCGCAGGGCGTTGGTGAGCAGGGGGCTGACGACGCGTTCGAGGAGGGCGGGGGAGATCCCGGCCCGCGGTGGGCGTTCCGCCGCAGCCTCGACCGAGAGCCTCAAGTGGCCGGGAGTGTAAGTGAGTTGGGTGATGGTGCGCAGGGTCTCCAGGGTGTCGGACGTGCCGGTGGTCGTGCCGCCGCCGGAACCGGTGGCGCGGGCCTCGTCCAGGAGGGTGTCGCAGATGGTGCGCATGGACTGCGCGGCGGCGTCGATCGCCGCGTGTCCGGTGCGGAGCTCGGCGGCGGACCGCGGGCGGGAGCGCAGCCAGTCCACCTCCGCGACGATCCGGCTCAGCGGGGTGCGCAGTTCGTGCGAGAGCTCCCCGGTCAGCTGCCGCTCATGGCGCAGCAGCGCGCGGATCCGGTCCAGGAGCGCGTCCAACGAGCCGCCGAGACGGCCGAGTTCGGCCGGATGACCGGCGTCCGAGAAACGGGCGTCGGAGGTCACCGCGCTCCACTGCGCGGCCTGCTCGGTCATGGCGTGGACCGGGCGCAGGGCGCGCCCGACGGCCAGGCGCGTCACGGCGTAGGTGCAGCCGAGCATGACCGCGTCGAGGGCGAGCGAGCCGAGCAGCAGGGTGTCGGCCGAGCTCCGGTAGGGCGCCAGGTCGAGGGCGGTGACGACGGTGACCGCCCCACCGGTGTGGGCCACGGCCCTGGCGCACAGCCGGACCCCGGCCGGCTCGTCGGCGGTGACGCAGCGCCGCCCGCCGGGCCCGGCGAGGTGCGCGGCGATCCGGGTCAACCGCGGTGCGGGGGAAGGAGGTTGTTCGAGCAGCCGGGCCCCGTCGTAGATCCATACGTTCGCGTCGAGGAGCTGGTCGTCGGCGGTCTCCAGGACGCGTACGGGGACGTGGCCGGTGTCGACGGTGGTGGCGGCCGCCGCGGCGCGCGTGCGCAGGGTGTCGTCGGCCTGGTGGTGCAGGTGCTCGCGCGCCACGGCGTTGAACACGAGAGTGAGCAGCACCATCACGAGCGTGGCGGCGGTGAGCGCCACCAGGGAGAGCCGGCCGCGCAGCGTGCGCGGCGAGCGGCCTTTCCTGATGAGGCGGTTGGCGGAGGCGCGGCGGTTCATGACAGGCGGTGGCCGATCCCGCGGGCCGTGCCGATCGTCAGGGCGCTGTCCGCCGCGCGCAGCTTGCGGCGCAGCCGGGTCAGGTACTGGTCGAGCGTGTTGTCGCTGACCCGCGCGCCCTCGGGCCAGCCCGCCCGGACCAGCTCGCGACGCCGCACCAGGTCGCCGGACGCCGCGAGCAGCGTGGCCAGCAGCCGGAACTCGGTGGGCGTGAGGTCGACCGGGCGGCCGTGCACGGTGCAGCGGTGCGCGACCGGGTCCAGGGCCAGGTCCCCTGCGACGGCCGCGGGGCCGGTCCCGGCCCGGCGCAGCGCGGCGCGCAGCCGGGCCGCGAGCTCGGCGAGGTGGAACGGCTTGGGCAGGTAGTCGTCGCCGCCCGCCGCGAACCCGGCGAGCCGGTCCGCGATCCCATGACGGGCCGTCAGGAAGACGACGGGGGACCGGAACCCGTTCGCCCGCATCGCCTGGCACACGTCCCGCCCGTCCGCGTCGGGCAGCCCGACGTCGAGCACGGCGGCCGCCACCCCGTCGGTCGACAGCCGCAGCGCGGTCGCGCCGTCGGGCGCGCACACCGTGTCGAAGCCCTCGTCGCGCAGCCCACGCACCAGTACGTCACGCAGGGCGTGATCGTCCTCCACCAGCAGAATCCTGTGGCGCACGGTCCTCCAGCGGCAAGGGGGCGCGACCGGTCGCGCCCGCGACGAGACGGTCCGGCAGCCACCAGGCCGCCGCACACAGACACAGCCCCAGCCAGCCGACGCCGAGCAGCCAGCCGCCGAGCACGTCGGAGAGCCAGTGCACGCCCAGGTAGACCCGGGTCAGGCCGACCAGCAGACCCCAGCAGGCCACCACCGCGACCAGCGGCGCCCGGCCGCGCGGGGCGCGCAGCAGCAGGGCGACGACGAGCAGCCCGGCGGTCAGGGCGGCCGTCGTGGTGTGCCCGGAGGGGAAGGACCAGCCCGACGCGGCCGTCCGCCAGTCCGCCTGTGCAGGCCGCTGCCGGTGCACCAGCGTCATCAGGCCGAACCGTACGGCCTGCCCCGCGGCGAGGCAGCCCACGGCGAGCGCGGCCCAGGCCAGCCGGTGCCGGGCGGTGCGGCCCAGCAGGATCCCGGCCAGGATCACCAGCCCGTACGCGACGACGCCCGTCCCCGTCGCGGTGAGCCCGCGGGCCAACGCCACCGCGACGGCGGTCCGGTGGCCGACGGACCACGACAGTGCCGCGGCGTCCCAGGTCATCGGAGTGCCGTCGCCGCCGACCACGATCATGGTCAGCACCCCGAACCCGGCCCACGCGCCGAGTCCCACGCTCCCCGCCAGGTCCGCGACGTCGCCGCGGCGCGTCCGTCCCCCGGCCACGTCACGCCACCAGCAGCAGGCGCAGCCGTGTCACGGTGAGCCGGTCCGCGAGCCGCCGTGGCCACCGGCGCACCACCGCCATCAGCAGCGCGCCGACGACGGCGCCCGTCAGCAGCCCCGCCACCACGTCGTGCGGGTAGTGGGCGCCGACCCAGACCCGGGACGCCCCCATCGCACACGCCGCCACCACGGCGACGGCCCCGAGCCGCCGGGACACGCACAGCAGCGCCACCGCCGCCGCGGCGGCGATCGCCGCGTGGTTGCTGGGGAAGGACCAGTCGCCGGGCGCCGGGCACGCCTCCAGCGTGGCGACGTGCAGGCTCCGGCACGGCCGGTCCTCGCGCACCAGCAGCTTCAGTACGTCGTTCAGCGCGTACGCCACCACGACCACCACCGGCACCGCCAGCGCCGCGAGCGCGGCCGTGGGCCCGGACCGCCGCGCCCGCCACCAGGCCACGACCATCAGCGCGGCGAACACCGCGAGCCCGTACGCCGACCAGGCGGACACCGCGTCGTCGAGCCAGCCGGGCGCGTGCGCGGCCAGGCGCGTCACGTCCCGGTAGGCGCCCCCGTCGACCGACGAACCGTCGAGGGCGAGCGTCGTGAGGGATGTCATCCGTGGGCCTCCTCGGTCTTGGCGCTGCGGCGCGAGCGCAGCAGTTCGGCGGCGAGCGGGAGCAGCGACAGGACCACGATCACCGCGACCAGGGGCAGCAGATAGCGGTCCACGTCCGGGATCGAGGAGCCCAGCGCGTACCCGGCCAGGGTCAGTCCGATGCTCCACACCAGACCGCCCGCGACCTGCCAGAGCGTGAAGGTCCTGGCGGGCACCCCCAGCGCCCCGGCCAGCGGGTTCAGCACCGTGCGCACCACCGGCACGAACCGTGCCAGGACGATCGCCTTCGCGTGCCCGTACCGCCCGAGCAGCTCCTCGGCGCGCCGCGCCCCCGCCGCCAGCCGCCGCGACCGGCTGCGGGCCAGCAGCGCGCCGCCCGCCCTGCGCCCCAGTACGAAGCCGCACTGCGCGCCCGCGAGCGCGCCGACGGCGGCGGCGAGGAGGAGCGGGCCGAGCGACAGGTGCACACCGCGCCCCGCCCCGCCGGTGCACAGCAGCCCCGCCGTGAACAGCAGCGAGTCGCCGGGCAGGAAGAACCCGATCAGCAGCCCCGTCTCGGCGAACAGCACCACACCGACGCCCAGCACCCCGAACGCGGTCAGGAGGGACTGGGCGTCGAGCACGTTCACGGCGAGCTGCGACGATAGGGGGAGGGCAAGGGGTGCGGTCATCGGCGGGATCCTTCGCCTCGACAGAAGCTGGTGACTACAATCCTGTAGACGGTCTACTGCACTGTAGACGATAGTGGGGTGAGGATCGTTCCCATGACCGACGCGATGGACGAACGCCGGCCGGCCGGCGAGCTGGAGGCCGCCGTGCTGGCCGCCCTGTGGGCCGCGGGCGCGCCGCTCACGCCCGGGCAGGTCCAGGGCGAGCTCGCCTCCGGCCTGGCCCGCACGACCGTGACGACGATCCTGACCCGGCTCTACGAGAAGGGGATCGTCGACCGGGCGCGGCAGGGCCGCGGCTACGCCTACTTCCCCGTGCAGGACGCCGCCGGCCTGACAGCCCGCCGGATGCACACCGAACTGGACCGCGACACCGACCGCGAGACCGTACTGGCCCGCTTCGTCGCGCAGCTCGACCCCGGCGACGAAGAGGTGCTGCGCCGCCTCCTGGAGGCCGACGAACGGTGACCGTCCTGCTGCTCGCCCTGCTCCTGGTGCCGCTGGCGCTGCCGTTCGCGGCGCCGCCGCTCGCCCGGCGCGCCCTGGACCGGCTCGCGCCCGCCCGCGCGCTGTGGATCCTCACCGGGTGCGCGCTCGCGCTCGCCGGATCGTGCGCCGCGGCCCTGGGCGCCCTCGTCCTCACCGGGCTCCTCAAGCTGCCGCTGTTCGCCGCGCTCGGCGAACTGATCCACCCGCTGCGCACCCCCTCCGACCTCCTCGTGCTGCCCGCCGCCGCGCTGGCGACCGGGGCGCTCGCGCTCAGCGCCGGCACGCTCGGGCGCTCCGCGCTGCGGCAGTTCGGCGCGTTCCGCACCGCCCGCACCCAGGCGGGCCGGCGCCCCGCCGCGGGCGACCTGTGCGTCGTCGAGTCGCCGCACCCCGACGCGTACGCGCTGCCCGGCCGGCCGCACCGCATCGTCGTCACGACCGCGATGCTGCGCAGCCTCGGCGCCGCCGAGCGCGAGGCCCTCTTCGCCCACGAGCGCGCCCACAACCGGGCGGGCCACCACTACTTCCTGGGCGTCGCCGAACTCGCCGCGCACTGCCATCCCGCGCTGCGCGCCGTGCGGGCCGACATCCGGTTCGCCGCCGAGCGCGCCGCCGACGAGGACGCCGCCCGCGCCGTCGGTGACCGCGGTCTCACGGCACGGGCCATCGCGCGGGCCGCCCTCGCCGGCAGCGCGACCCCGTCCGTCCGCCCCGACTTCGCGCCCGCGGCCACGACCGGGCCCGTGCCGCGCCGGGTCACCGCCCTCCTCGCCCCCGGCCGCCCCCGCGCGTCCCGCGGCATCGCCGTCGCCCTCGCCGTCGGCGCCCTCCTCTCGACGGGCGCCGCGACCACCGCACTCGTCGGCGTCCACCACCAGGTGGAAGTGGCCCAGGGCGAGGAGCACGGCTAGGGCCTGTCGTCACACTCCCGTCTGCCCCGCGGCGCCTGGCACGCACGCTCGCGGCGTTGCCGAAAAGCCGGGGAGGGTCAGGTCGCGTCCGGGCGGCCGGCCAACTCCACGGTGCGCGCCGCCAGTTCGCTGATGCGTACGCCGTCGAAGCCGAACACCGCGCTGCGCACCCGGTCCTCCAGCGGCTCCTTCCACTGCGCCGGGACCGCCTCCGCCCCGCACAGCACCCCGGCCACCGAACCGGCCGTCGCCCCGTTGGAGTCCGTGTCGAGGCCGCCGCGCACCGTCAGTGTCACGGTGCGGGTGAAGTCCCCGTCGCCGTACAGGAGTCCGGCCGTGATCACCGCGGCGTTCGGGACGGTGTGGATCCAGCCCAGGCCGCCCGTCTCCTCCTCCACCGTGGCGAGGGTCTCCTCCCAGGTGAGGCGGGAGTCGTGGAGCGAGATCGCGCGGCGCACGACGCGGGCCAGCCGGCTGCTCGCGGGGATCACCGCGAGCGCCGCGTCGAGGGCGGCGCGCGGCGTCGGGGCCGTGAACGCGGCGGAGATCAGGGCCGCCGCCCACATCGCGCCGTACACGCCGTTGCCCGTGTGCGACAGGACCGCGTCCCGGCGGGCCAGGGAGGCGGCCCGGCGCGGCGCCCCCGGGCACGTCCAGCCGAAGACGTCCGCCCGGATCAGCGCGCCGATCCACTCCTGGTAGGGGTTGTCGTACGTCGCCGTGAGCGGCGGTTTCAGGCCGTTCGCCAGGTTCCGGTACGTCGCGCGCTCCGCCGTGAACGTCTGCAGGTACGGCAGCCGCAGCAGCCACACCTCCCCGACCTGCTCCGTCGTGAAGGCGAAGCCGTGGGTCTCCAGGAGGTGCAGACCGAGCACCGCGTAGTCCACGTCGTCGTCCCGGCAACTGCCGTGGATCCGGCCGCGGACACACTGGCGCCACTCCGGACGCAGCGCCGACTCCACGTCGTCCGACGGGGGCTCGGGCAGATAGTCGGTGAGCGGCAGGGCCTCGGCCTGGCGCAGGTAGCGGTCGATGCGCTCACGCGTCCACACCTCGCCCTGCTCGACCGGCTTGCCGAGCATGTTGCCCGCGATCCGGCCGAGCCAGCCGCCGAGCACCCGGTCGGCGAGGTCGTGTTCGGTGAGCTGGGGGCGTGTCGCTGTCATGTGTCCGGTCTACCCGCTTCCCTACATCAACTGTCGTCCTGGCCACGGGACTCGGCCGCCCCCGGGGAGTGCGGGGCGCGCTCGGTGATCGCGTCACCGACCATCGCCCGCACCGCGTCCCGCAGCCCGTGCAGCGCGTGGCCGCGCGCCGGGCCCGCGCCCGGGTCCTCGCGCAGTTCCTTGAGCAGCGCCCAGCACAGCGCCAGCATCACCACGACGAACGGCAGCGCCACGAGGATGGTCGCGCTCTGCAGCGATTCGAGGCCGCCCGCCACCAGCAGCACCGCCGCGACCGCCGCCATCAGCACGCCCCACGTCACCACCAGCCAGGTCCGCGGGTGCAGCGCGCCCCGGCTGGTCAGCGAACCCATCACCAGGGACGCCGAGTCCGCGCTCGTGACGAAGTACGTCATGATCAGGAGAACCGCGACCCACGAGGTGATCGTGCCCAGCGGCAGCGCGTCCAGCATCGCGAACAGCGACGCCTCCGTGCCCTGCGACGCCTTCGCCGCCATGTCGACGCGGCCGGTCGCGTCCAGCCGGATGCCGGTGCCGCCCATCACGCAGAACCACACGACAGTCGCCCCGCTCGGCACCAGGAGCACCCCGACCAGGAACTCGCGGATGCGCCGCCCCCGGGAGATCCGGGCGATGAACGTCCCCACGAACGGCGCCCACGACAGCCACCACGCCCAGTAGAAGATCGTCCACGCGCCGAGCCACGCCGGATCCGTGAACGCGCCCGTGCGCGACGCCATCGGCACGAGCTCGTGCAGATAGCCGCCGACGCTCGCCGGGATCGCGTCGAGGATGTACACGGTCGGGCCCAGCACGAACACGAACACCATCAGACAGGCCGCCAGCACGATGTTCATCGTGCTCAGCCACTTCACGCCCCGGTGCAGCCCGGAGAACGCGGACCCGACGAAGGCGGCGCCCAGCGCGACGATGATCACCAGCTGGACCGTCGTCGAACTGGTCAGGCCGGTGGTGAGGTGGAGGCCCGTCGCCACCTGGAGCGCGCCCACCCCGAGGCTGGTCGCGGTGCCGAAGACCGTCGCGAAGACGGCCAGCAGATCGATGATCCGGCCGGGCCAGCCGGCCGCCCTGGCCTCGCCGATGAGCGGTACGAACACCGAACTCAACCGGTTCCCGCGGCCCTTGCGGAAACCCGCGTACGCCAGCGCGAGGCCCGCGATGCCGTAGATCGCCCACGGCGTCAGCGTCCAGTGGAAGAACGAGTACTCCATCGCCACGAGCGCGGCGCCACCCGTGCGCGGCTGGGCTCCGCTCGCCGGCGGCGGGTTGAGGTAGTGCGTGAGCGGCTCCCCGACCCCGTAGAACATCAAGCCGATGCCCATGCCCGCGCTGAACATCATCGCGATCCAGGCGAGGGTGGTGAACTCCGGCTCCGCGTCGTCGCGGCCCAGCCGGATCCGGCCGAACCGGCTGAGCGCGAGGACCACGCACAGCACCAGGAACACATCGGCGGCGATCACGAACAGCCAGGCGAAGTTGTCCAGGACCCAGGACAGCGCCGTGTCCGTCGCGCTCTCGAAGGACGACGTCCCCAGCGCCGCCCACGCCACGACCGCGAGCACCGTGACCAGACCGATCGCGACGACGGTGAGGTCGGGGGAGTCGTCGCGGGACGCGGCGGGGGTGCCGGGTGCGGGCCCGTCGGGACCCGGCTGATCGATCATTTCCGTACTCATGGCGACCCACTATGGCCGGTAATAGAGGCATTTTCGGGCTGGGCGCGCCGTTTCGCGGGACGGACGGCCATGGGCAGCGGACCCCTCCTGCGGTTAAGGTCGCAGCGGCGCGACTGCCTTGACGCGAGCAAGGCCCGAACAGCAAGGGGAGCAAGGTGGCGGACGCTGCACAGGCCGCGCGGCACGTGTTGATCGCGGCGGACAAGTTCAAGGGCTCGCTCACCGCGGTGCAGGTCGCACAGCGTGTGACGGCGGGGCTGCACCGGATCGCGCCCGGAGTCACGGTCGAGTCCGTGCCGGTCGCGGACGGCGGCGACGGGACCGTCGCGGCGGCGGTCGCCGCCGGGTTCGAGCGCCATGAGGTCCGGGTCACCGGGCCGCTGGGCGAGCCGGTCACCGCCGCGTACGCGCTGCGCGAGGGCACGGCCGTCGTGGAGATGGCGGAGGCGTCCGGGCTGCAGCTGCTGCCCGACGGGGTCTTCGCCCCGCTGACGTCGACCACGTACGGGTCCGGCGAGGTCATCGCCGCGGCGCTCGACGCGGGCGCCCGCTCGATCGTCTTCGGGGTCGGCGGCAGCGCCACCACCGACGGCGGCGCGGGCATGCTCGCCGCGCTCGGCGCACGGTTCCTGGACGCCGCGGGCGAGCCGGTCGGACCCGGCGGCGGCGCCCTGGCCGCGCTCGCCTCGGCCGACCTGTCCAGCCTCGACCCGCGCCTCGCCGACGTCGAGATCGTGCTGGCCAGCGACGTCGACAACCCGCTCACCGGGCCCAAGGGCGCGCCCGCGGTCTACGGTCCGCAGAAGGGTGCGAGCCCCGACGACGTCGCCGAGCTGGACGCGGCGCTCGGCCACTTCGCGAAGGTGCTGGCCGAGTCGGCCGGGCCGCAGGCCCTGGAGTACGCGGAGTCGCCCGGGGCGGGTGCCGCCGGCGGTATCGGGTACGGGGCGCTGGTCGGCCTCGGCGCGAGCTTCCGGCCCGGGATCGAGGTGATGCTCGACGTCCTCGGCTTCGCGCCGGCGCTGGCGCGGGCCACGCTCGTCATCACGGGTGAGGGGTCGCTGGACGAGCAGACGCTGCACGGCAAGGCGCCGGCCGGAGTCGCTGCGGCGGCCCGGGCGGCCGGGGTCGAGGTCGTCGCCGTCTGCGGCCGGCTCGCCCTCGATCCCGCGGCGCTCGGTCGGGCCGGGATCCGCCGTGCGTACCCGCTGACCGAGGTGGAGCCGGATGTGGCGCGCTGCATCGCGGAGGCGGGCCCGATCCTGGAGGACGTCGCTGCGCGGATCGCCACGGACTACTTGCCCTGAACCGGGGCGGGCCACCTTCCCCTGCGGGCCGGTGGGGGCTTCTCGCGCAGTTCCCCGCGCCCCTGAAGGCCTGCGGCCCTCTCCCCTGGAGGTCGCGCACGAAGTGCGCACCTCCAGGGGCGCGGGGAACTGCGCGAGAAGCCCCACCAACCCGCGCTCCGCGACGCATCGCATGGGGCAGACGCAGTCGGTCTTTCAGGGGCGCGGGGAACTGCGCGACCAGCCCCCACCGGCCCGCACACGAAGAACGACCCGGGACCCGCTAACCCGGCGACAGCCGGTACGCGTCCAGGGCCAGTGTCATCTCCATCAGGTCCCGGGGGCGTGACAGCGACCGGGACGTGAGTTGTTCTAGGCGTCGCAGGCGGTTGAAGACCGTGTTGCGGTGGCAGTACAGACGCCCGGCCGCCCGCCCCGCGGAACCTTCGCAGGAGAGCCACGCGTCGAGCGTCTCCAGGAGCACGGCCCGGTCGGCCGGCTCCAGGGAGAGGAGCTCGCCGAAGACGCCGGAGACCAGGCGCTGCGCCAGATCCGGCTGGCTCACCACGAGGGCCGTCGGCATCCGCCGGTCGAGCCGGACCACACCGGTCGTGTCCGGAGGGCAGGTGCGCAGGGCGAGTTCGGCGAGCCGACGGGCATGGCCGAGTTCGGCGAGTCCCGTGACGACCGGACTGAGCCCGCCGGGGCCGGGGCAGCGCCCGTCGAGCAGCGCCGACACGTCGTCGAGGGTGCGGTCCGCGCCGAGCCCCACCACCCCGACCTCGCAGTCCGCCCGCATCCGCCAGACGAACCGGAACCCCGGATCCTGGATCCGCCGGTGGAACGCCTCGCGGGCGTCCCGGCGCTCCACCCGCAGCACGACCACCGCGTAAGGACCGTGCTCGGGAAGGTCGAGTCCGGCCGCGGCGCGCGCGGCGAGCCCCGGCGTCGGACGGCCCTCCAGCAGCGCGTCGAGCAGCGCCTGCATCTGCTCGTCGGTGCGCCGCCGCAACTCCAGCTCCGTCGCCCGGTACGCCTCCGAGGCCGCCTCGGCCTGCGCGTCGACCGCCGCCCACACCATCGTCGCCGACCGCATGAGGGCGGACAGCCGGGCCGGTTCGCCGCCCGCGCTCTCCATCAGGGCGTCCCAGACCAGATAGCCCGCGTTGCGGTACGCGTGGACCAGGAGATCGAGGGGGAGGCCCTGACCGGCGCGGCGCCGGCCCGCGTCCTCCGCGTACGCCAGGTCCCTGCGCGGCGAGTCGCGGGGCGCCGAGATCGTCTCGATGCCGATCCGCATCGCCTCCTCGGCCTCCCGCCACTGCGCGTCGTACGACAGCACCCGCGCGTACACGTCCGAGTACGCGAACAGCTGCCGCAGATGCTCGTCGACCAGCTCGGGCACCCGGTCGAGCAGGCTGGTGCACGCCTCCTTGAGGAGCTTCCAGTCCTGCCCCGTGCGATGCCTGCGTGCGCCCATCGCCCCTCCCCAACAACCCGTAAAGCGACGGCAAAGGACTCGCCCGCCTCTGCGGAGGATGCCACCCCGCACCGCTCCCCGGCAGGCCCCTGACACGGGGTCTTGTGCGCGCGCACAACGGGGGCGGGCGGGCGCTGGGCCCGCGCAGCGATTCGCGGGCCGCCCGTGGACGGGCCGCCCGCGCGGTGCTGTCGTGAGCGCCATCGACCCAGGGAAGGGACGCTGGCTGTGGCCGATGCACAAGGAGAAGGGCTCGCCGTCGACGACGTGTCGGTCGGCTACGGGCCCGTACGGGCGCTGCGCTCGGTGACGCTGGAGGTCCCGCCGGGCGCCGTCGTCGCCGTGCTCGGCGGCAACGGCGCGGGCAAGTCCACGCTGCTGCGGGCCATTTCGCGCACGCTGGGGTTCCACGGCGGGGCCGTGACATCCGGCGAGGTGCGGTTCGGCGGGCGCCGGATCAGCGGCCTGGCCGCCGACCGCGTGGTGGCCACCGGGATCTGCCAGGTCCCGGAAGGGCGGCGGGTGTTCGCGCGGATGACCGTCGCCGACAACCTGCGCGCCGGGGCGCTCGGCGCGACCGGTTCGCGGGCCGACAAGGCCGCCGCGCTGCGCCGCGTGCACGAACTGTTCCCGGTCCTCGCCGACCGGGCGCACCAGCGGGCCGGGCTGCTGTCCGGCGGTGAGCAGCAGATGCTGGCGGTCGGCCGGGCCCTGATGGCCGCTCCCCGGCTGCTCCTGCTCGACGAACCCTCCCTGGGACTCGCCCCGTTGATGGCCGCGCGGATCGCCGACACCGTCCGCGAGATCAACGCCAGGGGCGACCGCCAGGTCTCCGTGCTCCTCGTCGAACAGAACGCGGCCCTCGCCCTGCGGCTCGCCTCGCACGCCTACGTCCTGGAGGTCGGCGAGATCACCCTGCACGGCCCGGCCGACGAACTCGCCGGATCCGACGAGGTGCGCCGCCGCTACCTGGGCGTGGTCGACGAGACCGCCGCCGCGGACGCGACGGCCGTCGCCGCCCACGCCCCGGTGCTGCGCAAGTGGGGAGGCGACGCATGAGCGACGTACCGGCGCTGCGCGTCGAGGAGCTGACCGTGCGGTTCGCCGGCCTCACCGCCCTCGACGCGATCAGCCTCACCGTCGGACCCGGCACCGTGCACGCCGTCATCGGACCCAACGGCGCGGGCAAGTCCACCTGCTTCAACGTCCTGTCCGGGGTGTACCGGGCCACCTCCGGCAGCGTCCGGCTCGGCGACACGGAGCTCACCGGGCTGCCCCCGCACCGCATCGCCGGGCTCGGCGTGGCCCGCATCTTCCAGAACCTCGCCCTGCCGCCGCGCACCACGGTCGCCGACAGCCTGCTCCTCGGCCGGCACCGGCTGACCCGGGCCGGGTTCGTCGCCGCCGGGCTCCGGCTGCCGTCGGCAGCGCGCGAGGAGCGCCGGCACCGCGAACGGGTCACGGAGATCGCCGAGTTCGTCGGCATCGCCGACCAACTGGCCACGCCCACCGGGGCGTTGCCCTACGGGCAGCAGAAGCTCGCCGAGCTGGCCCGCGCCCTGTGCATGGAGCCGCGGGTCCTGCTCCTCGACGAACCCGTCGCCGGGATGACCGCCGACGAACGCCGCCGCACCGCCGCCGTCATCGCGGGCGTCCGCGACAGCCTCGGCATCTCCATCGTCCTGGTGGAACACGACATGGGAGTCGTCATGCGCCTCGCCGACGAGGTCACCGTCCTCGACTTCGGCCGCAGGATCGCCGGGGGAGCCCCGGAGCAGGTCCAGAACGATCCGGCGGTGATCCAGGCCTACCTGGGCGCCCCCGACGAGCCGGAGGCCACCGCATGAGCGACGTCTCGACCTTCCTCGAACTCCTCCTCAACGGCGTCTCGATGGGCTCCGTCTACGCCCTCATCGCCCTCGGGTTCGTGGTCATCTTCCGGGCGACCGAGGTCGTCAACTTCGCCCACGCCTCCCTGCTGCTGGCCGGCGGCTACGTCACCGCGTCGCTCCACGACGACATCGGGTTCTGGCCGGCGCTCGGCGTCGGCATCGCCGCCGCCGCGGTCGTCGGCGCCGCCGTCGAGTTCCTCGTCATGCGGCGCTACCGGGGACACGACCACAGCGTCCTCGCCATCGTCACCATCGGCGTCGACATCCTGCTCACCACCGAACTCACCCGCCGCCTCGGCACCGACGTCCTCACCCTCGGCGACCCCTGGGGCGACGCCGTGCTCACCGTCGGCGGGGTGTCGATCGCGCACACCAGGATCGCCGCGTTCGTGGCCGCCGCCCTGCTGATCACGGCCTTCCTCCTCACCTTCCGGTACACGTCGTGGGGCGTCGCCATGCGCGCCGCCGCCGAGAGCAGCGAGACCGCCGCGCTGATGGGCGTACGCCTCGGCCGGGTGTCGCTCGGCGCCTGGGCCGTGGCGGGCGGGCTCGCCGCCGTCGCCGCGCTGTTCCTCACCGTGTTCCCGACGCCCGGACTGGAACGGGCCACCTCGCTGGCCGCGCTGAAGGCCTTCCCCGCCGCCATCCTCGGCGGCCTCGACTCCACCACCGGCGCCCTCGTCGGCGGCCTGATCGTCGGCGTCACCGAGTCCCTCGCCACCGGCTACCAGAGCGAACTGGCCTTCATGGGCCGCGGGCTCGGCGACCTCGCCCCCTACCTCGTGATGACCCTGATCCTGCTGCTCAGGCCCTCCGGGCTCTTCGGCACGAAGGAGCTCGCCCGTGTCTGACGCCGTGGCCACCCAGGCCGAACCGGCCGAGTCCCGTACCGCGCCCGCCGGTTCGGCGAAGACCCTCCTCACCCGCCGGCGCACGTACGTCATCACGGCCTGCGCCCTGCTGCTGCTCGCCCTGCCCTTCTACCTGGACCGCTTCTGGCTGCAGGCCGGACTGTTCGCCATGGCCGCCGCCATCGGCGCCATCGGCCTCAACCTGCTCACCGGCGCCACCGGCCAGCTCTCCATGGGCCACGCCTTCTTCCTCGCCGTCGGCGCGTACGGATACTGCGTGTTCGCGGGGGAGCGGGGGCAGGAGATCAACGGGCTCGGGCTGCCGCCCTGGCTCGCCGCCGTCCTCGCCGTGCTCGTCGCCGGGGTCGCGGGCGGCCTGTTCAGCCCCATCGCCGGCCGCCTCAAGGGCGCCTACCTCGGCATCGCCACCCTCGCGCTGATCTTCATCGGGCAGCACGTCCTGTTCAACGCGGAGAACCTGACCGGCGGCGCCAACGGCCGCGACGTCCCCGCCATGAGCCTGTTCGGCCTCACCTTCGACGAGAGCGAAATCACCGTCGCGAACGTGCCGTTCGGCTCCGCGGAGAAGCTCTGGTACCTGGGGCTCGTCCTCACCCTCGGCTGCGGACTCTTCGCCCGGGGCGTGCTGCGGGGCCGCCCGGGCCGTGCCATGAACGCCATCCGGGACCACCGGATCGCGGCCGGCGTCCTCGGCGTCCCGGTCGCCCGCTACCGCGGCGCCGTCTTCGTCCTCTCCTCGATGTACGCGGGCCTCGCCGGCGTGCTGCTCGCCCTGGTCTTCCAGCGGACGGTGCCCGACTACTTCGGCATCACGCTCTCCCTGGAGTACCTCGCCATGATCGTCATCGGCGGGCTCGGCTCCGTGGCGGGCGCCGTCGTCGGCGCCGCCTTCGTCTCGCTGCTGCCCCAGCTGCTGACCCGCTACAGCGACGCCCTGCCCCTCGTCTCGGCCCCCGGCACCGGCGGCGTCGCGCCGGGCGAGGCATCCCGCTACCTCTACGGCGCCGCCGTCGTCGCAGTGGTCCTGTTCCTACCCGGCGGACTCGTACAGCTCGCCGCCCGCCGTGCCCGGAAACACCCTCAGGAGGACGCATGACCGCCCGGAACCCCCGTAACCGCACCCGTACGCTCACGGCGACCGCCGTGGCCGCACTGCTCGCGCTGACCGCCGCGTGCAGCTCCAAGGCCAAGGACGGGGGAGACGACGACAAGCAGAGCGCGGGCGGCGTCAAGACCGGCCAGGGCATCTCCGGCAAGACGATCGACCTCGGCGTCCTCACCGACATGACCGGCGTGTACGCGACCCTCGGCAAGTCCGTCACCCAGGCCCAGCAGCTGTACGTGAAGCAGGTCAACGCCGACGGCGGCATCTGCGGCTACCAGCTGAAGCTCACCGTCCGCGACCACGGCTACGACCCGCAGAAGGCCGTCGCCGGCTACACGGAGCTGGCCCCGAAGGTGCTCGGCTTCACCCAGTTCATCGGCTCGCCGTTCGTCGCCGCCGTCAAGCAGCGCATCGACGGCCAGGACAAGGGCCTGGTGCTGCCGCAGGCCTGGTCGGCGCATCTCCTCGGGAGCCCGTACGTGCGCGTCATCGGATCGACGTACGACATCGAGACGATCAACGCGATCGACTTCCTGATGAAGGAGAAGGGCCTGCAGAAGGGCGACAAGCTCGGTCACGTCTACTTCGAGGGCGACTACGGCGAGAACGCGCTGCAGGGCTCGAAGTACATGGCCGACAAGGCCGGGCTGACCGTCGTCGAGCAGAAGATCAAGCCGACCGACAACGACATGACCGCCCAGGTCGCCGCGTTGAAGAAGGCCGGCGTCAAGGGCATCGTGATCAGCGCGGGCCCGCGCCAGGCCGCGTCCCTCGTCGGCGTCGCGGCGGCGGCGAAGCTGAACGTGCCCGTCATCGGCAACAACTCGGCCTTCGCGCCCCAGCTCCTCGCCACCCAGGCAGGCCCCGCGCTGGAGAAGAACTACTGGGTCGCCTCCCCGTCGCTGCCGATCGGCGCCGACACCGCCGAGGCGAAGAAGCTCGTCGCCGACTACCGCAAGGCCTACCCGAAGGACTCCCTCGACAACGGCGTCGTCGCGGGCTGGACCGCCGCGTCGGTCTTCGGCGAGGCCCTGAAGAAGGCGTGCGAGAGCAAGGACCTGACCCGTGAGGGCGTCGACAAGGCGCTGCTCACCCTCAGCTCCTTCGACAACGGCTTCGGCGTCGACCAGGACTTCAGCGACCCCAAGGCCCCGTCCTCCCACCAGTCGGTGATCCTGCAGCCCGACAAGTCCGCCGTCGGCGGCATGAAGGTCGTCCGGCAGCCGGGCGAGGCCGAGCAGGCCGCGTCCTACACCCCGTCGGCGAGCTGAGCCACGGCGAAGGGCCCCGAACCGGATGGTTCGGGGCCCTTCGTCATGCTGGGTGCCGGAGCGCTACGGGAGCTGGGCCGCCCGCGCCTCGCGCCGGTTGTCCCGGAAGTTGTTCACCCGGCGGGCCGTGGCGAACAGCGGGATCACGGCGCCGAGCACCAGCTGCAGCGCACAGCCGGTCTGGAGCAGCAGCTGGCCACCGGGGGCGTCGAACGCCCACGCGGCCAGCAGACCCATGCTCAGCACGATCCACGACAGCATCGCGACGGCGAGGCGACCGCGCGGCTTCGGGTACTCGACGCGGCTCACCATCAGCCACGCGGTGCCGATGATCGCGAGGAGCGTCGCCACGAAGGGCAGCTCCAGGAGCACGATCGAGACCACGGTCAGCGCGCCGAACGGCGACGGCATGCCCTGGAAGGTGCCGTCCTTCACCGTGACGCACGAGAACCGCGCAAGCCGCAGCACCACCGCCAGCAGCACCACGATGGCCCCGACCGCCGCGACCCTCTGGTGCGCGTCGTCGGCGACCATGCCGTAGACGAGGACGAAGTACGCGGGCGCGAGGCCGAAGCTGATGAGGTCGGAGAGGTTGTCCAGCTCCGCGCCCATCGGCGACGACCGCAGCTTGCGGGCCACCAGACCGTCGAACAGGTCGAAGATCGCGGCGGCCAGCATCAGGATCACGGCGGTCGCGGCGGAGTGCCGCGCCATGCCCGAGTCGTTGCTGCCCTGGATGTGCGGGATCAGGATGCCGGTCGTCGTGAAGTAGACGGCCATGAAGCCGCACGTCGCGTTACCGAGCGTGAGGGTGTCCGCTATCGACAGGCGCAGTGAGAGCGGCATCTCCTCCGCGTCGTCCGCCTCGTCCGTCTCGGGCACCCAGCCCGCTTGCGTCTCTGGATCAGTCACGGTCAATGCGAGTCACCCCAGCCACCGTCTTCTGGCCCACCTCGACGTCGACCTCGACTCCCTCGGGGAGGTAGATGTCGACGCGCGAGCCGAACCGGATCAGACCGATGCGCTCGCCCTGCTCCACCTTCGTGCCCTGGGGGATGTACGGCACGATGCGGCGGGCGACGGCTCCGGCGATCTGGATCATCTCGATGTCACCGAGCTCGGTCTCGAAGTGCCAGACCACGCGCTCGTTGTTCTCGCTCTCCTTGTTGAACGCCGGAACGAAGCCGCCCGGGATGTGCTCGACGGACGTCACGGTGCCCGCGAGGGGGGCGCGGTTCACGTGGACGTTCAGCGGGCTCATGAAGATCGCGACGCGGGTGCGTCCGTCCTTCCACGGCATGATGCTCTGCACCACGCCGTCGGCCGGGGAGATGACCCGGCCCGGAGCGATCTCGCGCTCGGGGTCGCGGAAGAACCACAGCATGCCGGCCGCCAGAGCGGTGGTCGGGACGGCGAGTGCTGCTGCCTTCTTGGAACGGCGCGAGCGCGCCAGGCTGAGGGCAGCCGTGGCGACGGTCGGAAGAAGCCACGGCGATGCTCCGCGCGCAAGGCGACCACCGAGGAAGCCGTCGCGTGGTGCAGAGGTTTGGCTGTGGGGCATGGATGACCTTCGTAGCGGATGAGGCCGCGCTGGATACGGGGGGACGGCGGCTTTTCCGGGGATGCTATCGGTTGCGAGCCACAACTGGGCAAGCCAGGAAGCCGAGTCGACGGCCGAAGAGTGTTGACGGGGTGTGATCTTCTTCGCGAAGAAAACACCCCGTAACCGGACATCTCGCCCAGGCTCAGCCCTGGAGGCGATACTCCTCGAGGAGTCGACGACCAATGATCATTTTCTGGATTTCGGCGGTACCTTCACCGATCAGCAGCATCGGCGCCTCACGGTACAGGCGCTCGATCTCGTACTCCTTCGAGAACCCGTAACCACCGTGAATCCGGAACGCGTCCTCCACGACTTCTTTGCAGTATTCGGAGGCCAGGTACTTGGCCATTCCCGCTTCGAGGTCGTTTCGTTCCCCGGAGTCCTTTTTGCGTGCTGCATTCACCATCATCGCATGGGCGGCCTCGACCTTGGTAGCCATCTCGGCCAGCTTGAACTGGATCGCCTGGTGCTGGGCGATCGGCTTGCCGAAAGTGTGACGTTGCTGGGCGTACGAGACACCCAGCTCAAATGCACGCTGTGCGACGCCACAGCCACGCGCGGCCACATTCACGCGCCCGACTTCGACGCCGTCCATCATTTGGTAAAACCCTCGGCCGGTCTCGCCGCCGAGTACACGATTGGCCGGAATGCGCAGGTCGTCCATCACCAGTTCCGTGGTGTCGACGCCCTTGTATCCCATCTTGTCGATCTTCCCGGGGATGGTGAGGCCGGGACGGACCTCGCCGAAGCCGGGCTCCTTCTCCACGAGGAAGGTCGTCATCGACTTGTGCGGGGCGGTGCCCTCGGGGTGGCCTTCGTCACTTCGCGTGAGAACCGCCACAAGTGTTGACGTGCCGCCGTTCGTCAGCCACATCTTCTGACCGTTCAGGACGTACTCGTCGCCGTCCTTGACCGCCTTCGACGTGATCGCCGACACATCGGAGCCGAGCGCCGGCTCGGACATCGAGAACGCGCCGCGCACCTCGCCGAGCGCCATCCGCGGAAGGAAGTACTCCTTCTGCTCCTGCGTCCCGTGCTGCTTCAGCATGTACGCCACGATGAAGTGGGTGTTGATGATGCCGGAGACCGACATCCAGCCACGCGCTATCTCCTCCACGCACAGCGCGTAGGTGAGCAGCGACTCGCCGAGGCCCCCGTACTCCTCGGGGATCATCAGCCCGAACAGACCCAACTCCTTGAGCCCGTCGACGATCGCTTGCGGGTACTCGTCGCGGTGCTCCAGCTCGGTGGCGACCGGGATGATCTCCTTGTCCACGAAGTCGCGGACGGTGGACAGGATTTCCTGCTGGACGTCGGTGAGGCCGGCGGTCCGGGCGAGTCGTGCCATGGCTACTTCTTCTCCTGCAGCTCGGGGCGGCCGGGCTGCTCGCCGCCGCGCTCCTTGATGTACGTCTCGGTGGGCACCATCACCTTGCGGCGGAAGACGCAGACGAGCGTGCCGTCCTGCTTGTAGCCCTTGGTCTCGACGTACACGATCCCGCGGTCGCTCTTCGACTTCGAGGGCGTCTTGTCCAGGACGGTCGTCTCGCCGTAGATCGTGTCGCCGTGGAAGGTCGGCGCGACGTGCTTGAGCGACTCGATCTCCAGGTTGGCGATGGCCTTGCCGGAGACGTCCGGCACGGACATGCCGAGGAGCAGGGAGTAGATGTAGTTCCCGACGACGACGTTCTTGCCGAAGTCCGTCGTGCTCTCCGCATAGTTGCTGTCCATGTGGAGCGGGTGGTGGTTCATCGTCAGCAGGCAGAAGAGGTGGTCGTCGTACTCCGTGACCGTCTTCCCGGGCCAGTGCTTGTAGACGTCCCCGACGGTGAACTCTTCGTAGGTGCGGCCGAATTGCATGGTGCTTACGCCTCCGGGGCCTCGAACTTGCTGGTGCGCTGCATGCCGGCGGCCCGGCCCTTGCCGGAGATGACCAGGGCCATCTTGCGGCTGGCCTCGTCGATCATCTCGTCGCCGAGCATCGCCGAGCCCTTCTTGCCGCCCGCCTCGGACGTGCAGTACTCGTACGCGTCGAGGATCAGCTCGGCGTGGTCGTAGTCCTCCTGCGAGGGCGAGAAGACCTCGTTGGCCGCCTCGACCTGGCCGGGGTGCAGCACCCACTTGCCGTCGAAGCCCAGCGCGGCGGCGCGTCCCGCGACCTCGCGGAAGCCGTCGACGTTCTTGATCTGGAGGTAGGGGCCGTCGATCGCCTGGAGGTCGTTGGCGCGGGCCGCCATGAGGATCTTCATCAGGATGTAGTGGTAGGCGTCCGCGCCGTAGCCGGGCGGCTGCTCGCCGACGACCAGGGACTTCATGTTGATGGAGGCCATGAAGTCGGCCGGGCCGAAGATGATCGTCTCGGTGCGCGGGGACGCCTCGGCGATCGCGTTCACATTGTTCAGGCCCTGCGCGTTCTCGATCTGCGCCTCGATGCCGATCTTGCCGACCTCGAAGCCCATGGTCTTCTCGATCTGCGTGAGCAGCAGGTCGAGGGCGACGACCTGGTCGGCCGTCTGGACCTTCGGCAGCATGATGCAGTCGAGGTTCTGGCCGGCGCCCTCGACGACGGTCACGACGTCGCGGTAGGTCCACTCGGTCGTCCAGTCGTTGACCCGCACGACGCGCGTCTTACCCGTCCAGTCGCCCTCGTTGAGGAACTTGACGATGGTGTGCCGGGCCTCCGGCTTGGCCAGCGGGGCGCAGGCGTCCTCCAGGTCCAGGAAGACCTGGTCGGCGGCCAGGCCCTGGGCCTTCTCCAGGAACCGCGGGTTGCTGCCCGGGACGGCGAGACAGGAACGGCGCGGCCGAAGGCGGTTGACGGGGCTGGTCATGCGGGGACCTCCAACGGGTCGAGGTTGTTCGCTTTCCGGATCTCGTCGACGATACGGCCGATGATCTCCGTGATGCCGAAGTCCTTGGGGGTGAAGACGGCGGCCACACCCGCCCGCTTCAGGTCCTCGGCGTCTGCATTCGGAATGATGCCTCCGACGATCACGGGGATGTCGGGGGCGCCCGCCACGCGCAGCCGGTCGAGGACGTCCGGCACCAGCTCGGCGTGCGACCCGGACAGGATCGACAGGCCGACGCAGTGCACGTCCTCGGCGAGCGCGGCGGACACGATCTGCTCGGGGGTGAGCCGGATGCCCTGGTAGACCACCTCGAACCCGGCGTCGCGGGCCCGCACGGCGATCTGCTCGGCGCCGTTCGAGTGGCCGTCCAGGCCCGGCTTGCCGACCAGCAGGCGCAGCCGGCCGCCGAGTTCGTCACCGGTGCGGCGGACCTTCTCGCGGACGAGGGCGAGCGGCGTGCCCTCCTCGGCGGTCACCGCGACCGGCGCCGACGAGACGCCCGTGGGCGCCCGGAACTCGCCGAACACCTCGCGCAGCGCCTCGGACCACTCGCCGGTCGTGACACCGGCGCGGGCGCACTCGAGGGTGGCCTCCATGAGGTTCTCGGTGCCCGCCGCGGCCTCCTTGAGGCGCTCCAGGGCCTGCCCGGTGGTCGGGTAGTGGAACGGGTCGCCCATGCCCTGCCGGTCGCTCGACTCCTGGCGCGTGGTGCGCCAGTCGCCGATGGCCCCGACGACCTTCGCCTCGACCTGGTGGTCCACCGTCATGATCGCGGCGTCCAGGTCGGCGGTGAGCGGGTTCGGCTCGGTCGACTCGTAGATGTTCACACCCACGATCTTCTCCTCGCCGCCCTCGATCCGCGCGCGGCGCTCGGCGTGCGAGGAGACGAGCTGGGACTTGAGGTAGCCGGACTCGACGGCGGCCATCGCGCCGCCCATCTCCTGGATCCGGTCGATCTCCGCGAGGGAGTCGGCGACGAGCTCGTCGACCTTCTTCTCGATGACGTGCGAGCCCGCGAAGATGTCCTCGTACTCCAGCAGGTCGCTCTCGTGCGCCAGGACCTGCTGGATGCGCAGCGACCACTGCTGGTCCCAGGGGCGGGGCAGGCCCAGCGCCTCGTTCCAGGCGGGCAGTTGGACGGCGCGGGCGCGCGCGTCCTTCGACAGCGTCACGGCCAGCATCTCCAGCACGATCCGCTGGACGTTGTTCTCCGGCTGCGCCTCGGTGAGGCCCAGCGAGTTCACCTGCACGCCGTACCGGAAGCGGCGCTGCTTCGGGTTCTCGATGCCGTACCGCTCGCGCGTGATCTGATCCCAGATCCGCCCGAACGCCCGCATCTTGCACATCTCCTCGATGAAGCGGACTCCCGCGTTCACGAAGAAGGAGATGCGGGCCACGACGTCCCCGAACTTCTCGGCGGGGACCTGCCCTGAGTCGCGTACGGCATCGAGAACCGCGATGGCGGTGGACATCGCGTACGCGATCTCCTGGACCGGAGTGGCCCCCGCCTCCTGAAGGTGGTACGAGCAGATGTTGATCGGGTTCCACTTGGGGATGTGGGACACCGTGTAGGCGATCATGTCGGTCGTCAGGCGCAGCGAGGGGCCCGGCGGGAAGACGTGCGTCCCCCGCGACAGGTACTCCTTCACGATGTCGTTCTGCGTCGTGCCCTGGAGCGTCGCGATGTCCGCGCCCTGCTCCTCCGCGACGACCTGGTAGAGCGCCAGAAGCCACATGGCGGTGGCGTTGATGGTCATCGAGGTGTTCATCTGCTCCAGGGGGATGTCCTGGAACAGGCGCCGCATGTCACCGAGATGGGAGACGGGGACGCCGACCCGGCCGACCTCGCCGCGGGCGAGGACGTGGTCGGGGTCGTACCCGGTCTGGGTCGGCAGGTCGAAGGCGACCGACAGGCCCGTCTGCCCCTTGGCGAGGTTGCGCCGGTACAGCTCGTTGGACGCCTCCGCCGTGGAGTGACCGGCGTAGGTCCGCATCAGCCACGGCCGGTCCTTCTGACGCTCAGTCATGAGCCGCTGCTCCTCTGGGTGTTCAGACGTTGCGGAAGCGGTTGATGGCGTCGATGTGCTGGGCGCGCTTCTCGTGGTCGCGCACGCCCAGGCCCTCCTCGGGGGCGAGCGCGAGGACGCCGACCTTGCCCTGGTGGAGGTTGCGGTGCACGTCGTAGGCCGCCTGCCCGGTGTCCTCCAGGGAGTAGACCTTGGAGAGCGTCGGGTGGATCTTGCCCTTGGCGATCAGGCGGTTGGCCTCCCACGCCTCGCGGTAGTTGGCGAAGTGCGAGCCGATGATGCGCTTCAGCGACATCCACAGGTAGCGGTTGTCGTACTCGTGCATGTAGCCCGAGGTGGAGGCGCAGGTGGTGATGGTGCCGCCCTTGCGGGTGACGTAGACCGAGGCACCGAAGGTCTCGCGGCCGGGGTGCTCGAAGACGATGTCGATGTCCTCGCCGCCGGTGAACTCGCGGATGCGCTTGCCGAAGCGCTTCCACTCCTTCGGGTCCTGGGTGCGCTCGTCCTTCCAGAACTTGTAGCCCTCGGCGTTGCGGTCGATGACCGCCTCGGCGCCCATGGACCGGCAGATGTCGGCCTTCTCGGGGGAGGAGACGACACAGATCGGGTTGGCGCCGCCGGCCAGCGCGAACTGCGTGGCGTACGAGCCGAGGCCGCCGGAGGCGCCCCAGATGAGGACGTTGTCGCCCTGCTTCATGCCGGCGCCGTTGCGCGAGACCAGCTGGCGGTAGGCGGTGGAGTTCACCAGGCCCGGGGCCGCCGCCTCCTCCCAGCTGAGGTGGTCCGGCTTCGGCATCAGCTGGTTGGACTTGACGAGCGCGATCTCGGCGAGGCCGCCGAAGTTCGTCTCGAAGCCCCAGATGCGCTGCTCGGGGTCGAGCATCGTGTCGTTGTGGCCGTCGCTCGACTCCAGCTCGACGGAGAGGCAGTGCGCGACGACCTCGTCGCCCGGGTTCCAGGCGTTCACGCCGGGGCCGGTGCGCAGCACGACGCCCGCCAGGTCGGAGCCGATGATGTGGTACGGCAGGTCGTGGCGCTTGGTCAGCTCGCTGAGCCGGCCGTAGCGCTCCAGGAACCCGAACGTCGACAGCGGCTCGAAGATCGAGGTCCAGACCGAGTTGTAGTTGACCGAGGAGGCCATCACGGCCACCAGGGCCTCGCCCGGGCCGAGTTCGGGCACCGGCACGTCGTCCAGGTGGATCGACTTGCGGGGGTCCTTCTCGCGGGACTCGAGCCCCGCGAACATCTCCGTCTCGTCCTTGTGCACGGTGATCGCGCGGTACGAGTCGGGGAGCGGCAGGGCGGCGAAGTCGGCAGACGTGGCGGTCTGCGACTGGATCGCGTCCAGGATGTCCTTCACGGTGGTGCCTCCGGCGGTGAGCGTCTGAGGGGAACGCTGAGTCGGGTGTGGCTGCAGGGAACTGAGGGGTGTGCCGTCGGTTCGGCGGATGGTGCTGTGGCAGCGCTTGGTGTGGCGCGGAAGGTTGCCTGTGACGCAGGCGTCCGGGCGCACGGGTCACGGTCTGTCGTGGCTCGTGGGGACAGCCGACGTACGGAAGTTCTCTGCACGCCGGCCGCCCGGACACCTTCAACGTATGGCACACCGTGACAGCTGGCAAGGCACTGCGTGCCATTGGTTGCGCTCAGATGAAATCTTTACGGTTCAGGCGAGCGATGATCGATCATCCGTGGTCAGGGAGGGGTTCCTCCTGCTGGAAGGGATCGATGATCGATCACGGGGGCCGGTGAGCGGGTGGGGCGGGACAGGAGAAGGGCGCTTGACGTGGCACGCAGTGCCACATCAAGCGCCCGGGTGAACCGTGCTCAGGTCTGTACGAGTGAGAAGTCGTCCACCGTCGCGTTCCCCGCCGCCGGGAGGGACAGGCCGAAACTGATCGCCGTGTTGCCCGACGGGACGGCCGGCGTCGTGAACACCGCGTGCTGCCAGACCGACGGCGACGGTGCGTACGCCGGTGAGCTCGTCCAGTACGCCCAGGCGCCGCCGGTGCCCCGCAGGGCCACACTGATCTTCACCGGGGCCCCGGCCGGCCAGCTGCCCTTGAACCACAGGCCGAGCGTGTAGCTGCGGCCCGCGGTGACGGCCGGGGCGCAGGCGCCGGTGTCCTGACGGGTGACGAGCTTGCGGTCGCCGTCCGTGTAGGAGGTGACGGCGACTCTCTCCGCGCGGGAGCCGGTGTGGGCGTCCGTCGTGTACGTCCAGGAGTACGTGTTGGTCCCGTAGCCGCCCAGCTGGAAGCAGGTCGGCACGCCGTCCGACGACGCCTCCAGGGAGGCGTTCTGGAGCGTCGAGGTGGGGGCCGGGCCCGGGACGCCGGGCCGCAGCGGACCGCCGATCACGGCGTTGACCGTGGCGACCGCCGTGCCGCGGGCGGCGAGCCAGTCCAGGAAGGCGTCCAGGATCGCGGGCGTCGTCGCATAGGTGGGCTCGCAGCCGTTGCACACGTGGTGGAGGACGATCGGCACCCAGCCGCCGCCGTTGGCCTCCGCCCGGGTCACGTAGCCCTGCAGCGTGGCCAAGGTGGTCGAGGTGGTCACCGAGTCGTTCGTGCGGACCGCGTACGGGTTCGGGGGCGGGACCGCGTTCGCGTACGGACACCCGCCGCACGACCCCGGAGTGACCAGGCCGCCCACGTCGCGCGCCGAGTTGTAGCCGCAGTCGGCGACGTACCCCTGGGTGGCCGCCGTGTCGGCGCCGAAGGGGTAGGCGAAGTTCTTGACGCTCAGGCCGAGGTTCAGCAGGGTCACGCGGTCGTTGCAGATCTCACGGCGCTGGTCGTCGGGGCTCAGATCCGGCAGCCGGGCGTGGGTGGCGGTGTGACCTCCGATCTCCTGTCCGCCGGCCGCGAGTTGCTTCACCTGAGCGGTCGTCAGATGTCCGGCGTCACCGAGGCGGCCGCTGTTCACGTAGAACGTGGCCTTCATGCCGTGGTCGTCGAGGATCGGCTTCACGGTGGTGAAGTGGTCGGCGGTCCCGTCGTCGAACGTGAGGGAGACGGTCACCGGCCCCGGCGCCGCGTGGGCGGCGGTGGCCGCGGGGAGCAGGACGGCTGCGAGAGCGGCCAGGACGGCGAGTGCGGCGAGCTTGGCCCGCACGGGTAAGTGTCGTCTTTTCATGGTGAGTTGTGCCCCTTCGCCGGATGTGCTCGATGTGGTGAGGCGGGTGAGAGTAGTCGTGGAGGACGCGCCGCAGAACGTGTGATGCGGCCGCATTGCGTGTGCGCATCGGAATGCCGGTGTGATGGTCCCGGGCGGGTCGGGACCCAGGAGGCGCACCGGCGGCGCGGGGCCCCGGCAGACGGCCTACCGGCCGCCCCACGCCACGAAGCCTCCGAACAGGAACTCCGTGTTGTCGCCCCGGATGCCGACCGCCCCGGGCCGCGCCAGCTCGCCGGGCTCGTCGTCCACGACATCGAGCACGCGGCGGCCCGCCAGGTCGAGGGTGAGGCGGACGCGGCCGTCGGCGAGGGTGCGGGCCGAGGTGCTCACCGGGCGCCAACTCCCCGGCGGGGCGGGCGCATGGGCGTGCGCCAGCGTGACGTACGTGCCGCCGTTCGACGTGCCGCCCCGGGTCTTGCGCTTCACCGCGACCTCGCCGTCCCGGCGTGCCACGCTCACCGCGTACGTCTCCTGCTCGCTGTGGAAGCGCAGCCAGATGTGCACCCCGTCGAACGGCTGCGACGGGGTGCGCCCCGTCGTCACCATCCGCTGCACGCGCAGCCGCAGCCGCACCGTCGTCTGCCCGAAGTCCCTTCTGCGGCTGGCGAGCCGGAACACCGCCGAGTCCGTGCCGGTGGCCGAGCGGGCGTCCGGGCCGTTGCCGTCGGGTACGCCGGTCCAGCCCGCGCCGTCCTTGCCGAACAGCGAGCCGCTCGTCATGGTCCAGTCGGGGGAGTGGCGGACGTGCGCCCGGTTGGGGTGCCAGTACGCGAACTCGTTGGTGACCAGGCCCTGCTGGGGGAAGCGGGGGCGGAACGCCCCGTCCCCGGTGTCGCCGCCGGACGGACCGAACACCATGAGCAGGGCCGCGAGCAGGGCGGCGAGCGCCGCCGCGATCAGCGCCCACCACCGCGGGCCCCGGCGGCGAACCAGCGACAGCACCCTCATGGTGCGCCTCCGCCGGGCCCGGTCAGCGACGCCGCGTCGAACCCGGGCCACGGCTGCAGCGGCGACGCCCGGTACGCGCTCAGCGCGATGCCGCCCGTGCCGCCGTGCGCCGGGACCTCCAGGGCGGGCGTGCCGGCGACCCGCACCAGCGTGACGTCGGGCCGCACCGTGACCGTCACGGTCCGCCGGTCCGCCCGCGCGAGCTTGTGCGACATCACCCGCCGCACCGCGAGGTCCGGTCCCGTCAGCACCGACACCCAGCCCTTCGACATCCGGACCGTGAGCTGTTCCCGGGCGCCGCGCCGTACGGTCACACTGGCGTGCAGCCCTCTCTCGGCCAGTCCGGTGACCGTCGTGCGCAGCGTGTAGTCCGTCCAACTCCCGCTGCGCCGCGGGTCGTACACGGCGTACGACCATCCGCGGGTGCCGACCGGCTGCACCCGGCCCCCGCCGACCACGACCGCGGAACGCATCCAGCCCGTGCCGTGCGGCTTCCTCTCCAGCCACGGCCCGACGCCGTCGAAGGGGCGGGCCCGGGTCTTCGCGGCCCGGTCCGAGGTGAGTCGCACCCGGCCGACCGCGGGCCAGTCCGGCACGCCCCGCCGGGACAGCGTGAGGGCGATGCCGCCGGTGCCGCGGGCCCCGTACGCGTGGTGCGTGGACACCTGCACCGTCCCGTCCACGGTCACCGTCGTGCGGGCCCCGGCCGCGCGCACCCGCACCGTGTGCCGGGCGCCGGGCAGCAGCTGACGTTCCGCCACCACCTTTTGTCCGAGCACCAGTTGGAGCCTGTCGTACGAGACGCGCGCCGCCACCTGCGCGGGCGAGCCGACCCGGGCGGACACGCTGACGCCGCCACCGCGCGGATCGAGCGCCCGCACGTCGGCGGCCACCGTGTAGTGGTCCCAGTCGGCGGACCCGTACGGCGCGTAGGCCGCGTACCGGTAAGGGCCACTGCGCGGATGGGGGCCCTTGCCGGTGAGGAAGCGCAGGTCGGTCAGGGGCTTCCAGTCGTTGCCCGTCCAGCGCTGCGGCGCCCGCAGCGGGTCCCCGGTCGCGGGCACCGGCGTCCGGGCCGTGACCTGCCGCAGCAGCGCATCCGCGGTGGTGTCCGCGAAGACCTCGAGGCGCTGGTACTGCTGGGCGACCGCGGAGCGCCGGCCGACCGGTTGCGCGGTGCCCGTCTTGTCGGAAAGGGCCGCGACGAAGAGGCGGTTGAGCAGATCGTGGACGTAGGCGGAGGCATGGTCGCCGGGGCGCGCGTTCTCCGAGAACGGGTACGCGAACAGCCGCGGCGTCGCCAGCCCGTGCTCCCTGAACTCCTTCAGGGACGTGACGAGATCCTCGCGCACCCGCTGCTCGTAGCGCGCCTGCGACTCCAGTTGTCCGGTGGAGGCCAGGTAGCGGCGGTTGATCAGCAGTGAGCCGGTCGCGCCGTCCGGGCCCGTGCGGCTGCGGGTGTGCAGGTCATGGGTGTGGTTCTGGAAGTCCCAGCGGCCGGAGTTGTCCATCCGGTCGATCTCCTGCCAGGACAGGTAGTAGGGCCGCTTCACCGAGACCTTGCCGGTGATCAGGAACGACACGGCGTGCATGCGGTGGCGGGCCAGGATGCGGTCCGCGTAGGTCCACAGGCCGTGCGTGCCGTCGTCGAAGGTGAGCAGGACCGAGCGCTCCGGCACCGGGCCGCCGAGCAGATACGTCACGAACTCGTCGACGGTGAGCGTGCGGTAGCCGGCCGCCGACAGCGCCGCCATCTGCCGTTCGAAGGCCCGGGGGCCGACGACGTACTTGCTCGAACTGTCCTTCGCGATGTCGTGGTAGGTGAGCACGACGGGCGCGGCCCGCCGGGGCAGCCCGGCCGCCATGCCCTGCCAGCGCTCCCGCGCCGCCCCGTCGACCAGAGCGGCCGGGGTGTCCTCCTGCCGCGTCAGGTACCTCTGGCTCTGGTACAGCCGCCAGGCCACCAGGAACGGCACGGCCAGCACGACCACGGTGAGCAGCGTCAGGACGACCCGCACCGCGCGCCGCGCGACCCGCACCGTCCACCGGGGCCGCACCCGCGTCACAGCGAGGACCATGGCGGCCAGCTCCCCCGGGTGAGGACCATCAGGTACACGAACACGACGAGTGCCGCCGTGAGCAGCGCGGTCGCGATCCGGCCCGCCCCGCGCGCCAGCCGCCTCATGACTGACTCCTCGACCACACGCCGCGCCGGATCGTGAGCAGCGAGTACGGCAGCAGCCACGACAGCAGCAGCGACGACAGCAGGCTCATCAGCGGCCGGCAGCGCCAGTTCGTGTTCCCCGGGTTGTCGACCTTGAACGCGAGCCCCCAGACCGTGCCCTTGAGGATGATCCCCGCGAGATACAGGCCGGTCAGGAACCACAGCCCGTGGTACGGCGCCCAGACCAGGTGGCGGACGGCCATCAGGGGCGCGCACAGCACCCACAGCACATGCCCGTAGAAGAGGACGGCGGGTCCGAGTCCCCTGCGCCACATGAATGTCCCGGTGAAAAAGAGATTACGGATGAAACTCTTCTTCCAGCGCACTTGTTGCCGCATGAAGGGCCGAAAACGTGCGGGTACCGTCGTCCACACTCTCGCCGATTGCACATAGCCGATGCGCCACGGCAGTTCGGGGTGGTCGGTCTCTTTGACGAAGGGCGAGTCCGAGTATCGCTTCTTCAATTTCCGGCCCTTCCAGCACTGTCCGAGAACATATCCCGTCAGTTGTCGGTCGGTGGCGAAGCGGAATTCGCCGCCGAGAAACCGGTCGCCCGCCCACGCGGGCAGATAGTTGTAGATGGCGTCGCGGCGGAACACGGCGAGCGGTCCCGACACGCACGACACCGAGCCGAAGGTGGCCTCCGCCGCCTTCGCGACTCTGAACTGCCCCTCGTACCAGACGTCCTGTGTGCGGGAGAGCAGGGAGTCGTCGGGGTTGAGGGCGCGGGCGTGGCCGCTGACCGCGCCCAGCTCCGGGTGGTGCACGAGCGCCGTGACGCAGCGCTGCAGCGCGTCGGGCGCCAGCAGGCAGTCGGAGTCGGTGAACGCGATGACCTCGCCCGTGGCCTGCTCGGCGGCCTTCACGAGGGCGTGCTTCTTGCCGACGTTCTCCGCCAAGTAGAGGACCTTCAGAGGCAGTTCGCGCTGCAGCCGGCCCAGGATCGCGCGTGTGCCGTCCTCGGACGCGTCGTCCACGACGACGACTTCCAGATCCGGGTAGTCGCTTCCGGCCATCGAGCGCACGCACTCCTCGATGCCCTCCTCCTCGTCCTTCACGGCCACCAGGAAGCTGACGCGCGGGACGTCGGGCAGCGCGGGGAACCGGTCGAGGCGGCGGGGGCGGTGGTGCAGGATGCGCACCGACGGGTCGTCGTAGCGGCTGTAGGCGATGAACAGCATCGCGATCGTCACCGACAGGACCGTGAACCCGTAGCCGAGCAGCAGCGGTGCCTGCACCAGGCGCGGCGCCTCGCGCGCCAGCACGAGCAGCAGCGGAAGCAGCACGATCACCACGACGAGCCGCCGTGCCGCGTGCCGCACGCCCGGGTCCATCCGGTCCGCGAGCCGGACCA
>NZ_JAMOLN010000129.1 GCF_024448165.1 Streptomyces longispororuber
GACCCGGCGCCCCGCACCAGGTCCAGATAGAAGTCGTCGCAGGCCGCCCACGGATTGAGCGTGTCGTAGAGGCGGGCGAGCCGGGCGTCGGCGAAGGCGTGGTCGACCATCGGCCGATCGTCCCGCACGGCCCGCCCCCGCCGCGAGGCGTTTCCCGTAAGGCCGATCCCGGAGTGCGATATGCCCGTGTTGGGCCGATATTAAGGCGTACGTGTCACGTGATCGGTACGAGTCGGTATGAGGAGGCACTCCATGCGTGGAGCCACGCACGTCAAATGGGCCGCGGCCGCGGCAGCCGTAGCCCTGACGGCGACGGCCTGTGGAGGCGGCAGCGACAGCGGTGGTGGCGGTGGTGGTGACGGTTCCGGAGTGGTGCGCTCCTCGTGGGGCGACCCGCAGAACCCCCTCGAACCGGCCAACACCAACGAGGTGCAGGGCGGCAAGGTCCTCGACATGATCTTCCGGGGCCTGAAGCGGTACAACCCGAAGACGGGCGCCGCCGAGGACATGCTGGCGGAGAAGATCGAGACCTCCGACCAGATGAACTACACGATCACGGTCAAGGACGGCTGGACGTTCTCCAACGGCGAGAAGGTCACCGCGAAGTCCTTCGTGGACGCCTGGAACTACGGCGCGAGCCTGAAGAACAACCAGAAGAACGCCTACTTCTTCGGGTACATCGACGGCTACGACAAGGTGCACCCGGACTCCGGCAGCCAGAGCGCCGACACCCTCTCGGGACTCAAGGTCACCGGGGACAACACCTTCACGGTCAAGCTCAACCAGAAGTTCTCCACCTGGCCCGACACCCTCGGCTACGCGGCCTTCGCGCCGCTGCCCAAGGCGTTCTTCGACGACCACGACGCCTGGGTGAGCAAGCCGATCGGCAACGGCCCGTACACCGTGGACTCGTACCAAAAGGGTTCCCAGATGTCCCTGCGCAAGTGGGACGACTACCCGGGCGACGACAAGGCGGAGAACGGCGGCGTCGACCTCAAGGTCTACACCGACAACAACACCGCCTACACCGACCTGACCGCGGGCAACCTCGACCTCGTCGACGACGTGCCCGCCGCCCAGCTCAAGAACGTCCAGAACGACCTCGACGGCCGGTACATCAACACCCCGGCCGGCATCATCCAGACCCTCGCCTTCCCGTTCTACGACTCCGACTGGAACAAGGCGGACAGCGACAAGGTCCGCAAGGGCCTGTCCATGGCGATCAACCGCAAGCAGATCACCGAGACGATCTTCGCCAAGACCCGTACCCCCGCCACCGACTGGACCTCCCCGGTCCTCGGCGAGGAGGGCGGCTACAAGTCGGGCCTGTGCGGCGAGTTCTGCGACTACAACCCGACCGAGGCCAAGAAGCTGGTCGCGGAGGGCGGCGGACTGCCCGGCGGCCAGGTGACGATCGGCTACAACGCCGACACTGGAAGCCACAAGGAGTGGGTCGACGCCGTCTGCAACTCCATCAACAACGCGCTCGGCAACGACAAGGCCTGCGTCGGCAGCCCCACCGGCACCTTCGCCGACTTCCGCAACAAGATCACCGACAAGAAGATGACGGGCCCGTTCCGCGCCGGCTGGCAGATGGACTACCCGCTCATCCAGAACTTCCTGCAGCCGCTGTACTACACCAACGCCTCGTCCAACGACGGCCACTGGTCCAACAAGGAGTTCGACTCCCTGGTCGACAAGGCCAACGCCGAGGCCGACACGGCCACCGCCGTGAAGACGTTCCAGCAGGCCCAGGAGGTCGTCCGGGACAACATGGCGGCCATCCCGCTCTGGTACCAGAACGGCAGCGCCGGCTACTCCGACAAGGTCTCGAACGTCGCGCTGAACCCGTTCAGCGTCCCGGTCTACAACGAGATCAAGGTCAACTGACGTCAGGAGAGCGGCAGTCCGCGCGCCCTGCCGGCCCGGCTGCCGCTCTCACCGCTCGCTGAACCGGAACCGGAGTCCTCATGGGACGTTATGTGATCCGGCGCCTGCTGCAGATGATCCCGGTCTTCATCGGCGCGACGCTGCTGATCTTCCTCATGGTCAACGTGATGGGCGATCCCATCGCCGGCCTCTGCGGCGACAGGGCCTGCGACCCTGCCACGGAGGCCCAGCTCAAGAGCGAGTTCGGCCTCGACAAGCCGGTGTGGCAGCAATACCTGACGTACATGGGGAACGTCTTCACCGGGGACTTCGGCACCGCGTTCAACGGCCAGAAGGTCACCGAGCTGATGTCGACCGCGTTCCCGGTCACCATCCGCCTCACCATCGTGGCGATCCTCTTCGAGATCGTCGTCGGCATCTCGCTCGGCGTCATCACCGGGCTGCGCCGCGGCCGGCCCATCGACACGACGGTGCTGCTGCTGACCCTGGTCGTCATCTCCATCCCGACGTTCGTCACCGGTCTCGTGCTGCAGCTGCTGCTCGGCGTCGAGTGGGGCTGGATCAATCCGGCGGTGTCCACCGAGGCGCCGTTCAGCGAACTGATCGTGCCGGGCCTCGTCCTCGCCTCGGTCTCCCTCGCGTACGTGACCCGGCTGACCCGCACCTCGATCGCGGAGAACCGGCGCGCCGACTACGTCCGCACCGCCATCGCCAAGGGCCTGCCGCGGCGCCGGGTCATCACCCGGCACCTGCTGCGCAACTCGCTCATCCCGGTGGTCACCTTCATCGGCGCCGACGTCGGCGCCCTGATGGGCGGCGCGATCGTGACCGAGCGCATCTTCAACATCCACGGCGTCGGCTACCAGCTCTACCAGGGCATCCTCCGCCAGAACACCCAGACCGTGGTCGGCTTCGTGACGATCCTCGTGCTGGTGTTCCTCGCGGTGAACCTGATCGTCGACCTCCTGTACGCCGTACTCGACCCGAGGATCCGCTATGCCTGAACCTCAAGCGCCAGAGCCCTCGTCCTGGTCCGGCGGCGGGCGGGCACCGGAGGACGGGGCCATCGCGGCGACCGGCATGGGCGGCGCCATGGACCTCGCCACGAGCGAGGGCGCGACCGTGGCCGGTGCGCCTGGCGGCTCCGCTGGCGGCCCCGCCGGCAAGCCGCGCAGCCTGTGGTCGGACGCCTGGCGCGATCTGCGCCGCAACCCGATCTTCATCATCTCGGGCCTGATCATCCTGTTCCTGGCGGTCATCTCGATCTGGCCGCAGCTGATCGCCTCCGGCAACCCGCTCTCCTGCGACCTGTCGAAGGCCCAGCAGGGCTCCCAGCCCGGCCACCCCTTCGGCTTCGACGGCCAGGGCTGCGACGTCTACACCCGCACCGTGTACGGCGCCCGCAACTCCATCACCGTCGGCGTCTGCGCCACCGTGGGCGTGGCCATCCTCGGCTCCGTGCTCGGCGGGCTCGCAGGGTTCTTCGGCGGCGCCTGGGACGCGGTCCTCTCCCGGATCACCGACATCTTCTTCGCGATCCCCGTCGTCCTCGGCGGCCTGGTGCTCCTGTCGGTCGTCACCAGCAACACCGTCTGGCCGGTCATCGGCTTCATGGTGCTGCTCGGCTGGCCGCAGATCTCCCGGATCGCCCGCGGCTCGGTCATCACCGCCAAACAGAACGACTACGTGCAGGCGGCCCGTGCGCTCGGTGCCTCCAACTCCCGGATGCTGCTGCGCCACATCACGCCGAACGCGATCGCGCCGGTCATCGTCGTCGCGACCATCGCCCTCGGTACGTACATCGCCCTGGAGGCGACGCTCTCGTACCTCGGCGTCGGTCTGAAGCCGCCGGCCGTCAGCTGGGGCATCGACATCTCGGCGGCGTCCGCGTACATCCGCAACGCCCCGCACATGCTGCTCTGGCCGGCCGGCGCGCTCGCCCTCACCGTGCTCGCGTTCATCATGCTCGGCGACGCGGTGCGCGACGCCCTCGACCCGAAGCTGAGGTAGCGCCCATGCCGTTGCTCGAAGTACGCGATCTGCACGTCGAGTTCCGCACCCGGGAAGGCGTCGCCAAGGCAGTGAACGGGGTGAACTACACCGTCGACGAGGGGGAGACGCTCGCCGTGCTCGGTGAGTCCGGCTCAGGCAAGTCGGTCACCGCCCAGGCCATCATGGGCATCCTCGACGTCCCGCCCGGGAAGATCGCCGGCGGCGAGATCCTCTTCAAGGGCCGGGACCTGCTCAAGCTGAAGGAGGAGGAGCGCAGGAAGGTCCGCGGCGCCGAGATGGCGATGATCTTCCAGGACGCGCTGTCCTCCCTCAACCCCGTGCTCTCGGTCGGCGAGCAGATCGGTGAGCTCTTCGTCGTCCACAAGGGCATGTCGCGCAAGGACGGCAAGGCGAAGGCCGTCGAGCTGATGGACCGGGTCAGGATCCCGGCCGCGAAGGAGCGCGTCGGCCAGTACCCGCACCAGTTCTCCGGCGGCATGCGCCAGCGCATCATGATCGCGATGGCGCTCGCCCTCGAACCCAACCTCATCATCGCGGACGAGCCGACCACCGCCCTGGACGTCACGGTCCAGGCCCAGGTCATGGACCTGCTCGCGGAGCTGCAGCGCGAGCTCAACATGGGCCTGATCCTCATCACCCACGACCTGGGTGTCGTCGCGGACGTCGCCGACAAGATCGCCGTCATGTACGCGGGCCGCATCGTCGAGCAGGCCCCCGTGCACGAGATCTACAAGGCGCCCGCCCACCCGTACACCAAGGGCCTGCTCGAATCGATCCCGCGCCTCGACCAGAAGGGCCAGGAGCTCTTCGCCATCAAGGGCCTGCCGCCCAACCTCATGAACATCCCGCCCGGCTGCGCCTTCAACCCGCGCTGCCCGATGGCCCAGGACGTCTGCCGGACCGACGTCCCGCCGCTCGCCGAGGTCTCACCGACGCGTCGCAGCGCTTGCCACTTCTGGAAGGAGACGCTCGATGCCTCCACACGGTGAGCACGTCAGCAAGGACGATCTGAAGCGCGAGGGCGAGATCGCCGAGCACCTCCTGCACAAGGCGCAGGCCGAGTCGTCGTACGCGAAGAACGGCTCCGCCTCCGGCCACGAACCGCTCCTGGAGGTACGGGGGCTGGTCAAGCACTACCCCCTCACCCAGGGCATCCTCATCAGGAAGCAGGTCGGCGCGGTCAAGGCCGTCGACGGCGTGGACTTCGACCTCGGCCAGGGCGAGACGCTCGGCATCGTGGGGGAGTCCGGCTGCGGCAAGTCGACCGTCGCCAAGATGCTGGTGAACCTGGAGCGCCCCACGGCCGGCCAGATCAAGTACAAGGGCGAGGACATCACCCAGCTGTCCGGCCGCGCCCTCAAGGCCGTGCGCCGCAACATCCAGATGGTGTTCCAGGACCCGTACACGTCCCTCAACCCCCGCATGACGGTGGGCGACATCATCGGGGAGCCGTACGAGATCCACCCCGAGGTCGCGCCGAAGGGCGACCGCCGCAAGAAGGTCCAGGACCTGCTGGACGTGGTCGGCCTCAACCCCGAGTACATCAACCGCTATCCGCACCAGTTCTCCGGCGGCCAGCGCCAGCGCATCGGCATCGCCCGCGGCCTCGCGCTGCGCCCCGAGATCATCGTCGCCGACGAGCCGGTCTCCGCGCTCGACGTGTCGGTGCAGGCGCAGGTGGTGAACCTGCTGGAGCGCCTCCAGGACGAGTTCGACCTGTCCTACGTGTTCATCGCCCACGACCTGTCGATCGTGCGGCACATCTCCGACCGGGTCGGCGTCATGTACCTGGGGCGCATCGTCGAGATCGGCTCCGACGCCGAGATCTACGACCACCCGACGCACCCCTACACGCAGGCGCTGCTGTCCGCCGTCCCGGTGCCGGACCCGGACGCGCGCGAGCACCGGGAGCGCATCATCCTCTCCGGTGACGTCCCCTCGCCCGCGAACCCGCCGTCCGGCTGCCGCTTCCGCACCCGCTGCTGGAAGGCGCAGAAGCGCTGCGAGGAGGAGGTGCCGGAGCTGGCCGTCCCCGCGGTCTTCCGGATCGGCGAGGGCCCGACCCAGCACCCGTCGGCCTGCCACTTCGCCGAGGAGAAGCAGGTCGTGCCATCGGAATAGGGGCCGCGCACGCCTTTACATGCAGGCAACTCGCGCGACCCGGCACCGATATACGAACGGGCCACAGTGAACAGCGTACGGCCGTGCGGGTGCCGTGGACCGGGGTCGGAGCGCGCCATGTCGCTCCGGCCCCGGTCGCTTTCCCGGACGCGTCTACAGCCCCAACGACCGCTTCAGGAAGTCCACTTGGAGCAGCAGCAGGTTCTCCGCGACCTGCTCCTGGGGCGTCATGTGCGTGACCCCCGACAGCGGCAGCACCTCGTGCGGACGGCCGTCGGCGAGGAGCGCCGACGACAGCCTGAGGGCGTGCGCGACGACCACGTTGTCGTCGGCGAGACCGTGGACGATGAGCATCGGCCGGTGGGTGTCGGCGGCCTCGGCGAGGCCGTCGTCGGTGACCAGTGAACTCTTCGCGTACGTCGCCGGGGAGGTGCCGGGGTCGCCCAGGTACCGCTCCGTGTAGTGGGTGTCGTAGAGCCGCCAGTCCGTGACCGGCGCCCCCGCGATCCCCGCGTGGAAGACGTCGGGCCGGCGCAGCACGGCGAGCGCCGAGAGGTAGCCGCCGTAGCTCCAGCCGCGCATCGCGACCTTGGCGAGGTCGAGCGGGAACCGTTCGGCGAGCGCGTGCAGGGCGGTGACCTGGTCGTCGAGCGTCAGCGTGAAGTCGCCGCGGATCGACTTCTCGCGGCCGGGCGAGATGCCCGGGGTGCCCCGGCCGTCCGCGACGATCACGGCGAAGCCCTGGTCGGCGAACCACTGCGAGGTCAGGTACGGGTTGTGGGCGGCCATCACGCGCTGCCCGTGCGGCCCGCCGTACGGGTCGAGCAGCACCGGCAGCGGCCCGTCCCCCTCCGCGTACGAGGACGGCAGCAGGACGGCGCACGGGATGCCCGCCGCCTCCGTGAGCGTGACCCGGGGCGCGATCAGCGGGCGCTCGGCGTGCGAGGCGACCTCGGCGACGTGCTTGCCGTCGCGCTCCACGCGGACCCGGGAGCCGGGGGAGTCCAGGGTCGCCGAGACGAGGACGGTGACGCCGCCCGAGCGGACCGCGGAGTGCACACCGGGCTCGGTGGAGACGCGCTGCACGCCCAGTTCGTTGACGCGGTAGACGTGCACCTCGCCGGTCTCCGGGGCCTCGGCGTCGGCGCCGGCCGATGCCGAGACCAGCACGTCTCCCTCGCCGACGTCGAGGACCGCGCGGACGTGCAACTGCGGTCCGGTCAGCGGCCGTTCACCGACGGCGAGGACCCGCGCCCCGCCCTCGTCGGCGATCCGCACCAGCTGTCCGCTCGGCGACCAGGACGGCGTCCCGGGGAACAGCTCCAGCCACTGGTCGTCCTCGTCGGCGTGCACCATCCGGGTCGAGCCGTCCTCCGGGTCCACCGCCAGGTACAGCGCGCTGAGCTGGTCGCGGGCCTGCACGAGGATCAGCGGGGCGCCGTCCGCGGACCAGTGCACGCGGGCCAGGTAGGGGTAGGCGGTCCGGTTCCAGTTGATCTCGGTGCGCGAGCCGTCCAGGCCGTACGCGAACAGCCGCACCTCGGCGTTGGGCGTACCGGCCGCCGGATAGGCGTTGCGGGCCGGCTCGCGGTCCGGGTGCGCCGGGTCGGCGATCCACCAGCGCCGTACGTCCGCGTCGTCGGCGCGGGCCACGAGCAGCCGGTCGGAGTCGGGCGACCACCAGAAGCCGCGGTAGCGGGACATCTCCTCGGCCGCGATGAACTCCGCGAGGCCGTACGTCACCGTCGGTGACTCCGGCTCGGCCAGCGCCCGGTCGTCCGCGCCCTCCGCGCCGACCACCCGCAGCGCACCCTGCGCGACGTACGCGACGTGCCGGCCGTCGGGTGAGGGGCGCGGGTCGAGGACCGGCCCGGCGGCCGGGAGTTCACGTGCCGTGCCGGCCCGCAGCTCCGCCGTGAACAGCCGCCCCGACAGCGCGAACGCGGCCAGCTCCACGGCGGCGTCCGTCGCGTAGCCCACGACGCCCGCGCCGCCCTCCCGGCTGCGCTCGCGCCGGGCCCGCTCCTGCGCCGACAGGTCCTCCGTCGCGCCGCCGAGCAGCGCGGCGGGGTCGGCGGCGAGCCGCTCCTGACCGCTCGTCACGTCGAGCACCCACAGCGCGTTCGCCCGGTCGGTGCCGGACGACGACCGCAGGAAGGCGACGCGCTCACCGTCCGGCGCGATCGTGAACGCCCGCGGCGCGCCCAGCGTGAAGCGCTGCGTACGCGCGTGCTGACGAGGAAAGGAGTACGACTCGGTCACGGCGTCGGGCCCGGTGTCTGTTCCGCTCTCGGTGGTCATCCCCGAAGCCTAGGTCGCCCTGCGCCCCTCGTGCTCCCGGGCTCCGACTCATGCGTGCCGACGGATAGTTATGGTGCGGAGCGCCCGCTGGGTACAACCCCGGCAGCAGGCCGACAACAGAACGGTCCCCGGCGCGGAGGGCTTCCCAACCATCACCGCGCCGAGGACCGACCCACCAGAAGAACTGGAAGGTGATACGTGATGACCGTATCTCGGTGTGTGGATTCCCCCTCCGGGCCGTGGGCACACGGCGCGCGGGAGTGGCAGGTGGTCGTGATCACCGTGACGATCACCGTGGTTCTGCTCGCGTGCGCCGGGGTGGACCCCGCGTGGCCGGCCGCGGCGGCCGCTCTCGTCGGGGCGCTGACCGGGGCCGGGCGGCGGGGCTGAGGCACGGGCGCCCCTGGCCGCACGGCCGGGGCGCCATGCGCCCCCGCGCGCTCCTCGCCGCCCCCGGTGCTCCCTCGCGGCGCGTCATGCATCGCTGCGGATAGTTATGATTCGTAGCGCTGTGTGGGTAGGAATCCGTCGGCGACCGGATCACTTTGGAGGAGGGACCGCTGTGGCACTCTCGATCTCGGCCGTGGTGCTGTTCGCGATCATCGTCTTCATCCTGATCAAGAAGTCGGGGCTGAAAGCCGGGCACGCCGTCGTCTGTGTGCTCCTCGGCTTCTACCTGGCGAGCTCCTCCATCGCCCCCACCATCTCCGACCTGACCACGAACCTCGCGGACATGGTCGGCGGCATCAAGTTCTGACCCGGCGCGCCCGGCGCTCTAGGCTGGGGCCCATGACGGAACTGCCCGGTCGGCGTCTGCTCCTCGTGCACGCGCACCCCGACGACGAGTCGATCAACAACGGCGCCACCATGGCCAAGTACGCCGCCGACGGCGCCCACGTCACGCTCGTGACCTGCACCCTCGGCGAAGAGGGTGAGGTCATTCCGGACGAACTCGCCCATCTCGCGCCGGACCGGGAGAACCTTCTCGGACCGCACCGTATCGGTGAGTTGGCCGCCGCCATGAAGGAACTCGGCGTCGACGACCACCGCTTCCTCGGCGGCCCCGGCCGCTACCGCGACTCCGGGATGATGGGCGTCGAGCAGAACCACAGGCCCGGCGCCTTCTGGTCGGCCGACCTGGACGAAGCCGCCGCCCACCTCGTCGCCGTGATCCGCGAGATCCGCCCGCAGGTCCTCGTCACGTACGACCCGGACGGCGGCTACGGCCACCCCGACCACATCCAGGCCCACCGCGTCGCCATGCGCGCCGCCGACCTGGCCGCCGAACCGGCCTTCCGGCGCGATCTCGGCGATCCGCACACGATCGCCAAGATCTACTGGAACCGAGTGCCCCGCACGCTCGTCGAAGAACGGTTCCGGCAGCTCGCGGAGAAGCTCGACGCCACGCCCTTCGACGTCGCCGCCGTCGTGTCCGACGTCCCGGGCGTCGTGGCCGACGAGCGGATCACCGCCGAGATCGACGGCCGGCCGTACGCCGAACGGAAGGCGGCCGCGATGCGCGCACACGCCACCCAGGTCGACGTCCCGGCCGGACCCGGCGACCTCGCGGTCTTCGCACTGTCGAACGGGCTCGCCCAGCCGCTGTTCGACGTCGAGTACTACGAGTTGGTGCGGGGCGAGCCCGGATCGGCGTACGAGAAGGACCTGTTCGACGGCATCGAGGGCGGCGACGGCGGCGACGGGACGAACGACGACCAGGGAGTGACGGGCCGATGAGCGGCGGGAAGAACGGGCGGGCCGCAGCGTCCGCCGGCAAGGGCACGGCGCCCCAGCAGGTCGATCTGCCGTTCAGTTTCGGCGCGCTCACCGCGGGCCGGATCGCCGCGCTGCTCGTCCTCTTCGTGCTCGGCGCGCTGGTCGGCGCGGCGGGCGCACTGGCCCAAGGGGGCTGGTTCCCGGGCGGGTTGCTGCTCGCACTGCTCGGCGCGGCCGGGCTGTTCCACGGCGGCGCCCGGCTGACCGGCGGCAGATCCGGGGCGGTGGCACCCGCGGCGGGCTGGCTCGTCGCGGTCATCCTGCTCACCGCGAGCCGTCCCGAGGGTGACTTCCTGTTCGGCGCGGGACTCGGCTCCTACCTGTTCCTCCTCGGAGGGATGGCCGTGGCTGTGATCTGTGCCACCCTCGGCCTGACACGGCAACCACCCGCGTCCGCCGCCCGACTTGGGAAGTGACGTGACACTTTGACGGGCACTGCCGTGATCCCCGCGAGGGATTCACCATCCGTCACACAGTGACTTCCCGCGGCGGCCAGTATGGTGGTGCGCGCCGCCGAGCAGCCCGCGCGAGGTCGAGACGGGCGGCGGAGCCAACCGGGAGAACCTGCTTTGAGTCGTGAAACTGACAGTTCGTCCTCCGGGCCCCAGGGGCGCGGCGCTGCCGCCTACCCGTCGGGGACGCCTCCGTACGGAACGTCCGCGCAGGGCGCCACGTCCGGTGACGCCGACCCCGTGGGCCAGGTGCCCACGGGCGACCAGGGCGCCACGGACGCCCCCAAGACCGAGACGACGCTGACGACGCGGATCCGGATCAACATCCCCGGCTCGCGTCCGATCCCGCCGGTCGTGATGCGTACGCCGATGAGCGACGTCGACGGCAAGCCCGGCACGGGTGCCGGTACCGGTGCCGAGCCGCAGGCCGCGCCGGGCCCCGAGTCCGACACGTCCACCGCGTCCGGCCGCCCCTCCGCGCTCGCCTCCTACGCCGGCGCCACGACGGAGGCCGCGCCCGCCGCGGCCCCGGCCGAGCCCGCCGAGCCCAAGGCGCCCGCGCAGGAGAAGACCAGCGACTGGTTCGCGCCCCGCAAGGCCGCCGCCGCGCCGCGCGGCGGAGCCGCGGCGAACGGGGCGGGGGCCGCGGCCTCCGGTCCCGGTGGCGCCGCTCCGGCGCCCGGACCGGCCGGCGGCGGCAGCTCCGGCGGATTCGACGTGACCGGCGCGCTGGCGGCCGGCCCGCTCGGCGCCGGCGCCCCGGCGCCGGGCGACCCGCAGCGCGGTGACCTCCCGTACTTCTCCGGCAACCAGGAGCCGGGCGCTCCCGGGCGCGGACCCGCGGGCCCCACCGGCCCGACCGGCGGTCCCGCCACCGGTGACGGCCCGATGGTGCCGCCGGTCGCGCCCAACCCGCTCATCACGCCCGCGGGCGGCGGCCAGGTCCCGCCCCGGATGAGCGACGACACCGCGATCCTGACGCCGCAGAAGCCGGCCCCGGAACCGGGCGCCCCGGGCGGCAACGTCTCGGGTGACACGCTCACCAGCGGCATCCCCGTCGTCCCGCAGGCCGGCCAGGGCCCGGGCCCCGGCTCGCCGTTCCCGCCGGTCGGCCAGGGCGAGGCCCCCGCCCCGCACACCCCGCCGAAGCTGCCGGACCCGGTGCAGAGCGCCCCGGCGCCCGCGAAGAAGAAAAAGGGCCGCAGCAAGCTGGTCCTGCTCGGCGCGGGCGTCGTCGGCGTGGCCGGAGTCGCGTACGGCGCGGGCCTGTTGATGAACCACTCCGACGTCCCCAAGGGCACCACCGTCCTCGGCGTCGACATCGGCGGCGGCACCCGCGACGAGGCGGCCAGCAAGCTGGAGAGCGCCCTCGGCAAGCGCACCGAGCAGGCGCTGGAGCTCCAGGTCGACGGCAAGACCGTCAAGCTGAAGCCGGAGCAGTCCGGCCTCTCCCTGGACAGCGCCGCCACCGTCTCGGCCGCCGCGGGCAGCGACTACAACCCGGTCTCCGTGATCGGCTCGCTGTTCGGCAACGAGCGGGTCGTCGAGCCCGTCATGCCGGTCGACGAGGAGAAGCTGCACGCGGCCCTCGAACAGGCCGCGGGCGGCGCCGCCGCGTCCGGCGACGGCACGATCAGGTTCGTCCCCGGCAAGGCCGTCGCCGTCTACGGCAAGACCGGCAAGGGCATCGACGTCGACCGGTCGTCCGGTGCCGTCGAGGAGGCGTACCAGAAGCAGGTCGAGACCGGCACCTCCGCGCCGGTCCAGGTCGCCACGACGACGCGCAAGCCGACGATCGCGGACGCCGAGGTCGACCGGAAGATGAAGCAGTTCGCCGAGCCCGCCATGTCCGGCCTGATCACGGTCAAGGCGGGCAGCGCCCAGATCCAGTTCGGCCCGGACAAGTCGCTGCCGAAGATCCTCGGCATGAAGGCGATCGACGGCAAGCTCGTCGAGACCTACGACCGGGCGGCGCTCAAGGAGCTGTACGGCAGCACCTTCGACGGCGTCCTGATCACCCGGGGCAACGGGAAGAAGACCCCGGTCCAGCCCACGGACGTGGCACAGGCGATGGGTAAGGCCCTGCTGGGCAAGACCCCCGCCGAGCGCATCGTGGAGATCGACACCAACCCGAGCTAGCCGCCGCCGTCCGCGTCCCGCATGACAGATGTCATGCGGGACGCGCGACGCGCGACACTGCCGCCGGGGCTCGCCCAGCGGCGACGATGACGGCATGAACACCAACGCGGCGGTCACCTTCACCGGGGTGACGAAGAGCTACGGCACCGTCAAGGCGGTCGACGGTCTCAGCCTGGAACTGCATCCGGGGGAGACCGTCGCCCTGCTCGGCCCGAACGGCGCCGGGAAGTCCACCACCCTCGACCTCCTGCTCGGCCTGCGCCCCGCCGACACCGGCGACGTCCGCGTCTTCGGCGCCGGCCCGCGCGACGCGATCGTGCAGGGCCGGGTCGGCGCCATGCTGCAGAGCGGCGGCCTGATGGACGAGGTGACCGTGCGCGAGCTCGTCCAGCTCGCCGTCGCCCTGCACCCCAAGCCGTACAAGGCCGACGACGTGCTGACCCGCGCGGGCATCACCCAGATCGCCGACCGCAGGGTCAACAAGCTCTCCGGCGGCCAGGAGCAGCGCGTCCGCTTCGCCCTCGCCACCGCCGGGGACAGCGACCTGATCGTCCTCGACGAGCCGACGACCGGCATGGACGTCTCCGCGCGCCAGGCGTTCTGGGCGACCATGCGCGAGCAGGCCGACCAGGGGCGCACCGTCCTGTTCGCCACGCACTACCTGGAAGAGGCCGACGCGATCGCCGACCGCGTCCTGGTGCTGCACCGCGGCCGTCTCCTCGCCGACGGCACCGCCGCCGAGATCAAGGCGAAGGCCGGCGCCCGCAAGGTCTCCTTCGACCTGGAGGGCCCCATCGACACCGCGGCCGTCCGGGCCCTGCCGTTCCTGACCGGCATCGACATCAGCGGCCAGACCGTCCGCATCCAGTCCACCGACGCCGACGCGACCGTGCACGCGCTGTACGGACTCGGCGTCTACCCCCGCAACCTCGAAGTCGCCGGACTCGGCCTGGAGCAGGCGTTCGTGGCGATCACCGCTGCCGAGGAGGCCAAGTCCCGATGAACAGCCTGATCAAGCTGGAGATCACCCGCGCCCTGCGCAACAAGAAGTTCCTGTTCTTCTCCGTGATCTACCCGTCGGTCCTCTTCCTGCTGATCGCGGGCAGCGCCGACAGCTCCACGATCGTCGACGGCACGGGCCTGAACCTGCCCGCGTTCATGATGGTCTCCATGGCCTCCTTCGGCGCGCTCACCGCCGTCCTCATGGGCAACAGCGAACGCATCGCCAAGGAGCGGGAGAGCGGCTGGGTCCGGCAGCTGCGGCTGACGACGCTGCCCGGCCGCGGCTACGTCCTCGCGAAGACCGCGAGCGCCGCCGTCGTCTCGCTCCCGTCCATCGTGATCGTCTTCGTGGTGGCCGCCTCCTTCAAGGACGTGCGGTTCGACGGCTGGCAGTGGCTCGCCCTGACCGGCGCGATCTGGGCCGGCAGCCTCTGCTTCGCGGCGCTCGGCGTCGCCATCGGCTACGTCGCGTCCGGCGACGCCGTCCGCCCGATCACGATGATCGTCTACTTCGGCCTGTCGATCCTGGGCGGCCTGTGGATGCCCACCACGACGTTCCCGCAGTGGCTCCAGGACATCGCCACGTGGCTGCCCACGCACGCGTACGCCGCCCTCGGCCAGGCCATCGAACTGGGCGACGCCCCGCACACCCGCGACGTCGCGCTGATCGTCGTCTACTTCCTGCTCTTCGCGGGCGGCGCGGCGTGGCTGTACCGGAAGGACACGTTGAAGGCGTGAGCACCACGGACCTGGGCCCCGACCCGGACGTCGGCCGCATCGCGCGGATCGGCCAACCGCCGGAGAGCCGCCGCGAGTTCTTCGTGAAGCTGCTCTGGATCGGCATGTGGCTGGCGTTCCTCGGCAGCCCGGTCGCCGACCTGCTGCAGGGCGACCACGGCCCGCTGGGCACGAGCCTCGGCGCCCTCGGCCTCGCGGTGTTCGTCGCCGCCTACATGGGCCTCGTGATGCGCCGGACGGGCCGTCCCCTCGGCCGGCGGCTGGCCCACGGCTGTCTCCTCGCGCTGCCGGTGTTCGCCGTCGTCCTCTCCCTCGCGCTCGGGCCCGACTGGCTGGTCCTGTTCGTGTACGTCTCCGTGGCCTGCGGGGCCGTCCTGCCGCTGCGCCGGTCCCGGTGGGCGGTCCTCGCGACGACGGTCCTCATGGTCGTCGTCGGACTGCTGCTCGACACCGACCCCGAGTACTGGCTCGTCGTGCCCTCGCTGCTCGGCGGCTTCTCGATGATCGGCGTACGGGAACTGGTGCGCACCACGCAGGAGCTGCGGGAGGCCCGGGCCCAGGTCGCCCAGCTCGCCGCGAACGAGGAGCGGCTGCGCCTCGCCCGCGACCTGCACGACCTCCTCGGCCACTCCCTCTCGCTCATCACGCTCAAGAGCGAACTCGCCGGCCGGATGCTGCCCGACCACCCCGACAAGGCCGCCGACCAGGTCGCCGACATCGAGAAGGTCAGCCGGCAGGCCCTGGTCGACGTCCGTGAGGCCGTCACCGGCTACCGGCGGCCCCGCCTCAGCGCCGAACTCGCGGGCGCCAAGGCCGCGCTGACGGCGGCGGGCATCGAGGCGACGGTGCCGGTGGCGGCGCCGCCCGGTCTGCCCGAGACGCAGGACGCGACCCTCGCCTGGACGCTGCGCGAAGCCGTCACCAACGTCGTCCGGCACAGCGGGGCGCGGCGCTGCGCGGTCGACGTCACCCGCCGCGAGACCCTCGCGGGCCCGGTCGTCGAGCTGACCGTCGAGGACGACGGCCGGGGCCCGTCCGGGACCCACCCGGGCAACGGGCTCACCGGCCTCGCCGAACGGCTCGCCCTGGCCGGCGGCACCCTGGAGACCGGTGCGGCGCGGGGGCGGGGCTTCCAGCTGGTGGCCCGGGTGCCGGCGGGCTCGTAGGATCCGCCGCATGAGCCCGATCAAGGTGTTGCTGGCCGAGGACCAGTCGATGGTGCGCGAGGCCCTCGCCGCGCTGCTCGGCCTGGAGCCGGACATCGAGGTCGTCGCGCAGGTGGCCCGCGGGGACGAGGTCCTGGCGGCGGCCCGCGCGCACGCCGTGGACGTGGCGCTCCTCGACATCGAGATGCCGGGCTGCACCGGCATCGAGGCGGCGGCGGAACTCCGCTCCGAACTCCCGGAGTTGAAGGTGATCGTGCTGACCACCTTCGGCCGGCCCGGCTATCTGCGCAGCGCCATGGAGGCGGGCGCGCATGCGTTCCTGGTCAAGGACGCCCCGGCGGCCCGGCTCGCCGAGGCCGTGCGCACGGTCCTGGCGGGGGAGCGCGTCATCGACCCCACGCTCGCCGCGGCGGCCCTCGCGGACGGCGCCAACCCGCTCACGGACCGGGAGCGCGAGGTGCTGCGCGCGGCGGCGGACGGCCGCACCAACGCGGAACTGGCCGCGGCCCTCAACCTGTCGCAGGGCACGGTCCGCAACTATCTGTCGGTGGCGATCCAGAAACTGGCGGTGCGCAACCGCGCGGAGGCGGTGGGCAGGGCGCGCGAGAAGGGCTGGCTCTGATCCGGCGAACGGCTCAGTTCAGCATCGCGCGGGCCGCCCGGGCCTGCCCCAGCACCTGCTCCGCCGCGGCCGTGTCCACCGCGGAGACGACCTCCGCGTACGCCTCCAGCTCCACGGCGCCGGTCACGAAGTCGCCCCGCTGCACCAGCAGCTGTGCCCGCTCGTACCGCAGCCGGGCCGGGTGCGACGGCAGCAGCAGCGACAGCTCCACGGCCCACAACGACACGTCCGACCGCTCGGGCCTGGTCGCCGCCCACGCCCGGACGTTGTTGAGGATCCGCAGCACGACGTCCAGCGGATCGGCCGGCGTGAGCATCGACGGATCCAGCGGGGCCCCGGTCGCCCCGGCCACCAGCAGCTCCGTGTCGGCCCCGCTCAGCACCCGCCCGCCGTCGAACGGATCGGCCAGCACCTGCTCCTGGGGCGGACCGAAACCGACCACGAAGTGGCCGGGCAGCGCCACCCCGTAGACCGGCGCACCGGCCCGCCGCGCCACCTCCATCCACACCACCGACAGCAGGATGGGCAGCCCGCGCCTGCGCCGCACCACCTCGTGCAGCAGCGACGACTCCAGCCGCTGGTAGTCGCCGGGCACGCCGTGGAAGCCGAGCCGGGCGCCGAGCAGCTCGGCCAGGGCCGTCGCCCAGGACCGCGGGCCGCCCGGCCGGAACGGCAACTGGCCGGCCAGGTCGTCCAGTTCGATGTGCACCGCGTCCATCCCGGCCTCGTCGAGCGCCGGGTCCGCCTGGGCGGCGAGCAGCAGGCACAGCTGCGCCAGATCGGGCCGCTCGGCCCGCGCCTCCTCGGCGAACCGGCGCCGAAGCTCCGTCGAACGTGGGGACAAGTGGGGGGACATACGTGCCTCGTGCCCTCTCCGGCCGATCGATTAGCGGGTCACCGGGCGCTCCGGTCCGGAGCACGGTAGTGGTGATAGGCGTGGTGTGTGGCGAAACCCATGCGGTCGTACAGGACGCGCGCCCCCTCGTTGTCCGCCTCGACCTGGAGCCAGGCCGCCGACGCGCCCTCGTCGAGCGCCTGCCGCGCGAGCGCCGTCATGACCTTCGTGGCCAGCCCGCGGCGGCGGTGAGCGGGGTCGACCTCGACGGCCGCGAACCCGGCCCACCGTCCGTCGACCACGCACCGGCCGATCGCGGCGGGCGCCTCGCCCTCGCCCGGCACGGTCGCGAACCACACCGACGGCCTGGCGCACAGCACCTTCAACGCGACCTCGCTCGCCCCCTTGCGCTGGTAACGCGCGAGCCACGCCTCCCCGGGGGTCCGCGTGAGCACGACCTCGGCACCGGGATCGGCCTGGTCCCCGATGGGCGCCAGCGCGGCGATCCGCAGCTCGGCGCTGACCTCCCGCACCCACCCCCGCTCCGCGAGTTCGGCGCACAGCAGCTCCTGCGTGCCCTCGGCGCCGGTCGCGGTCTGCGCGTACGCGGGCAGGCCGCGCTCCGCGTACCACTCCCGCACCCGGGTCAGCGCGGCGTCGAGCGGCAGACCCGGATCACCCACGGGCAGCACGGAGTTGGCCCGCCGGGTGAACCCGTGCGCGGCCCGCAGCTCCCACGCGCCGAGCCGCTCGCTCTCGACCGGCTGCCAGGCGCGGGAGGACACCCGGGCCAGTTCCGCGTACGTCGCCGACGGGCCGCGGCGGCGCGCCGGTTCGGCCGGCACGACCTTTCCGGCGACCAGCGTCGTCTCCTCGATCGCGACCCGTTCTCCGGTCCTTCGTGTGACGAGCAGCACACCCTCGTCCCACGATGTGAGAACACCTACGGTGTCGGTGAACTTCCGACCCGCGGGCCCGTCCTCGCTCACCCGTCGCACAGAGACGCGTTTTCCCACGTCAGCGGCGGTGATACGGACTTCGAGTCGTCCGCCCGCGGTGAATTCCACAGCTCGGTCCACCCCTCCTGTTCGGATCATGCCCAGGAACGGAGATACTAGGGGCGGGCATCGACGACGCCGCGCTCCCGCGCGCCAGGCGGCGGAGCCTGCGGAGGCCCGCCAGCGCCCTATCGAGGAGGAACGACAGCGTGACCTACGTCATCGCGCAGCCTTGTGTCGACGTCAAGGACAAGGCGTGCATCGAGGAGTGCCCGGTCGACTGCATCTACGAGGGCTCCCGGTCCTTGTACATCCACCCGGACGAATGCGTCGACTGTGGTGCCTGTGAGCCGGTCTGCCCGGTCGAGGCGATCTTCTACGAGGACGACACTCCTGAGGAGTGGAAGGACTACTACAAGGCGAACGTCGAGTTCTTCGACGAGCTCGGTTCGCCCGGTGGTGCCTCGAAGATGGGCCTGATCGAGAAGGACCACCCGTTCATCGCCGCCCTGCCGCCGCAGAACCAGTAACAGCGTTCAGCGGTACGCACAGGCGCTGCCCCGGTCCCGTACGGCCTCGACTGCCGTACGGGACCGAGGCATTTGTCCACACCCCTGCGAAAGAAGTGAGCCGACCAGGTGTCCGCAGCCCCCGCCCCTATTGATCGCCTCCCCACCTTCCCCTGGGACAAGCTGGAGCCGTACAAGAAGACGGCCGCGGCGCACCCGGACGGCATCGTCGACCTGTCCGTCGGCACGCCCGTCGACCCGGTGCCCGAGCTGATCCAGAAGGCACTGATCGACGCCGCGGACTCGCCGGGCTACCCGACGGTGTGGGGCACGCCCGAGCTGCGCGACGCGCTCGTCTCGTGGTGCGAGCGCCGCCTCGGCGCCCGCGACTTCGGGCACGGGAACGTGCTGCCGGTCGTCGGCTCGAAGGAGCTCGTGGCCTGGCTCCCGACCCAGCTCGGCCTCGGCCCGGGCGACAAGGTCGCCTACCCGCGCCTGGCGTACCCGACGTACGAGGTGGGCGCCCGCCTCGCCCGCGCCGAGTACGTCGTCTACGACGACCCTACCGAGCTCGACCCCGAGGGCGTGAAGCTCCTCTGGCTCAACTCCCCGTCGAATCCGACCGGCCGCGTGCTCGACAAGCAGGAACTGACCCGCATCGTCGCCTGGGCCCGCGCGCACGACATCCTCGTCTTCTCGGACGAGTGCTACCTGGAGCTGGGCTGGGAGGCCGACCCGGTCTCGGTCCTGCACCCGGACGTGAACGGCGGCTCGTACGAGGGCCTGGTCGCGGTCCACTCGCTCTCCAAGCGCTCGAACCTGGCGGGCTACCGCGCCGCGTTCGTCGCAGGCGACGCGGCCGTCCTGCACGACCTGCTCCAGATCCGCAAGCACGGCGGCATGATGACGTCGGCCCCGACGCAGGCGGCCGTCGTCGCGGCCCTCGGTGACGACCAGCACGTCCACGAGCAGCGCGCCCGCTACGCGGCCCGCCGCGAACTGCTGCGCTCGGCCCTCCTGGAGCACGGCTTCCGCATCGAGCACAGCGAGGCCAGCCTCTACCTGTGGGCGACCCGGGACGAGTCCTGCTGGGACACCGTCGCCCACCTCGCGGGTCTCGGCATCCTGGTGGCCCCCGGCGACTTCTACGGCACGGCGGGCGAGCGGTTCGTCCGGGTGGCGCTGACGGCGTCGGACGAGCGGGTCAAGGCCGCCGTGGACCGGCTGGCCCAGGGCTGACCCTCCGGCCCGGACACGGGAGCGGGGTGCCGGGAGCGCATGGCTCCGGGCACCCCGTTCGTGCACTCCGGCGGCGGATCAGCCGAGCGGCAGGCCCTTCACGGGCAGCTGGTCGGTCGGCAGGCCGCCCTGGGTGACCGCGTCGGTCGGCAGACCGCCGGCCGTCGGCAGACCGTCCTTGGTCGCCGCTCCGGCCGTCTCGCCGAGCACGTCGCCCGCGCTGCCGGCCAGGTCGCCCGCGGCTTTCTGCGCGGCGGGCGTGGCGGTCTTGGCGCCCTTGCCGACTGCCTTGCCGGCGGTGGGCACCGCCTTCTTGACGGCCTTGCTGCCGGTGTCGCCCGCGAGGCCGCTGACGTTCTGCGCCGCACCGTCGACGGTGTCACCCATGCCCGCACCGTCCAGCGCGGTCAGCCCGCCCAGGTTCGGGGCGGCCGGAAGGTCGACGGCGTGCGCGGAGCCGGCCGCACCGACCACGGGCGCCGCTCCCGCCGCGAGCAGCAGCGCGGCACGGGCGATCCGGCGGGTCAGGGGGAGGGACATGATGCTCCTTAGACGGGAGTGGACGTTGGCTGTCCGGCTGCCGTTCGGCGTCGTGCCGTGCGGCGGTCGGACGCCGTGACAACAGCCCCACGGCCCAGGAAGGTTGCGGGTCGGCAACGTAAAGGGTTGGTAATTCGTCGCATTATCGGCTGTGGATAAAAACGGGCAAACGCCATGTCTCGCGCGCGACTGAAAAACCCTTACAGCCCTGTGCCGACAAGGGGGTTGGGCACCTTGTGGGCCCTGGCCCCGCGGAGTACGTCAGCCGTCGCCCCGGCATGATCCGCATGCCCCGATCGGGTGACGGGCCGCACTACTGCCCAGTGACGATTCGAACCTCTTCGACGGACCCGGACGCGCCGGGACCGGCCCCCGAGGGACCCTTCGCGGACACCTTGCGCCAAGCGTCCGCCGCATCCCCCGTGTCCCCGGCGGTCCACTCCCGGCCCGCGTAGGAGACCCGTTCGATGTGCAGCGCGGACGCGTTGGACACGGCCCACTGCGCCAGCTCCCAGCCGCGCTGCCGCTCCCCGCCCTGCGCCGACTCCACGGTCGCGGGCACCGGGATCCGCACCGACCGCCGCTCGCGGTCCGCCGCCGGCGCCACATCCTTCCCGAAGTCCCGCACCAGCGCGGACTTCACGCGTGCGGGATCACCGGCCCGCGTACCGTCCCCGCCGGCCGGCCGGCCGTCGCAGGTCAGCGACGCCGCCGCCCGCCCGGTCAGCGAGGCGGCGAGCAGCGTGGCGTCCGGCTCGTGCTTCGCGTACGCCTGCGGGTAGCCGCTGCGCTGCACGCGCTGCGCGGCCACGGTCAGCGGCAGCCGCGAGTAGCCGGGGATCTTCGCCAGGTGCGCGTAGAACCGCTCCGCCGCGTACACCGGATCCATGATCTGCCGCTCGGAACCCCAGCCCTCGGAAGGCCGCTGCTGGAACAGGCCGAGCGAATCCCGGTCGCCGTGGTGGATGTTGCGCAGGCCCGACTCCTGGAGCGCCGTCGCGAGCGCGATGGTGACGGCACGCTCGGGCATGCCGCGGGAGGTGCCGACGGCGGAGATCGTCGCCGCGTTCACCGCCTGCTCGGCCGTGAACTCGTAGGACGCCCCGTCCCCGTTGGCCGACGCGACCACGCATCTCGGCTTGGCACGGCCCCCGGTGGCGTACTGCACGGCCACGTACGTGGCCACGGCGAGCAGCACGACCGCGGCCGCGCCGATGCGCAGGAGGCGGCCGCGCCGGACGAGGGTGGGGGGCTCAGGCACGCGTCCAAGGTACTGGAGGCGGCTGTGGGGCCCGACCCGAGCCCGGGGACCGGACGGAACGGGCGGTCAGGGGCCGGGCGTCTAGGATCGGCGGCATGGACCGCACGCCGCTTGACCTCACGCAGGACGCCGCCCGCCTCACCGCCCAGCTGGTCGACTTCCCGTCGCCCAGCGGCAGCGAGAAGGAGCTCGCCGACGCCGTCGAGGAGGCGCTGCGCGCCCTGCCGCACCTCACGGTCGACCGGTACGGCAACAACGTGATCGCGCGCACGAACCTGGGCCGGTCCGAGCGGATCATCCTCGCCGGCCACATCGACACGGTCCCGATCGCCGACAACGTGCCCTCCCGCCTCGACGAGGACGGCACCCTGTGGGGCTGCGGGACCAGCGACATGAAGTCGGGCGTCGCCGTACAGCTCCGCATCGCGCAGACCGTCACCGAGCCCAACCGCGACCTCACCTTCGTCTTCTACGACAACGAAGAGGTGGCCGCGCACCTCAACGGGCTCGGGCACGTGTCCGACGCCCACCCCGACTGGCTGGAGGGCGACTTCGCGATCCTCCTGGAGGGCACCGAGGGCCTCGTCGAGGGCGGCTGCCAGGGCACGCTGCGCGTCATCCTGAAGGTCAAGGGCGAGCGGGCCCACTCCGCGCGCGCGTGGATGGGCAAGAACGCCATCCACGCGGCCTCCCCGATCCTGGAGCGCCTCGCCGCCTACGAGCCGCGCAAGCCCGTCGTCGACGGCCTGGAGTTCCACGAGGGCCTGAACGCCGTCCGGATCGAGGGCTTCGTCGCCACGAACGTCATCCCCGACGCGTGCGCCGTCACGGTCAACTTCCGCTACGCGCCCGACCGGTCGATGGCGGACGCCGAGCAGTTCGTCCGCGACTTCTTCGCCGGCTGCCCCGTCGAGGAGTTCATCGTCGACGACCACACCGGCGGCGCCCGCCCCGGCCTCACCCACCCCGCCGCGGCCGCCTTCCTGGCCGCCGTGGGTGGCGAGCCCCGCCCCAAGTTCGGCTGGACGGACGTCTCCCGCTTCAGCGCCCTCGGCGTCCCCGCGGTCAACTACGGCCCCGGCAACCCGATCTACGCCCACAAGATCGACGAGCGGGTCGACACGAAGCTCATCCTGGAGGCGGAGCAGGTCCTCGCCGCCTGGCTCACCGCATCCTGATCCTCGGCTTCCCGATACGTCAGGGTCCCGCGTATGTAACCCGCGTAGACCTACCCTTGCTCTACGTAAGCGCGTGATACCTGCGCATGGAGGGAGCAGACGATGAGCAACCCGGAGGGCAAGCGACGTCCCAGGGAGCAGCGCACGGGGCCGGTGATCCGCCGGCGTGACCAGGTGCGGCCGGGGACGAGCGATCAGCGTCTGCTCGACTCGGAGGGCCCCTCGGGGTGGGTGCACACCGACCCGTGGCGGGTGCTGCGCATCCAGTCCGAGTTCATCGAGGGCTTCGGCACGCTCGCCGAGCTGCCGCCCGCGATCAGCGTGTTCGGCTCCGCGCGCACCGCGCAGGGCTCCCCGGAGTACGAGGCGGGCGTCGCCATCGGCAAGGCACTGGTGGAGGCCGGATTCGCGGTCGTCACGGGCGGCGGTCCCGGGGCCATGGAGGCGGCCAACAAGGGCGCGGTCGAGGCCAAGGGCATCTCGGTCGGCCTCGGCATCGAGCTGCCTTTCGAGCAGGGCCTCAATCAGTACGTCGACCTCGGCCTGAACTTCCGCTACTTCTTCGTCCGCAAGACGATGTTCGTGAAGTACGCGCAGGGCTTCGTGGTGCTGCCCGGCGGCCTGGGCACCCTGGACGAGCTCTTCGAGGCACTCACCCTCGTCCAGACCACGAAGGTGACGCGCTTCCCGATCGTCCTCTTCGGTACGCAGTACTGGAGCGGCCTGGTCGACTGGCTCAGGGACACGGTGATCGCCCAGGGCAAGGCCAGCGAGGCCGACCTGCTGCTCTTCCACGTCACGGACGACGTGGACGAGGCGATCGCGCTGGTCACCAAGGAGACGGGCAAGTAGCGCGCCCCCGCGGTCGCTACGCGAGTCCCCGGCGGGCGACCGCCGGGGGCCGGTGGCCCGCGATGGACGCCACCATGTCCAGCACCTGCCGGGTCTCGGCGACCTCGTGCACCCGGTAGACCTGCGCCCCCAGCCACGCCGACACCGCCGTCGTCGCCAGGGTGCCGAGCACCCGCTCCTTGACCGGCTTGTCGAGGGTCTCGCCCACGAAGTCCTTGTTGGAGAGCGAGACGAGCACCGGCCAGCCGGTCTCCACCATCTCCGGCAGCCGCCGCGTCGCCTCCAGCGAGTGGCGGGTGTTCTTCCCGAAGTCGTGCCCCGGGTCGATGAGCACCGACTCGCGCGGCACGCCGAGCGCCACCGCCCGCTCCGCGTAGCCGACCGTCACCTTCAGGATGTCGGCCATCACGTCGTCGTAGGTGACCCGGTGCGGCCGGGTGCGCGGCTCGGCGCCGCCCGCGTGCGTGCACACGATGCCGACCCCGTACCGGGCGGCGACCTCCGCGAGCTTCGGGTCGACGCCGCCCCATGCGTCGTTGAGCAGGTCCGCGCCCGCCTCGCAGACGGCCTCGCCGACCTCGTGCCGCCAGGTGTCGACGCTGATGATCACGTCGGGGAACCGCCGCCGCACCTCCGCGACGAACCCGACGGTCCTGCGCGCCTCCTCGGCGGCGTCGACCTCCTCGCCGGGACCCGCCTTCACGCCGCCGATGTCGACGATCGCGGCGCCGTCGGCGACGGCCTGCTCGACGCGGGCCAGCGCCGGCTCGTCCTGGAAGGTGGCGCCCTGGTCGTAGAAGGAGTCCGGGGTCCGGTTCACGATCGCCATGATCACCGGCTCGTGGGCGCCGAACTCGTGTCGGCCCAGCCTCAGCATCCCTGTGACTCTCCTCTGGATCCCACTTCAACGGTCGCCTGCGACCTTAACCGTCGGTGCGGCATGGCACGATCGGACCCTGACGGTTTCGGGCCGCTACGGCCCAGTCGAGCCAGGGGACAGCAGAGATGGTCATGTTCTTGTTTCTGGTCGCCGCGCTCGTCGTGGTGGTCGCGGCGGTGACGCTCGCGGTCCTCGGCGGCGGCGACAGCGGCGCGCTGCGCGACGAGCCGTCCCAGTTCTACGCGGACCCGCTGCCGCAGGACCGCCCCGTGGCCCCCTCCGACGTGGAGGACCTGCGGCTGCCGACGGCCGTGCGCGGCTACCGCATGGCGGAGGTCGACGACGCGCTGAACCGGCTCTGTGCGGAGCTCGCCGAGCGCGACGCGCGCATCACGGAGCTGGAGTCGGCCCTCGCCGCGGCGCACGCGCACAGGCCGGCCGACCGCGGCCCGGACCGGCGGGGCTTCGCGCCGCCCGGTGGGTACCAGGGCGAGACGGGGGAGGGCTTCCAGTGAGCGAGCCGGTGACGGGCGCCGCGGTCCCCGGGCCGGACGGAGCGCTCCGCTGCCCCTGGGGCCTGTCGACCGAGGACTACGTCGCGTACCACGACGAGGAGTGGGGCCGCCCGGTCCACGGCGACGACGCGCTCTTCGAGCGGCTGTCCCTGGAGGCCTTCCAGTCGGGCCTCTCCTGGATCACGATCCTGCGCCGCCGCGAGACCTTCAGGGCCGCCTTCTCCGACTTCAAGATCGCGGCCGTCGCGGCCTTCACCGACGCCGACCGCGAGCGGCTCCTCGCCGACCCCGGCATCATCCGCAACCGCGCGAAGGTCGACGCGACGCTGGCCAACGCGCGCGTGCTCGTGGACTGGTCCCCGGGCGAGCTCGACGAGCTCATCTGGTCGTACGCGCCGGACGCCGCGGGCCGCCCGGCCCCGCGCGTCCTCGGCGACGTACCGGCGATCACCGACGAGTCGAAGGCGCTCTCCAAGGAGCTGAAGAAGCGCGGCCTGCGCTTCGTCGGCCCCACCACGGCGTACGCGCTGATGCAGGCGTGCGGGCTCGTCAACGACCACCTGGCCGACTGCACGGCCCGCACGCGCGCGTGACGGGAGACAGGCCCTAGCGGCCGAGGTACTTCGGCCGCTCCTTGGCGATGAACGCCTGGACGGCGATGGTGTGGTCCTCGGAGGCGCCGGCCCGGGCCTGCAGCTCGTCCTCCTTCTCGAGCGCCTCGTCGAGGGAGTGGTCGGCGGCGAACGCCAGCGACTCCTTCAGCGCGGCGTACGCGACGGTCGGCCCCTCGGCGAGGGTGCGCGCCAACGTGCCTGCTTCCTCGGCGAGTTCGGCGGCCGGCACGATCCGGTTCACGATGCCGAGCTCGTACGCCTCCTGCGCCTTCAGGGAGCGCGGGAAGAGCAGCAGGTCGGCGGCGCGCCCGGGGCCGATCAGCCGCGGCAGCGTCCACGAGACGCCCGAGTCGGCGGTGAGCGCGACACCCGCGAAGGACGTGTTGAAGGACGCGTTCTCCGCGACGATCCGGTAGTCCGCACAGAGCGCGAACCCGAAACCGGCACCCGCCGCGACGCCGTTCACCGCGGCCACGACCGGCTTCGGCATCTGGGTCAGGGCCCGCACGATCGGGTTGTAGTGCTCGCGCACCGTGCTCATGGTCCGGCCCTCGCCGGCCTCCCGGTCCGCCAGCAGCGAGCCGACGTGCTCCTTGAGGTCCTGGCCCACGCAGAACGCGCGGTCGCCCGCGGCCGTGAGCAGCACGGCCCGCACCGCCTCGTCGGCGGCAGCGGCCTGCACCGCGTCGCGGAGGGCGACCTTGGCCTCGGTGTTCATCGCGTTCATCGCCTCGGGGCGGTTCAGCGTGATCGTCGCGAGCCCGTCGCTCACCTCGTAGAGCACGGTGTCTGCCATGGGACTCCTCCTATGCGGTTGCTTAGTCGTCCGTGCTCAGCATGACGGAGATCACGGCGCTTGGCGGGCCCGCCGTGTGTGACCTGCGTCAAACAAATCGGTCACGAGACGGGCACGCGAGCGGCGCAGTATCGCAGTCACATCGCCGAATTGAGTGGTTTTGCTCAAGCGCGTTGCGCAAGCGATGCCGACTGATGTTGGTCATCGGGTCCCGCGATGCGGGATAATGACCTGGAAGCAATGTGTTCGATGCCGGTGACGTGTGCCCGTCCAGAGGGCCGTCGGCTGACGATGAGCTGGTTTCAGGAAGGGGAACGAGCATGGCGGCCATGAAGCCGCGAACGGGTGACGGCCCGCTCGAGGTGACAAAGGAGGGGCGGGGCATCGTCATGCGCGTTCCGCTCGAAGGCGGCGGTCGGCTCGTAGTAGAGCTGACGCCCGACGAGGCCGATGCCCTCGGCGACGCCCTGAAGAAGGTCGTCGGCTGACGCGGAAGCGACCATACCTTTTCGTCTGCCCCGGCACACATTCGGTGCCGGGGCAGCGGCATGCCCCCACTTGAACCCTCCCGGGGAGCGCCTCCAAGGGGTCGCGGGGAACGGCGCGATCAACCACGACGACACCGGCACCCGCAGACACGGCTGAGGACCTACGGCGAGTAGGCGGCTGTTAGGGGCGCGGGGAACGGCGCGACAAGCCACGACGGACCGGCACCCGCCCACGTACGCGCAACCACCCCGGACGGCAGGCGGGACGCGGCGGAGCCGCGCCGGAACACCCGGCCCCACGCGGAAGCGCTCAGCGCTTCACGGCACAGAGCAACCCGTCCCCCAACGGCAACAACGACGGCACCAGCTCGGAAGACTCCCGCACGGCCCGCAGCAACTCCCGCAACCGCACCACTTCCACCGGCTGCGGCCCGGAATCCACGGTCCGCCCGTCCGCGAAGACCCCCTCGAAGCACACCAGCCCACCCGGCCGCAGCAGACGCAACGATTCAGCGAGGTAGTCCAGACACTCCGTCCGGTCACCGTCGCAGAAGACCAGGTCGTACCCGCTGTCCGCGAGCCGAGGCAGCACGTCGAGCGCCCGCCCCGGGATGAAACGAGCCCGGTTGCTGGCGAAGCCGGCCGCGCGGAACGCCTGCCGCGCGAACTGCTGCCGCTCCGGCTCCGGGTCGACCGTGGTCAGCACCCCGTCGGGTCGCATCCCGTTCAACAGATGAATTCCGGACACCCCGGTACCCGTACCGATCTCGGCGACCGCCTTCGCCCCCACCGTGGCAGCGAGCAGCCGCAACGCCGCACCCGCGCCGGGGGAGACCGAACGCAGCCCCGCCTCACGGGCCCGGTCCCGGGCCCAGCGGAGTGCGTCGTCCTCGGCGACAAAGGCGTCGGCGAACGCCCAGCTCGTCTGCCGGTTGCCGGTAATGGCCCTCTCCTGTCCCCGTGGTTGCCTGCGCGTGACTTTATCCGTTGGTGGCGGGAACTCGCAGATGGGACCGGGCGTTTAGAAGGGCAGGGGGAAAGAGCAGGCTGAAGCGGGGGCAGCGGGATGGCGACAGCGACGAAACCGGTGGCCGGGACGGCGTCCGGAGACCGACCGGCAAATCTGAGTAAAAACGCTTATCCGGAGCTAACGGGCGAGGTGGCTATGGTAGGGGCTCCACTGGACACCACCAGAGCCGACAGGGGAGGTGCGGCTGCGCCTGTGGATCGGGGAGGAGTGCTGCGGCGCTTTCTCAGGTCGGCGGGTGAGCCGAAATCCGTGACCAACACCGCTGACCGAATCCGCACCGTTGACTCCGCGCAGCAGACCGCGACCTTTGCCGCTGACGCGGAATCTCAGGCGTGGACTCCGCCCACCTGGGAGGAGATCGTCAGCACGCACAGCGGCCGTGTCTACCGACTCGCCTACCGCCTGACCGGAAACCAGCACGACGCCGAGGACCTCACGCAGGAAGTCTTCGTCCGTGTCTTCCGCTCGCTGTCGACGTACACGCCGGGCACCTTCGAGGGCTGGCTCCACCGCATCACGACGAACCTGTTCCTGGACATGGTCCGCCGCAAGCAGCGCATCCGCTTCGACTCCCTCGGGGACGACGCGGCCGAGCGCCTGCCCAGCCGCGACCCGTCCCCGCAGCAGGTCTTCAACGACGCGCACTTCGACGCCGACGTCCAGCAGGCGCTGGACACGCTCGCGCCCGAGTTCCGTGCCGCCGTCGTCCTGTGCGACATCGAGGGGCTCTCGTACGAGGAGATCGCCGCGACCCTCGGCGTGAAGCTCGGCACGGTCCGCAGCCGCATCCACCGCGGCCGCTCCCAGCTGCGCAAGGCGCTGCAGCACCGTTCGCCCGAGGCTCGCAAGGAGCGCCGCACGCTCGCGGCCACGGGTATCCCTGTGCTTGGAGGAGGGGGCGCGACCGCGTGAGTGGATCACGTCTCAATCCTGCCGAGCGCCAACGGACCGCGGCCGACCAGCATCTCGGGGACCGGCTGGCCGCACTGGTCGACGGCGAACTGGACCATGACGCCAGAGAGCGCGTCCTCGCCCACCTGGCGACGTGCGCCAAGTGCAAGGCCGAGGCCGACGCCCAGCGCCGCCTCAAGAGCGTCTTCGCCGAGGCGGCCCCGCCGCCGCCCTCGGAGAGTTTTCTCGCCCGCCTCCAGGGATTGCCCGGGGGTGGTGACAGCGACGGTGGTACGCCACCGTTCGGGGGAGGCGGCTTCGGCACCGGCCGCCCCCTCGGAGGAGCCCGCGGCTTCGGCCAGGGAGTCTTCGACGTAGACGCGGAGCCGTTCGGATACGCACCGTCCGGTGCGCACGCCGCCGTCCTGCCCAGCGGGCAGCGCGGCTTCCGCATCCACGAAGTGGGCCGACCCGACCGGACGGACGGAGACCGCGCCTCCCGCGGCCGCCGCTTCGCGTTCGCGGCCGCCGGAGCGGTCTCGCTCGCCGCGATCGCCCTGGGCGGGGTCACGACCGCCGCCCCGGTCGACGCGGGTGACGTGCGCGGTGGCGGTTCCGGCAGCAATGTCACACCGCTGCGCAGTCAGACGGTGGGCGGTGCCTCGGCGTCCGAGAACCAGCGGCGCAGGACACTGTCCCCGCTGCTCGGCCAGCGCGGAGGCGCCCTTGCCGCGCCCGTCTCGTCGACCCGGGCGAGCGCTCCGCTGCTGCCCGGTGGCGGGCACGCGGACAGTGCGGCCTATCCCTTCTCGACCCCGATGCTCTCCGAGGCGGCCCGTATGTCGCCTCTCATACGCCCCGCCGCGACCGTCCCGGCGGTCTCCGTCGCCCCGGAGCCGCAGGCGACGCCCGAGGCGACCGCGTTCGACGGGACGTCGCCCGGCCTCGCCGCCGCCCCGGCGTCCTCGCCGACCGCGTCGTCCCGCCCGTCCGCACTCCGCTGACGCCCCCTGCGCCGGGGCCGTCGAACCTGGTTGAATCCAGGTGAGGCCGCGCGCCGGGTGGTGACCCGGACCGCGCGCGTGGGAGCCCGCGGTGTGGTGCCGCGAGCGAGCTGTGGGGAGAACGGCGGGACATGGACGAGGGCAAGCCCACAAAGGCCAAGTGGTGGAGCCGCCCCCGACCGAGTACGGGGCGCTCCGCGGGGGACGACGGCGACTGGCACCTGCCCGCGCCGGATGCGTCCGGCGCCGGAGCGGACGGCGGTGCCGAGCCGTTCCCGGCGGGCACGGCCGACACCGGATCCGGCTGGACCCCGGACACCGACGAACCGTTCCCGTCCGCGGAGCCGGACGCTTCCGTGCCGATGCCGTCGGCCCCGGTGGACGCCGCGGCCGATTCCGCGCCGACGGGGGCGGCCCCGGCCCACCCGGTGCCGATGCCGCCGGACCCCGTCGCCGAGGCCCGACCGACCGAGCCGGACCCCGCACCTGCGCCCACCTCCGCATCCCCGGCCCCGGCGCAGGGGGCGTC
>NZ_JAMOLN010000013.1 GCF_024448165.1 Streptomyces longispororuber
TCGCCATCATCGGCATGGCCGGCGAGTTCCCCGGCGGCGCCGACACCGAGGCGTACTGGCAGGCGCTGCTGCGGGGCGACGACTCGGTCCGGGTCATCCCCGGCGACCGCTGGGACTGGCGCGACGCCCACTCCTTCGCGCCGGACGAGCCGGGCACCTCGTACGGCCGGCACGGCGGATTCCTCGACCACGCCCTGGACTTCGACCCCGTCTTCTTCAACATCGCACCCCTGGAGGCGCGGTACATGGACCCGCAGGAGCGCCGCTTCCTGCAGTCCGTCTACCACGCCCTGGAGGACTCGGGGCACTTCGCCCGGCCGACCGGCGACGTAGGCGTCTTCGTCGCCGCCATGTTCGGCCACTACCAGGACCTCACCGCCCCCGACCGGGTCATCGGCAGCTCCTTCGCCGCCCTGGCCAACCGCGTCTCGTACGCCTTCGACCTGCACGGCCCGAGCATCGCCCTGGACACGATGTGCTCCGGCGGGCTCACCGCCCTGCACCTGGCCGTCCGCAGCATCCGCGACGGGGACTGCGCGACGGCCGTGGCCGGCGGCGTGAACCTCATGACGCACCCGGGCAAGTACCGGCTGCTGTCCGAGGGCAAGTTCCTCAGCCCCACCGGTCACTGCCAGGCCTTCGGCGTGGACGCGGACGGCTACGTCCCCGGCGAGGGCACCGCCGCCGTGGTCCTCAAGCGGCTGTCCGACGCCGTGCGGGACGGCGACCGCGTGCACGCCGTCGTCCGGGCGACGGCGGTGAACTCCGGCGGCAGGACGGCCGGCTTCACCGTGCCGTCCGAACGCGCCCAGCACCGCGTGATCGCCTCGGCGCTGGCCCGCGCGGAGATCGAACCGTCCGCGGTGACCTACGTCGAGGCGCACGGCACGGGCACCCGGCTCGGCGACCCGATCGAGGTGCGCGCGCTGCGGCAGGCCTACGGCGGACCCGAGCAGGGTCGCGCCCACCTGGGCTCCGCGAAGAGCAACATCGGTCACCTGGAGTCAGCCGCGGCGCTGGCCGGACTCGTCAAGGTCGTCAAACAGCTCGCCCACCGGACCCTGGCGCCCACCCTCCACTGCGCCCTGGAGAACCCCGACCTGCACCTCGACGACTCGCGCTTCGCCCTCGTCAAGGAGCCGCTGCCCTGGGCCAGGGGCAGCGCACCCACCCGCTTCGCCGGACTGAGCGCGTTCGGCGCCGGCGGCTCCAACGGCCACGCGATCATCCAGGAGTACGTCGCACCGCGCCCGGACACCCCCGCGTTCCCGCGCTACTTCGTCCCGCTCTCCGGACGGGACGAGGCCGCCGTGCGGCGCCGTGCCGACGACCTCGTCGCGGCGCTCGACGACGCCCCCGACACCGCGTCGTACCTGTACGGGCTGAGCTACACCCTGTGCTGCGCCCGCCAGCACCACCGGGTCAGGCGCGGCTACTGGGCGTCGAGCACCCGGGAGCTGGCCGACCGGCTGCGCGACGGCGGCCGGGGCCCGGCCGACGGCGCGGGTGACCGGTGGGGCCGTGGCGGCCGCAGCCGGCCGACGGCCTCGCCGACTCGCCGGTGCCGTGCGTCCTCGTCCTCACCGACCCCGGCCGCGAGCACCGGCTGCCCGACCCACCCCCGGGCACCCGGCTGGTCCAGGTGCCGCCCGGGGACGAGCTCCGGCACCTCACCGGCGAGCCGGGCCAGGACCACCTGTACTGGCTTGACCTGCGGCGCGAGGTGACGGTGGCCGCCGAACTGGCCTTCGCCAAGGCCCTCCAGGGCTGCAGGACCCCGTCGACGATCCTCGGCGTGACCCACGAGGACGACCCGGCCGAGGTGCGGGCGCGGGCCGGGTTCCTGCACGGACTCGCGGAGGAGAACCCGCACATCCGCACCGTGCAGCTGCGCCGCACCGGCCCCGGCGACGCGCTCGCCGACGGCTGGCGGCCGCTCCTCGACGAACTGCGCGCCGCCCGCCGGCCGCTCACCGAGGTCCGCCGGTCCGGCGGGATACGGCAGACCCGCGAACTGACGGAACTCGGCCGTGCCACCGGCACCCGGCTGCGCACCCGGGGGACGTACCTGCTGACCGGCGGCCTGGGCAAGGTCGGCCGGGCCGTCGCCGAACTCCTCACCGAGCGGTACGACGCCACGGTCATCGCCGTCGGCCGGTCCGCACCCGACGACGCGCAGCGGCAGTGGATCGCCGCCAGGCCCGGACTCCACTACGAGCAGGCGGACATCGTCTCGATGGCCGCGACCCGGGAACTCGTCGAGACGATCCGCGAGCGCTTCGGCGGCCTCCACGGCGTCATCCACTCCGCGGGCGTCGTCAGGGACTCCCTCGTACAGAACAAGTCGGCACAGGACGCGGAGGCGGTGCTCGCCCCGAAGACACGCGGCACGCTGAACCTGGACCGGTGCACCGCCGGACTGCGCCTGGACTTCTTCTGCGTCTTCTCCTCGATCTCCAGTGTCATGGGGAACACCGGGCAGAGCGACTACATCGCCGCCAACCGCTACCTCGACGAGTTCGCCGCCGAGCGCGCCCGGCGCGTGGCCGACGGCGAGCGCAGCGGTCTGAGCCTGTCGGTCAACTGGCCGCTGTGGCTGGACGCCGAGGACGAGCGGCGCGAGCAGTACCAGTCGCTCGCCGCGTTCCTGCGCGGCCAGTTCGGCATGGAGCCGCTCTCCTCGCGGCGCGGCGCCGAGCTCTTCGCGGACCTGGTCGACGGCGTCCCGGACGACTGCCACCAGGTCGTGCCGTGCGTCGGCGACGCGGAGCTGCTGCGGCAGCGGCTGCTGCCCGCCACGGCACCGGCCGCCCCGATCGCCCCGGCAGCCCCGGCCGCCGCGCGCCCCCCGGCCGACGGCTCCCGCGCGACGCTGGAGGACATCGGCGCGCGGCTCACGGAGCTGGTGCGCGCCCGGACCGGACTGCGGCCGGAGGACATCCCCGTCGACCGCACCTGGGGCGATCTCGGCTACGACTCGGTGATGCTCCAGAGCCTGGCCCGGGACCTGGGCCCGCAGTTCGGCGTGGAGACCCCGCCCAACGCGCTCTTCAAGTACAGCACCATCAGCACGCTGGCTGCCTACCTGAGGGACCAGGGCGCACCGGCCCAGGAACAGGCCCCGAACCCGGCCGCGGAACAGGCCCCGGAACAGGCCGAGCCCCAGACCCGGACCCAGGCCCGGGAGCGGCCGCCGGAGCCGCAGGACACCGGGAGCGGCAAGTACGCCGTCATCGGGATGAGCGGCATCATGCCCGGCGGCGAGGACCTCGCGGACTTCTGGCGGCTGCTGGTCGAGAACGGCAGCGCGATCCGCCCGGTCGACCGGTGGAAGGACCGCGACCAGCCGTACTTCGCGGGCACCATCGACGCCTACGACGCGTTCGACCACTCCTTCTTCGGGGTGTCCGCCCGCGAGGCGATGCTCATGGACCCGCAGCACCGGATCTTCCTGCAGAGCGCCTACAACGCCCTGCTCGACGCCGGCTACGCACCCGGCTCCCTGCGCGAGGTCGGCGTCTTCGCCGGCGTGCAGTTCAGCGAGTACCAGACGGCGCTGCAGCACAGCGACGACTGGGCCCACCCGTACACGGTCACGGGCAACGCGCACGCCATGCTCGCCAACCGCGTCTCCCACCTGCTCGACTTCACCGGCCCCAGCCAGACCGTCGACACGGCCTGCTCCAGCGGCCTGGTGGCGCTGAACCGGGGCGTGCTCTCGCTCGCCGCGGGGGAGTGCGACGTGGCCCTGGTGGGTGCCGTCAGCGTGCTCGTCGACCCGGCCGCCACCGACGCGGCGAGCCGACTCGGCGTCCTCTCCCCGGACTTCCGCTGCGCCACCTTCGACAAGGACGCCAATGGATACGTCCGGGCCGAGGGCGTGGGCTGCGTGGTGGTCAAACGGCTCGACGACGCCCGGCGGGACGGCGACGCCGTGCTCGCGGTCGTCGAGGCGGCGGCCGAGAACCACGACGGCCGCTCCAACTCGCTGACCGCCCCCAACCCCGAGGCGCAGGTCGCCCTCCTGAAGCGGGTCTACACGCCCGAACTGGCCGACCGCGTCTCCCACATCGAGGCGCACGGCACCGGCACCCACCTCGGCGACCCGATCGAGATCGGCGCGCTGCGGACCGCGTTCGAGGGACTCGCGCCGCACCGCGAGCAGGGCAGCATCACGCTCGGCGCGGTGAAGACGAACGTGGGCCACCTGGAGCCCGCCGCCGGCATGGCCGGGCTGCTCAAGCTGCTGCTGTGCCTGCGCCACCGGCGGCTGCCGGCGAACGTCAACTTCAAGGAGCGCAACCCGCTGGTGGAGCTGGCCGGTTCGCCGTTCCGGCTGCTGCTGGAGAACGAGGCGTGGGAGCGCGGCACCCCGCTGGTCGCGGGCGTCAGCTCCTTCGGGTTCGGCGGGTCCAACGCGCACGTGGTCCTCTCCGAGGCACCCGCCGCGCCGCCGGCCCGCACGGTGTCCCGGCCGCACTGGATCGTCCCGCTCAGCGCCCGCTCCGCCGCCTCGCTCGCCCGGATGCGGGACGGCCTCCTGGCGTGGCTGGACGGTCCGGAGGGCAGGGGAGCGGACCTCGCGGACATCGCCCACACCCTGGCGGCGGGCCGCGACCACTTCGAGTACCGGACGGCCTGGGTCGTGGCCGACACCGCCGAGCTGCGGCAGCGGCTGGCGCAGGCGCGCCCGGCGGACGTGGCCAAGTGCCGTCCCCAGCGCCTGACCACCCACCGGGTGACGCTGCCCGACGCGGCGGACCCCGGTCACCGCGCGGCACTGGAGGACCTGCGGGACCGCTATGCGGCGGGCGAGGAGTTCGCATGGCAATCGATGTTCGACGACGGCCGGTTCGGCCGGCTGCACCTGCCGGGCTACGCGTTCGAGCAGAACCGGTTCTGGTTCGAGTGACCGGCACCAGCAACGGAATCGGGAGTGGGCATGGACGAGCTGCTTGAGGACGACACCCCGGTCGTCGTCGGCATGGCCTGCCGGTTCGCCGGCAGCGACGGCCTGACGGAGTACTGGGAGCGGCTGCGGGACGGCCGCAGCGCCGTGGGCACCACCCGGCGCTGGGCGGGGCAGGAACCCGACCACGGCGCGGGCTTCGTCGGTGGATTCCTCGACGGGCACCAGGACTTCGACGCGCGGTTCTTCCGCGTCTCGCCGAACGAGGCACAGTGCATGGACCCGCAGCAGCGGATCCTGCTGCAGTCGGTGCAGCACGCCGTCGACGACAGCTATCTGACGCCCGCGGACCTGCGCGACCTGGACTGCGGCGTGTTCGTCGCCGGACTGCCCGGCGACTACCGCTCACTGGTGGCGCAGCGCAGCGACGTCGTCTACGGCACCCACAGCTTCCTGGGCAACGCGCCCTCGACGCTGTCGGGCCGCATCTCCTACTTCTACGACATCACCGGCCCCTCGATCACGCTGGACAGCGCGTGCTCGTCGTCGCTGGCGGCGCTGCACGAGGCGGTGCTCAACGTCCGGGCCGGGCAGTGCCGCGCCGCGGTCGTCGGCGCCGTGTCGGTCTTCAGCACCCCGGAGGTGCTGCGGTTCGCCCAGCGCTCCCGGATGAGCTCCCCCGAGGGCACGTCGCTGCCCTTCACCGACGCCGCCGACGGCTTCGTCCCGGCCGAGGGCGCCGCGGCGCTCGTGGTCATGCGGCACGACGAGGCGCGGGCCAGGGGACTGCGGATCTACGGCGCGGTCCAGGCGACCGGCACCAACCACAACGGCACCACCAACGGCCTGATGGCGCCGAGTTCGCAGCCGCAGGCCCGGCTGATCTCCGGGCTCTACGAGCGCGCGGGCATCGACGTGTCACAGATCGCCTACCTGGAGACGCACGGCACCGGCACACCGCTGGGCGACCCCATCGAGCTGGAGGGACTGCGCTCCGCGTTCCGTGCGGCGGGCGGCGACGGCTGTCACCTCGGCGCCGTGAAGCCGCTCATCGGGCACACGCTGGTGGCCTCGGGGCTGGCCAGTGTCATCAAGGCGCTGCTCGCCTTCCACCACGACACGATCCCGCCGGTGGCCGCCGCCGACGACGAGACCGTCTCCTACCTCGACGTGGCACCGTTCCAGATCAACCGGGAACCGCTGCCGTGGCCGCAGGACAAACCGCTCTGCGCCATCAGCGCGTTCGGCTTCACCGGCTCCAACGGGCACGTGGTCCTGCGCAAGCTGCCCGCCGCCCCCGCCGACGCGGACGCCGTGCACCGCCGCCAGGGGCGGTCGCTGCCCTTCTGCCTGTCGGCCGCGTCGCGCGACAGCCTCGCCGCCCTGGCGGCAGCCACCGCGGACCTGGTCGCCGAGCTGCCCGAGCACCTGCTCCGGGACCTGTCCCAACTGCTGCTGCGCCGCCCGCGCCTGCCGCACGAGCTGGTGGTCGTGGCCTGTTCCCGCGACGAACTGCGCGCCGCCCTGGCCGCGCAGGACCGGCCCGCGGAGCACGGCAGGACCCCCCGGTCCGCGGACATCGACCGGCTCGACGACACCTTGCGCGACCTGGTCGTCCTGTGGCGCACGCACGACACGACCGCGGCCCTCGGCCGCCGCCTCGACGCACCGGCCGACCTGGCCCCGCTCGCGCTGCCCGCCTACCCCTTCGAGAAGAAGCGCCACTGGGTCCTGGAAGAACCCGTGGCACCCCTCGTCCCCGAACCAGCACCCGAAAGGGGCCCGGACCCCGTGAACGACGCACTCGACGAACTCGACGGACCCGACGGACCCGACGAGCTCGACGGCCTCGTGCGCGAGCTGTGCGACCGGCTCTCGGCCCTGCTGGGCTTCGAGGACGGGTCGGACGAGGTCGTGCCCGGCACCAGGATCGTCACGCTCGGCCTGGACTCGCTCTCGGCGATCCAGCTCCTGAGCCCGTACCAGAAGGCCGGCAGCGCCATCAAGGCGCACGACCTCTTCCGCCACGAGACGGTGGCCGACCTCGCCGCCGCCATCGGCGGCCGCCCGGCCGGCCCGACGCCGGACCGGGCCCCGGCCCACCTGGCCCACCCGGCCGACCGGGCCCGCCAGGCGACCCCGCTGATCCAGTGGTCCCAGTACGGCGACACCGGGCGACCCACACTGCTGCTCCCGCCGCTCAACTGCGACGAGCGGGCGTGGACCCAGCAGATCCCGGCGCTGCTGCGCGCGGGACGCAAGATCTACGTCCCCGAGTACCCGGGACACAAGGGCACGTCCTTCGACGAGGAGCGGTTCTCCTTCGAGGCGCTCGCCGACGAGGTCGCCGAGTTCCTCCTGGACACCGTCGGCGGCCCGGCCGACCTGGTCGGCTGGTCCCTGGGCGGCTGCATCTCCACGCTGACCGCCCTGAACCACCCGGAGCGGGTCGCCTCCCTGACCCTCGTCAGCTGCGCGCCCCGCTACGGCGAGGACGCCTTCGAGCGCACCCTGGACCTGCGCGAGGAACTGCGTCTGCACGGCGGCCTGTTGGAGGCGGTGTTCGGCGCGGGCGACAACCTCGCCGAGAAGTTCAGCACGAACGCCTCCATGGACATCCTGCGCTCCTACTACACGTCCCTGACCGCCTTCGACGTCGTCGACCGGCTGCCCGGCCTCGGCACCGACTGCCTGGTGGTCCGCGGGCTCGGCGACTGCGTCCTCGACGAGGCGGCGGTCGCCCAGTACGCCCGGGTGCCCGGCGTGCGGCTGCGCGAGTTCGCGGACCACGGGCACTACGTGCCGCTCACCGCGGCCCGGGACTTCAACAGGACGCTGACGGAGTTCTGGGCGGAGCGGGACTGACCCGCACCGCCGCACGACACCACTCACCCCTCTCACCCCTCTCACCACTTACGAAAAGGATCGGTTGCGGGACATGCTCGTACACGCGGACAAGGCGTCGGTCGTCCTCTTCGACATGCAGCTGGAGCTCGTTCCGCTGCTGATCGACGGCACCCAGTTGCTGCACAACACCTGCTGGATGGCGGAGGTGGCGCGGGAGTTCGACCTCCCGGTGCTGCTCACCGAGCACAAGAAGCTGGGCGGGCTCTCCCTGTCGCTGCACGAGGCGGCCGAGGGCGCGACCCGGCTGGAGAAGGAGCACTTCGACCTGCTGCGCGAGGAGCCCATCGCGCAGTACGTGGCGGCCTCCGACCGGGACCAGTACGTGCTGGCCGGTGCGGAGACCCACGTCGTCGTCCTCCAGTCGGCGCTGAGCCTGCTGGAGCAGGGCAAGACGGTGTTCGTGCTGGCGGACACCGTCTCCGCCCGCAACCAGGCGGACCACGAGCTGGGCCTCGACCGGCTGCGCCGGCACGGGGTCCACCTGATCACGCGGGAGATGTTCTTCTTCGAACTGATCCGCAACTCCGAGGACGCGCGCTACCTCGACCTGGCGAAGAAGTACCTGGACGGCCGCTACATCCGCTAGGACCGCTCGGCCCCGGGCCCTCGCCCTGGTCCGGTCAGTCTTCCCTCGGACAGTTCCAGGAGCCGGTCACGGTGGCGTTCGCGCAGGGCCCGGTCGTGGGTGACGGTCACGACCGGCCCCGTGAAGCGGTCCACCGCGTCCAGCAACTGCTCGACCAGCACCAGGCTCAGGTGGTTGGTGGGTTCGTCGAGCAGCAGCAGGTGCGGCCGCGCGGCGAAGAGCAGGGCGAGGTCGAGGCGCCGCCACTGGCCGATGGACAGCCGGTTCGCGGGCGTGTCGAAGTCGTCGGCGCCGAACAGCCCGAACCGGGTCAACTCGGCGGCGGCGTCCTCGACATGGGCCGCGCGGCGCGCGGCGAACGCGTCGAGGAGACCGCGCCGCTCCGCCCCGAAGTCGCTGTCCTGCGGCAGGTATCCGATACGCAGCCCCGGCGCCCGCCACACCTGGCCGGCGTCCGGCGCCCGCTCGCCCACCAGGACCGAGAGCAGCGTCGACTTGCCCGCCCCGTTCGGACCGCTGATGACGAACCGGCTGCCCGCCGCCAGTTCCAGGTCCGCCGCCCGCAGCACCTCGCCGACGCTCACTCCGGTGGCCCGCAGGAGTACGCCGTCGGCCGGCTCCTGGACCCCGTCCGCCGTCTTCCCGGCCTCCGCGGCCTCCGCGTCCTGCGGGGGAGCGAAGTCGAGGGGCTCCGGCGGCCGCGGCACGGCCTCGCCGAGCAGCCGCTGCAGATGCAGTTGGGCGGCGCGCCCCGTGCGGGCGACGGCCCGTTCGGCGCCGCTGCCCGCCGCGTCGTAGGACAGCTTGTCGTTGTCGGCCCGGCCGCTGTAGACCCGCCCGCTGGTGGCGGCCCGCTGCACCCGCCGCCGCGCCTCCGCCAGCTCCTTGCTCCACTCGCGGTACCGCTGCCACCAGCGCTCCCGGGCGGCGGCGCGCTCGGCGAGGTAGTCGCGGTAGCCGCCGCCGTAGCGGACGGTGGAGCCGCGGGGGCCGTCCAGGTCGACGATGGCGGTGACCGCCGTGTCCAGCAGCGCCCGGTCGTGCGAGGCGATCAGACACGGGCCCCGGTAGGCGCCGAGCCACTGGACGAGCCAGTCCACCGCCCGGTCGTCGAGGTGGTTCGTCGGCTCGTCGAGCAGCAGCCCGGCCGGTTCGTCGAGCACCAGCGCGGCCAGCGCGAGACGGGACCGTTCGCCGCCCGACAGGGTCCGCACGCCGCGTCCCCGGTCGATCCCGGCGAGCCCGAACACGTCGAGGACCTCGCCGATCCGGGCGCCGAGCTCCCAGCCGCCGCGCCGGTCGAACTCCTCCTGGAGCCGCCCGTACTCGTCGAGGACCGCGGCGAGATCGCCCTCGTCGGACGCCATCCGCTCCTCGGCGGCCCGCATCCGCGCGGACATCTCGGCGAACTGCGCGGTCGCCCGGGCCAGCACGTCGTCGATGGTGAAGTCGGCCGGGAAGTCCGGCTGTTGGGGCAGGAATCCCACGTGTCCCGTCACCGCCCGCACCACCTCGCCGCGCTGCGGGGCGAGGTCGCCGGCGATGGCCCGCAGCAGCGTGGACTTGCCGCGCCCGTTCTCGCCGATGAGGCCCACCCGCTCGCCGTGCGAGACCTTGAGCGACACGTCGTGCAGCACCACGCGGTCGCCCAGGACGACGTGCAGGTTCTCGGCGAGCAGATGCGCCGAGCGGTGGTCGGCGGACAGGACGTCCTGCCCGCCGGGCAGGTCGGAGGAGGCGTCACTCATCGTCGGGAGCCCCCGCTTCCTGCAGCCGGCCGTCGGACATCCGCAGCCAGCGGTTCACCCCGATCTCCTTGATGAACCGCTCGTCGTGACTGACCACGACGAACGCGCCCTCGTACGAGTTGAGGGCCCCTTCCAACTGCTCGACGCTGTCCAGGTCGAGGTTGTTGGTCGGCTCGTCGAGCAGCAGCAGCTGCGGCGCGGGCTCGGCGCCCAGGACGCAGGCCAGGGTGGCGCGCAGCCGCTCGCCGCCGGACAGGGACCCCACCGGCAGGTGCGCCGCGGCCCCGCGGAAGAGGAAGCGGGCCAGCAGGGTCATCCGCTCCGCCTCCGGCTTGTGCGGCGCGTAGTCGGCCATGCACTGCGCGACGGTGCGGTCCAGCGGCAGGGTGTCGAGACGCTGGGACAGATAGGCGATGCGGCCGTCCGCCCGCTTGAACTCGCCGCTGCGCGCCGCCAGTTCACCGCTGATCACCCGCAGCAGCGTGGACTTGCCCGCGCCGTTGGGGCCGGTCAGCGCGATCCGCTCCGGACCTCGGATGGTCAGGGCCACCCCGTCGCCCGCGAACAGGTCCCGCTCGCCGTAGCGGACGTTGATGTTCTCGCCGAGGAAGACGGTCCGGCCCGCCGGGACGTTGGTGTCGGGCAGCTCCAGCGAGATCCTGCGGTCGTCCCGCAGCATCCGGCTCGCCTCGTCCAGCCGCGTCCTGGCGTCGGCGAGACGCTGGCCGTGCGTGTCGTTGGACTTGGCCGCCGACTCCTGGGCGCGTCGCTTGAGGGTGCCGGCGGCCATCTTGGAGATGCTGCCCTTCGCGGCGGCGCGGGCGCCGACCCCGGCCCGGCGCGCGGCCCGCTCACGGGCCTGCTGCATCTCCCGCTTCTCCCGCTTGACCTGCTGCTCGGCGGTGCGGATGTTCTTCTCGGCGGTCTCCTGCTCGCCGCGCACGGCCTCCTCGTAGTCGCTGTAGTTGCCGCCGTACCACCGCATGTCGCCCGCGTCGAGTTCGGCGATGCCGTCCATCCGGTCGAGCAGCGCCCGGTCGTGACTGACCACCAGCAGACAGCCGGTCCAGCTCTCCAGCACCTGGTAGAGCCGGCGGCGGGCGTCCAGGTCGAGGTTGTTGGTCGGTTCGTCGAGCAGCAGCACGTCGGGCTGTCTGATCAGCTGGTTCGCCAGGCCGAGCGAGACGACCTGGCCGCCGCTGAGGGCGTGCAGCCGCTGGGTCAGCGGGACGCCGTCGAGGCCGAGGCGGTCGAGCTGGGCCCGGCTGCGCTCCTCGATGTCCCAGTCGTCGCCGACCGTGGCGAAGTGTTCCTCGGCCACGTCGCCGGACTCGATGGCGTTCAGGGCCTCGATGACCGGCGCGATGCCGAGCACCTCGGCCACGGTCAGGTCACCGGTCAGCGGCAGGTTCTGGGGGAGGTGGCCGAGCAGGCCCTTGACGGTCACGGAGCCGCGGTTCGGGCTCAGTTCGCCCGTGATCAGGCGCAGCAGGGTGGACTTGCCCGCACCGTTCGGTGCGACCAGGCCGGTGTGGCCCTCGCCCACGGTCCAGGACAGGTCGTGGAACACGGGAGTGCCGTCGGGCCAGGAGAAGGAAAGGTTCGAGCAGACGATTCCGGCATCGGACATAGACGCATGCCTCGCAGATGATGCGGGCGCACCGAAGCGCACCCATGGGGTGTGTGGTCAGAGCACGTGCGACATCCCGGTCTCACACGGAGATGTCGTCGTCACCCGCGATCACCACGGCTACCTCTCCCTCGCTCTCACACCATCTGCTGATCACCGTAGCAGAAGGAGAAGGCGCCGCCGGTGGAATCGGGTCATCGGCCAACTGCCCTGGAGAGAAAGCATGTTCATACGCGTGCGCCGCAAGACACATTCTTGAGCGCAACACAAGCCCTGAACATTGCAGACTCTTCACGTGCATCGTTAGTGTCGCCCTCGCTTCATTCGAAAAAACACCGTTCTGTGAAAAGGAGCGTCGCATGCGAATCGCCGACAAGGAACTCCGCACCGAGAAGACGGCATGGCACCGTCCCGATTTCGTTTCCTTCGACACCGGCATGGAAGTCACCGCCTACTTCAGCCGCGACTGACCCTCCGCCGCAGAAAGGACGCAGGCATGGCGATGTCCGTGACGCACGAGGTGGACGCGCCCTGGAGCGAGGCCGAATTCCGGCAGGAGCTGCAGGCGCTGGAGTCCTCGTACTGGGACCGGCACCCCTTCCACCGTCGGATGCACGACGGTCTGCTGGGCCAGGACGAGCTGCGGCTGTGGGCGGCCAACCGCTGGTACTACCAGCGCTGCCTGCCCCAGAAGGACGCCGCGATCGTGGCCAACTGCCCGCTGCCCGAGGTGCGGCGGCAGTGGCTGTCCAGGATCGTCTACCACGACGGGACGGACGCCGCGTCGGGCGGCGCGGAGAAGTGGCTGCGACTGGGCGAAGCGGTCGGGCTCCGGAAGGACGACGTGCTCGACGAGCACCTCGTCCTTCCGGGCACCCGCTTCGCCGTGGACGCCTACGTGGACTTCGCGCGCCGCCGCCCCTGGCTGGAGGCCGCCGCGTCCGGGCTCACCGAACTGTTCTCCCCCGGCCTGCTCGCCCACCGCCTCGGCCGGCTGCGGGAGCACTACCCGTGGATCGCGGAGGAGGGCTTCGAGTACTTCACCGCCCGCATCGAGGTGGTCGGACCCGAGGGCCGCTCCCTGCTCGACCTGGTGGTCCGGCACGCCGTCACCAGGGCACAGCAGGAGGCCTGCGTTCGTGCCCTGGCCTTCAAGTGCCAGGTCCTGACCGCCGTCCTGGACTCGCTCGACTACCACACGGGAAACGGAGCACCGCGGACATGACCGGCCTGCCCGAGCCCACCGTGCCGCGCCTGCGGCCCGGAGTCCGGCTCACCAGCGACCCCGCCCGCGGCGAGCTGGCCCTGCTGCCCGAACGCGTCGTGGTCCTCAACGACACCGCGGCCGCGGTGCTCGCCCACTGCGACGGCACCGCCTCCGTCACCCGCATCGTCGAGCGCCTCGGCCAGGACTACGACGGCGTGCGCACCGAGGACGTCTGCGAGCTGCTGCTGCGCCTCGCGGAGCGCCGGGTGGTGGACCTGGATGGCTGAGCCGGCCGTCGCCGCGCCGCTGGGCATGCTGATCGAGCTGACCCACCGCTGCCCCCTGCACTGCCCGTACTGCTCCAACCCCCTGGAACTCGCCGCCCGCTCCGCCGAGCTGAGCCGCGAGCAGTGGCTGGACATCCTCACCCAGGCCCGTGAACTCGGCGTCGTGCAGATGCACTTCTCCGGCGGCGAACCCCTGGCCCGCCCCGACCTGCCCGACCTGGTCGGCCACGCCCGGCAGCTCGGCGCCTACGTCAACCTGGTCACCAGCGGCGTCGGCCTGACCGCCGAGCGGGCGCGGGACCTCGCGGAGCGCGGCGTCGACCACGTCCAGCTCTCCCTCCAGGACGCCGACCCGGAGTCCGGCGACCGGATCGCCGGGGCCCGGGTGCACGCCGCCAAGCTGAAGGCCGCCGAGGCCGTCACCGCCGCCGGCCTCCCGCTCACCGTCAACGTCGTGCTGCACCGCGGGAACATCGACCGGGTCGAGCGGATCGTGGACCTCGCCGTCTCCCTGGGCGCCGACCGGATCGAGCTCGCCAACACCCAGTACTACGGCTGGGGGCTGCGCAACCGCGCCGCGCTGATGCCCACCGCCGGCCAGCTCGCCGCGGCGCGCGACGCGGTGCGGCGCGTCCGCGAGCGGCACGCGGGCGGCCCCGATCTGGTCTACGTGGCGGCCGACTACTACGACGACCGGCCCAAGCCGTGCATGGACGGCTGGGGCAGCACCCAGTTGACCGTCACCCCCACCGGCGACGTGCTGCCGTGCCCCGCCGCGTACGCCATCACCACCCTGCCGACGGAGAACGTGCTGCGCAGCCCGCTCGCGGAGATCTGGTACGCCTCGCGGGCGTTCAACGCCTACCGCGGCACCGGCTGGATGCGCGACCCGTGCCGCACCTGCCCGGAGCGGCACACCGACCACGGCGGCTGCCGCTGCCAGGCCTTCCAGCTCACCGGCGACGCCGCGGCCACCGACCCGGCCTGCGGTCTTTCCCCGCACCGGAACCTGGTCGACGCGGCGCTCGCGGAGGTCACCGACGGGCCCGCACCGGCGTTCGTGCCGCGCGTTCCGGTGGCGCCGTGAAGGTGGTTCTGCTCGGCACCGCGGCCGGCGGCGGCTTCCCGCAGTGGAACTGCGCCTGCGCGCTGTGCGTCCGCGCCCACCGCGGCGAACTGCCCGCACGCTCCCAGGAGTCCGTCGCCGTCAGCGGCGACGGACGGGACTGGTGGCTGCTCAACGCCTCGCCCGACATCCGCACCCAGCTCATCGCCGCGCCCGCCCTGACGCCGGGACCCGGCCCGCGCGACACTCCCGTGCGCGGCGTCCTGCTCACCGACGCCGAGGTCGACCACGCGCTGGGGCTGGCCGTGCTGCGCGGCGGCGCGGACCTCACGGTGCACGCCGCGCCGCCGGTCCGCGACGCGCTCACCACCGGCCTGCCGCTGCGCGGTCTGCTGGACCGCTACACGCCCTGGGAGTGGCGGGACAGCACCGTCGCCGGCGGCTTCGCCCTGTCCGGCGGCCTCACCGTCACCGCGCACCCGGTCAGCGCCAAGGCCCCCAAGTACGTGGGCGATCCGGACCCCGGCGTCCCCTGGGTGGTGGCCTACCGCATCGAGGACCCGGCGACCGGCGGCGTGCTCCTGTACGCGCCGTGCCTGGCCGTCTGGCCCGACGGCTTCGAGGACCTGCTGGCCTCGGCGTCCTGCGCCCTGCTGGACGGCACCTTCTTCAGCGCCGACGAGCTGGGCAGCGCGGTGCGCGCCGCGGACGCCGGGCAGCCGCTGATGGGGCACCTGCCCGTGGACGGCCCCGGCGGCAGCCTCACCCGCCTCGCGCGCCTCGCCCGCCCTTGCGGACCGCGCCGGATCTACACCCACCTCAACAACACCAATCCGCTGCTCGACCCCGAGTCCGCCGCCACGGAAACGATGCGCGGGGCCGGTGCGGAAGTGCTGCCGGACGGCGCCGAACTCATTGTCTGAGCCGGGGACTTCTTGGTTTCTCCGAGCACTCCTCAAGCGTTCATCAAGCATTCCTTCCGTGTTCCTCCAGCAATTCTGACTCGTATGTCGATGGCCTGTGTTACCCGTGGCGGGCGAAGCTGTGTACCGTTCAGAACCCGGCCAGGCGGCCAGTGAGCCGAAATGCGGGGGAGATGAGTGAGTTCCATGCCCGATTCCCATGCACTTCTTTTCGAGGCGGCGCGCGAGGATTCCGACGCGCCTGCCACGACGACGGCGGCGGCCATGGCCGGAACTCTCGGCGAGGACGTCGAATCCGTCCCGATCGCGTCGCTCGTGCCCGGCTACTCGCCCCGCCTCCAGGGGGAGGACGCCGCGCACGTCGCCCGGCTCGCGGAGCTCGACGAACCGCTGCCGCCGATCCTCGTGGAGCGGTCCACGCTGCGGGTGATCGACGGCATGCACCGCGTCATGGCCGCCTGCGCGCAGGGCCGTACGACCATCGAGGCGCGGTTCTTCGACGGCGCGGCCGAAGAGGCGTTCCTGCTCGCCGTCCGGTCCAACACGGCGCACGGCCTGCCCCTCTCCCGGGAGGACCGCAGGGCCGCGGCGGAGCGCATCCTCGCCCAGTGGCCGCACCTGTCGGACCGGGCCGTGGCGCGCACCGCCGGCATCGGCGCCAAGACCGTGGCCGCCCTGCGGTCCGCGTCGGACGGCGCGACGCCCCACCCGCGGGCCCGCCGGGGCAGGGACGGCCGGGTCCGGCCGCTGGACGGTTCCGAAGGCCGCTGGAAGGCCGCCGAACTGCTGGCGGAGCGGCCTCGGGCCTCGCTGCGCGAGGTGGCCAGGGAGGCCGGCATCTCACCGGCGACGGTCAGCGACGTCCGCAAACGACTCGTCGTGGGCCGGTCGCCCGTACCGGAACCGCGCACCACCGACGACGCCCACGACGCTCACCGCACCCACGACGCCCCTCGGGAAGCCCCGGCCGTCGTCCACCCGATCCAGCCGGTCCACCCGGCTCAGCCGGTCCAGCCGGTCCGTTCGGCCGATGTCTCGCCCATGGACAAGCTCCTGCGCGACCCGTCCCTGCGGCACAAGGAGAGCGGCCGTCAGCTGCTCCGCCTGTTGCAGCGCAACGCCCTGGAGCCGCGGGAACTGCTGCTGATGGCCGAGGTCGTGCCCGCGCACTGCACGGACCTCGTGGCCGACCTGGCGAGGAAGTACGCGGGCATGTGGGCGCAGTTCGCGCGCGAGGTCGGCGACTCCGGCTGACCCCGCCCGGCGGGTGTTCAACTGCCGTGGCCGCGCAGTTGAACACCGCCGCACCACGGCCGCCCGCGGCCGCACACCCCCCAAGGAAAGGTACGAACGCCCCATGCGCAGAGGCATATCCGCGCTGCTGACCGTGTCCCTCGCCGTGCTCGCCCCGGCCCTCGCCCCGGCGCCCGTCGCCAACGGCGCCACCGCCACCGACACGTTCATCGGCACCTGGGCGGCCCCGCCCACCACCGTGCCCGCCACAGACACCACGGTCTACGAGGACCAGACGCTGCGGCAGAAGGTCCACCTGTCCGTCGCCGGACACAGCGTCCGGGTGCGGTTCACCAACGAGTTCGGTACGACGCCGCTGACGATCGGCGAGGCGCACGCCGCGCTCCCGGCGGCGGGCGGCCCCGCGACCGCCGTCGACACCGGCACCGACCGCGCACTGCGCTTCGACGGCAGCACGTCGACGACCCTCGAACCCGGCACTCAGCGCTGGAGCGACCCGGTCCCGCTGCCCACGACGGCCGGCGGCGACCTCGTCATCAGCCTCTACCTGCCCGAGCGCACCCCCGGCGGCACCGTGCACTCGGCGGCGTACCAGAGCAACTACGTCGCGGCCGGCGACGTCACCGGCAAGCCCGACCTGACGCCGACCTCGACCGTCACGTCCTGGCACTTCCTGTCCGGCGTCGCCGTCGACGGAGCCGCCGGGACGGCGGACGCGGCGCTCGTCACCCTCGGCGACTCCATCACCGACGGCGAGCACACCACGGTCGACGCCAACCACCGCTGGCCCGACCTGCTCGCCGAACGGCTGCGCGGGGACCGGCAGTTGGCCGGCACCGGCGTCGTCAACGCGGGCATCGGCGGCAACCGGCTGCTGCGCGACCCGAACCCGGTCCCGGGCACGCCGGCCGAGTCCTTCGCCGCGTACTTCGGCGAGAGCGGGCTCAAGCGGTTCGACCGGGACGTGCTGAAGCAGCCGGGCGCCCGCAGCGTCACCGTGCTCCTCGGCGTCAACGACCTCGGCTCACCGGGCCTCGTCGCCCCCACGACCGAGGAGGTGACCGCGGCCGAAGTCATCGAGGGATACCGGCAGTTGATCCAGCGGGCCCACCAGCACGGCCTGCGGATGCTCGGCGCGACGATGCTGCCCTTCGAGGGCGACGTCCTCGGCTACTACACCCCGCAGCGGGAGGCGGTCCGGCAGGCCGTCAACGACTGGATCCGCACGAGCGGCGCGTTCGACGGAGTCGTCGACTTCGACACGGCCGTCCGCGACCCCGACCGGCCCGGCCGGCTGCTCCCCGCGTACAACGGCGGAGACGGTCTGCACCCCAATGACGCGGGGATGGCCGCGATGGCCCGGGCGTTCCCCCTGCAACTCCTGCGCTGAGCGGAATTCCACACGGCGCGACGTCACAACTCGCCGCCACATCGAGTCAGTTCGGTATCCGCTCTGTCTTTTCCCTCCCCAAGTTCCCGGCCCCTCAACTAACCTGACGTGCCATCACGCACCGGTCACCTACCGGAAAACGAACGGCGCAGCCTCGGGGGGACCGTGCCTGACGACCTCGGATTCGAGAAGCTCCTCCAGGAGGACGGCCTGGTCGCCGGTCTGCTGGGAAAGTCCCGCAAAGGGCGCAATCGTCCGCTGCTCTACGGGCCCGACCTGCCCGTCGTCGTCCTCACCGGCGGGCCGGGAATGGGCAAGGGGCGACTGCTCGGCTGTATCCGGAGCATTTTCGGGGCGTACGTACCGGTGGCCTGGATCGACTGCGGGGCGGCCGTATTCCGGCGGCGGGCCGAGGAACACCCCGGCACCCGCTCCGAATGCACCGAGGCGCTGCGCGAAATCGGGCTGCAATTCCAGAAGTGGGACGGCGACGGCGGCGGAATCAAGACCCCGCGCCTGTACGCGGGGCTCGCCGCGATCGCCGCCAGCGACGGGCAGGACTCCACCGGCGACCTTGTGAGCGAGGTGCGGCGCCACGACGCCCTCGTACCGAAGGGATCGTTCTGGCGCGGCGTGTTCCACCGGGCCCGCGCGGGCTATCTCAACGCGCTGCTGGGGCTCGTCGCCAACCCCCTCACCGCACCGGTCGTCGTCGCCGTCGTCGACGAACTCCTCGCCCGGCTCTCCCACGAGGGCACCGCGGCGCTGCGCGGCTGCTACGGCGCCTACCCAGGAGCCGCGGGCATGCCACGGCTCGGACTGCACACTCTGGCCAACGACTTCCAGCAGGGCGGCGCCGCCCGCCGCACGGCGGAAGGCTTCCTCTTCCGGGCGCTGCGCGAGGACGTCGAGGCCGCGTACGGCGGATTCGGCGGCCTCGCCCACGCGGGGCGGCCCGCGCTGCTCCTCGACCGGGCCGACACCGCCCTCGGGCGCAACCTGGTCAGACCGGTGCTCACGGACCGCGAGCACGGCCACCACGACCGGCTCGTCGTCGTCGCCACCGCCCGGCACGAGGGCGGCGGCCGGCTCCTCGGCCGGGAACGCGCCGTCGGTGAGGACCGGCCCACCGCCTGGGCGCCCTCCGACGGGCCCCCGCCGGACTGGCGGCGCCCGCCCGCGCCCGACCCCGACCTGGCGCCCCCGGCCCGCGGCGTCGTGCTCGTCCGGATGCCCGTCCTCACCCGCGAACAGCAGCAGGAGGCGACGACCCGACTGCGCGTCCAGCCCTCCGGCACCACGGCCGGCGCCGGTTCCGGCGACCCGACGACGTCCTGGCAGCTCGTCGACTTCGGCATCCACCGGCTCAGCGGCGGCCGCCCGCTGTTCGTGACCCGGCTCGGCGAGGCCACCGCAAGCTACCGGCCGCCGGCCGGGCGCGGCACCCCCGCCCTCCTCGACGGCACCGTACGGACCGGCGACGACGAGCCGCCGCAGCCCGTCGGCGACGTCCTCCTCGACGAACTGGTGCTGCGCCAGCTGCCCGAGGAACTGCCGGCGCTCCACCACGACCAGTGGCTCGACCTCCTCAGCCACCTGTCCGTCGCCCACGACGTCGACTGCGCCCAGGCCCTGATGCTGCGCGTCCAGGCGGGCCGGGCCGCCCAGCTGAGCGCGTACCGGATCGCCGAACTGCTCCAGGACAGCGGCTGGCCCCACTGCCCCCGGCACTTCATCGGCGACCTCGGCCTGCGCACCCTGCTCCGCCAGCGCCTCTACCGGATGCGGCCCGACGGCGCGGCCTGGGCCCGCAACCACGAACAGCTCCGGCACCACTACCACCTGCTGCTCCGCGACCAGCACCCCGACCCGGTGTTCGGTTCCGCGGGCGCCCACCGCCTCAACCACCAACTCGCCCACCAGGGCGCGGAGCCCGTCGTCGCCCGGCTGACCAGCACCTTCGCCACCACCGACCCGAGGCTGTGGTGCGCCGACGTCCTCTCCATCGCCCAGGCCCCGCTGCTCGGCCGGGACGACGACCGGCGGGCCAGGGCGCTCGGCGAGGTGCAGACGGAGGGCGGCCTGCTGCACTGGCGGGTCGACCGCCTGCTGCACGCCCTGTGGCTGTGCGAGGACCGGACCCGGCCGATCGACGAAGCCGTCGCGGACGCCCTCAAGGACGTCCTCGACGACCTGTGCACCGAGGCGCCGCGCGCGGCCGCCGTGCTCACCGACACCGCACGGAGATGGGGCGAATTGATCGAGAACCGGCAGCCGCTCAAGCCGTGCGCATGCACCCGGCACATCGGCAGGAAGGCACAGCGGACATGAACGTGCGGAACGTGCCGGACTGGCTGTACCGGAAGCTGTGGGCCACCCGCCTGAAGAAGGCCCTGACGGCCCTGGTCGCCGTGGTCGTCGTCGTGGGCGTCGTGTCGGTGGTCGGGTACCGCGTGACCCGGCCCGACGAACCCGACCACTGCGCGACCGGCGTCGACCGGATCGACGGCGAGTGCATCGGCGTCAGCGCCTCCGCCTACGACTTCGGCACCCCGGAGATCAGCAAGGTCACCGCGGCCATCGCCCGGGAGAACCGCCGGATCGAGAGCAAGCCGCACGTCACCCTGGCCATGGTGCTGCCCCTTGAACCCGAACTGGCCGCCGAACGCGGCGAACTGCGCAGCGAGTTGCAGGGCGCCTACCTCGCGCAGTACCGCGTCAACCGCCTGCAGCGGACCCCGCTGGTCCGGCTCGTCCTCGCCAACCCGGGCAAGGACTACAAGAAGTACGACACCGTCGTCGACACGCTGGGCACGATGGCCGCCTCGCGCGACGACAACCTCCGCGCCGTCACCGGATTCAACCTCAGCCTCAAGGAGTCCAAGGCGGCCATCGGCCGCCTCACCAACGACCTGCACATCCCGGTCGTCATCAGCCGGGCCAGCGCCGACGACATCGCCAACCCGGAGAAGGGCGAGGCCCGCTACAAGGGACTCGCCCGCATCATCCCCACCAACCAGGCCCAGGCCGACGCGCTCGCCTGCCGCGCCGGGACACCCGACAAGGACACCGTCCTGGTCAAGGACACCCGGCCCGACATCTACGTCTCGTCGCTCGCCAAGGCGTTCAGCTGCCGCGAGAAGGGCGAACCAGGCCCCAAGGACCAGGAGTTCGAGTCGCCCGGCATCAACCGACTGGGCAACACGGGCAACGACTTCGCCTTCATCGGCAACAACATCTGCCAGTCGAGCGCCCGGACCGTCTACTTCGCCGGGCGCCCCGTCCACCTGCGCCTGTTCGCCCTGAAGCTGGCCGAGGCGGGCTGCCGCGACAAGAAGTACACGATCATCAGCGGCTCCGGCTCGGCGACCCTGGAGCGCTACATGAGCGAGGAGGACTGGCAGGTGCTCCGCGGCGGCGGGAAGGAACCCGCCGTCACCGTGCAGTACGCGGCGCCCGGACACCCCGAGGCGTGGGAGCGGGAGATCGCCCGGTGGCGCGACGCCCGCAAGAAGGCGGCCGGCAAGGCGCCCACAGACGCGCAGCTCCCCGCATATCTGACCGAACCCCGCGACCAGTTGCGGAAGCTGACCGACCTCGTCACCTCCGGGCGGGCCGGTGACATCGGTCCGGTGGAGCTGGACGACTCGCGCACCATGCTCGTCCACGACGGCGTGTACACCGCGGCCCAGGCCGTGTTCCTCGCCAACACCCAGACCGGCGACAGGATCCCGGCGCGGGAGCGGGTCGCCGCCCAGTGGACCCGCCTGGAGTCCGCCTACCGGGTGGCCGGCACCAGCGGCTGGATCTGCCTCACCAACGGCGGCAACCCCTACGACAAGCCGGTCGCCATCGTCGAACTCGATCCGCGCACCCGGAAGTTGGCGTTCGTTCGGCTCGGCTGGCCGGAGGGCCGGCCGCAGCCGGACAACTGCGTGGTGCCGAGCGGGACGGACTGAGGCAGGGCCCGCGGATCAGCCGGTGCCGTCGGCCATGCAGGCCGTGAGCGTGGTGCCGTCGGCGGGGTCGATCAGCAGGAACGACCCCGTACGCCGGGAGTCCGCGTACAGGTCGAGCGCGAGCGGCTCGGCCGTGCGGACCAGCACCCGGCCGATGTCGTTCGCCGCCAGCTGCCCGGGGTCCGGGCACTGGGAGAGGTCGTCGAGGGCGAGCCGGGAGGGGATCGCGTCGACGACCGCCTGGACCGTGCGGGTGGTGTGCTTGAGCAGCACCCGCTGACCGACGGCGAGCGGACGGTCCGCGACGTGGCAGACCACGGCGCTCACCTTCCGGGTGACCGTGGGCGCCGCGTCGGGCGGGGCGATCAGATCGCCGCGCGAGATGTCGATGTCGTCCCGGAGCCGCACCGTCACCGACTGCGGCGCCCACGCGGTCCCGACGGCCTCGCCGAGCAGGTCGATCGCCTCGACGGTGCTCGCGCGGCCCGTGGGCAGCACGGTCACCGGGTCGCCGACGCGCACGACGCCGGAGGTGATCTGCCCGGCGTAGCCGCGGTAGTCACGGTGCTCGGCGACCTGCGGGCGGATGACGTACTGCACCGGGATCCGGGCGGGCCCGTCGTCCGGGCGGTCGCCGACGGAGACGGTCTCCAGGTGCTCCAGGAGGGTGGGCCCCGCGTACCAGTCCATGGTCCGGGAGGGCTCCACCACGTTGTCGCCGGCGAGCGCGGAGACCGGGATGGCGGTGATCTCCCCGACGCCCGGTCCCAACTCGCGTGCGTACGCGGCGAATTCCTCCGCGATGGCGTCGAAGACGGGCCGCGCGAAGTCGACCAGGTCCATCTTGTTGACGGCGAGCACGAGGTGCGGGACGCGCAGCAGAGCGGCGATCGCGGCGTGCCGGCGGGTCTGTTCCACGATGCCGTGGCGGGCGTCGACCAGGATCACCGTCAGCTCGGCGGTGGAGGCGCCCGTCACCATGTTGCGGGTGTACTGGACGTGGCCGGGGGTGTCCGCGAGGACGAACCGGCGGCGGGGCGTGGCGAAGTAGCGGTAGGCGACGTCGATGGTGATGCCCTGCTCGCGTTCGGCCCGCAGCCCGTCGGTGAGCAGCGCGAGGTCGGGGGCGTCCTGGCCGCGGCCGCGCGAGACGTGCTCGACGGCCTCCAACTGGTCGGCGAGGACCGACTTGGAGTCGTGCAGCAGCCGTCCGACCAGCGTGGACTTGCCGTCGTCCACGGACCCGGCGGTCGCGAAGCGCAGCGTGTCGACTTCAATGGCATCAGTGGCAACAGACATGTCTAGAAGTACCCTTCGCGCTTGCGGTCTTCCATCGCGGCCTCGGACATCTTGTCGTCGGCGCGGGTGGCGCCGCGCTCGGTCAGCCGGGACGCGGCGATCTCGGTGATCACCTTCTCCACGGTGTCGGCGTCGGAGTCGACGGCGCCGGTGCAGGACATGTCGCCGACGGTGCGGTAGCGCACCAGACGGGTCTCGACCGTCTCGCCCTCCTTCGGGCCGCCCCAGTCGCCGGCCGTCAGCCACATGCCGTCGCGGTCGAACACCGGCCGCTCGTGCGCGTAGTAGATCGAGGGCAGCTCGATGTTCTCCCGAGCGATGTACTGCCAGACGTCCAGCTCGGTCCAGTTGGACAGCGGGAAGACGCGGACGTGCTCACCGGGCGCGTGGCGGCCGTTGTAGAGCTGCCACAGCTCGGGGCGCTGGCGGCGCGGGTCCCACTGGGAGAACTCGTCGCGCAGGGAGAAGACGCGTTCCTTGGCGCGGGCCTTCTCCTCGTCGCGGCGACCGCCGCCGAAGACGGCGTCGAACTTCTCGCTCCGGATGGCCTCCGTCAACGGCACGGTCTGCAGCGGATTGCGGGTCCCGTCCGGACGTTCGCGCAGCACGCCCCGGTCGATGTGGTCCTGCACGGACGCGACGTGCAGCCGCAGCCCGTGCTCGGCGACGACGCGGTCGCGATGGGCCAGGACCTCGGGGAAGTTGTGTCCCGTGTCCACGTGCAGCAGGGCGAAGGGCAACGGGGCCGGAGTGAACGCCTTCAGCGCCAGGTGCAGCATGACGATGGAGTCCTTGCCGCCGGAGAACAGGATCACCGGCCGCTCGAACTCGCCCGCCACCTCGCGGAAGATGTGCACCGCCTCCGACTCCAGCACGTCGAGGTGGCTCAGGGCGTGCGGAGTGTCGCGGACCGGCCGCCGGGTGCCTTCGCGGCGCGGCGGACCCGTGCGTTCCGGGGCGGACCCGGGTGCGGTGACCGTCGTCATGCCAGCCCCCTCTCGGTCAGCAGCGCGTGCAGGGCCGCCGCGCACTCGGCCACGCCCCGGGTGTGCGTCTCGATCCGCAGATCGGGGAAGTCCGGCCGCTCGTAGGGGTCGTCCACCCCGGTCAGGCCAGTGAGCCGGCCGGCCGCCTGCTGCGCGTACAGGCCCTTCACGTCGCGTTCGGCACACACCTCGACCGGGGTGGCGACGTGCACCTCCAAGTAGGGGGTGTCGCTGCTCTCGTGGCGTCTGCGGACGGCCTCCCGGTCGGCCGCGTAGGGCGCGATCACCGGGACCAGGGCGGTGACGCCGTTGCGGGCCAGCACCTCGGCGAGCAGGCCGAGGCGCTGGACGTTGGCCTGGCGGTCGGCGCGGCTGAAGCCCAGGTCCGCGCAGAGCGACGAGCGGAGTTCGTCGCCGTCCAGCACCTCGACCCGGCGCCCGTCGGCCCGCAGCCGGTCGGCCAGGGCGCGGGCGAGGGTGGTCTTCCCGGCGCTCGGCAGGCCGGTCAGCCACACCGTCGCGCCCGGCCGGCAGGTGCAGATCGGCTCCCTCTGCGTCCTGTTCCCGTGCGGGGTCTCGTGCGGTGGCCCGTGCGGGGTCCGCGCTGATTCCGGAAGCTGCGTCGTCATGACACCTCCTGAATGCTGAGGCCGGTGGCCCGGGGAAAGGTCACGGCTGCCTCGCAGAGACGGTGGCGGATGGTGAGCGAGGCGTGTACCTCGTCGCCGTTGGCGGTGGTGTAGATGTGCGGGACGTCGGCGGGCCAGTGGGCGTGCCCGCCGGCCGGGACCACGACCGGCCGGCGGGCCGGTCCGACCCGGGCGCTGCCCGAGAAGACGGTCAAGTGCTCGGTGACGCCGTGCTGGTGGGGCGGGGAGACCTGGGTGATGCCGGGGCGGATGCGGATCCGGTACAGCTCCGACGTGGCCTCGTGGTCGGTGAACGTCTCCAGGAGCGTGGCGGAGACCGCGGTGCCGTGCACCTCCTCCGGCCGCCCCGCCGGATCGGGATCGGCGAGCAGGACGGCCAGCGGGATGCGGAGCTGGGTGGATATCGCGTAGAGGGTCTCGAGGGTCGGATTGCGGGTGCCGGTTTCCAGACCGGACAGCGTCGCCTTGCCGATCGACGCCCGCTGGGCCAGTTCCGACAGCGACAGACCGTACAGCCGTCGCAGCGTTCTGACACGCCGCCCGACCTCCACGGCGAATGGTTTGGTCATCTTCTCCACATTCCTTTCCGTTCCGAAAAAGGAACCTCAATGTCTTGCGCCAGGCGTTCCGAATTCGGAACGAGAGGCCTTCCTTGACAGTGAACTCAGCGGCGTGTTCACCTGTTTGAGGCGAGATGAAACCTCCTACTAAAAGGTGGGTCATGGCTCAGCAGATATCGGATTTCGCGCTTTCCGACGCTCAGATCGAGCAGTTCAACGAGAATGGATTCATCGGTCCGTTCGACGTGTACGAGCCGGAGGAGATGGACCGCAGCCTGAAGGCGCTGCGGCCCAAGCTGATCAACACGAAGACGTCGATCTACCAGCAGAGCGGTGCCGTCTCCGGCACCACCAACCTGGCCAACTACGACCGTCACCTCGACGTCGACTTCCTGGCCGACCACATCACCCAGCCCAGCATCGTGGGGCCGGTGACCAGCCTGGTCGGCCCCGACGCGCTCTGCTGGCGCACCGAGTTCTTCCCCAAGTACCCCGGCGACGAGGGCACCGACTGGCACCAGGCCGACAACTTCTCCAACGTGGCCGGCTCGAAGTACCCGCAGATCGTGTGGCCCGAGGACGCGGAGTTCGGCGGCACCATCACCGTGTGGACCGCGTTCACCGACGCCACCGTCGAGAACGGCTGCCTGCAGTTCATCCCGGGCTCGCACAAGACGATGAACTACGACGAGTCCAAGGTGATGGAATACGACGCGGATTCCATCAACAAGAAGGAGAAGGACGGCGTCAGGCGCGGCTTCTTCGGCTATGACTACCGGCAGCTCCAGAAGGACCCGAATTGGAGCCCGGACGAGTCCAAGGCCGTCTCGATGGAGATGCGCAAGGGCCAGTGCATCGTCTTCTGGTCGACGCTCATGCACGCCTCGCACCCGCACAACGGCCTGACCGACCAGATGCGCCTTGGTTTCGCGGCCCGCTACCTGCCGACGTCCGTCCGCGTCTACCCGTACTCCGACGCGCTCGTGGAGTTCGGCGGCGAGGCCAGCCTCGACAAGTTCGGCAACGTCCTGGTCGCCGGCAAGGACGGCTACGGACACAACCGCTTCGTCGACCGGACCGTCACCGGTCGTCCCTTCGTCACGCGATAGGAGGCCAACTCGATGGCCAGCACAGAGATCGAGTCCTGGGTCGTGGACACCTGCCGCGAACTGGGGCTGCTGGTGGAGCAACCTGGCGACGACTTCTTCGCCGGCGGCGGCAACTCGCTGACCGCGGTCCGCCTCATCGCGAAGGCCGAGGAGCGGTTCGGCGAGGACAGCCTGATGCCCGACGACCTCTTCGAGCGCAGCACGGTGCAGGAGATCGCCGCGACGATCCAGGCGAGCCGGGACCGGTCCCGGGTCCTGGACTGACAGGAGTTCGGCATGGACAGGCTGACCGGCGGCGACGTGGCACTCGCCGTGCACCGGCGGATCAACCGCACCGCCGTGCCCTACCCCGACGACCGGGGCGTCAAGGAGCTGTTCGAGGCGGTCGCCGCCCGTCTGCCCGAAGCGACCGCGCTCGTCCACCGGGACCGCGTGATCACCTACCGCGACCTGAACCGGGCGGCGAACGGGGTCGCCGCGGAGCTGCGGCGCCGCGGCGTCACCCCGGGCGCCGCCGTCGTGATCGGGGTGGGCCGCTCGCCCGAGCTGATCGCCGCGATCCTCGGCGTGCTCAAGTGCGGCGGCCACTACGTCCCGGTGGACCTCGGCTGGCCGGCGGAGCGCATCCGGTCGGTCCTGGCGCAGACCGGTGCCGCGCACCTCGTCACCGACACACCGGACGCGGTCGCCGGCCGGTTCCCCGGACTCGACGTCCTGTCGCCGGACGTGCCGCCCGTCGAGGCGGACCCGGCGCTGCGGACGGGTCCTGACGACCTCGCCTACGTCAACTTCACCTCCGGCTCCACCGGCCGGCCCAAAGGCGTGCCGATCCGGCACCGCAGCATCGCCCGCCTGGTCTTCGACGCCCGGTACGCCCGGCTCGGCGAGCGCACCAGGATCCTCCAGCTCGCGCCCGTGTACTTCGACGCGGCGACGTTCGAGATCTGGGGCGCGCTGCTGCACGGCGGGACGTGCGTGCTCTACCCGTCGCCGTGGATCCGGCTGTCCGAGCTCAAGCGGACCGTCGCCGCGCACGGTGTCACCGTGGTCTTCCTGACCACGGCACTGTTCAACACCGTGGTGGACGAGGGGCCCGCCGCTCTCGACCAGGTCGAAACCGTCCTGACCGGCGGCGAGTTGCACTCCATGCGGCACCTGCGCAAGGCGGTGGCCCGCTACGGCCCCGGCAAGGTCGTCAACGTGTACGGCCCGACCGAGTGCACGACGTTCGCCACCTACTCCCCGCTCGACCTGGACGGGCTGCCGGAGTCCGTCGCCGACCTTCCGATCGGGCTCCCCCTGCAGAACACCCGGCTGTACGTGGTCGACGGCGACACCCTGTGCCCGCCCGGCCGGGTCGGCGAGATCTGCCTGGCGGGTCCCGGCCTGTCGCCCGGCTACCTCGACGCGCGCGACGCGGCCCGCGGGCACTTCGTGGAGCGCGAGATCGACGGGGTCCGCGAACGGCTGTACCGGACCGGTGACCGCGGGCGGCTGCGCGCGGACGGCGAGGTCGTCTTCGAGGGCCGCCTTGACGACCAGGTGAAGATCAACGGGTTCCGGATCGAGCTCAGCGAGGTCGCCCACCACCTTGACCGGCACCCCGGAGTGCGGTTCAGCCACGTGGCGGTCGGTGAGAACGGCGCGGGGGAGAAGACACTGATCGCGTTCGCGGTTCCGCGCGACGACCGGTGCACGGCGCAGGAGATCACGGAGTTCCTGGGCGTGCACCTGCCGGGTTACATGGTGCCGACGGCGATCCATCTGCGGGACTCCCTCCCTCTGTCCGGAACCGGCAAGGTGGACCGGCAGGCTCTGGTGACGGAGTACGCCGTAGGGGGTGCGCAGTGAACGGCGCGTCCTGGGAGACCCCGCGGCACACGGAGTTCCGTACGCGGGTGCGCGACGTGCTGGCGGAGACGGTCCTCCCGTACGCCGACCGGTGGGAGGAACAGGGCCGGCCGGACCCTGCCGTGTGGAAGGCCCTCGCCGCCGAGGGGCTGCTCGCCCTCGGTCACCACGGCGAGGCGTTCCTCGACAGCGCGATCCTCCTGGAGGAGCTGGGCCGCACCGGCTACGCGGGCATCCGCGCCGGCATCGGCGTGCACGCCTACATGGCCACCTCGTACCTCGACCTGTTCGGCACGCCCGAGCAGAAGGAGGCGTACCTGGAACCGGCCCGCCGGGGCGAACGCGTCGCCGCGCTCGCCATCACCGAGGCGGACGCCGGCTCGGACCTCAGCCGGCTCAGCACCCGGGCCCGCCCCCGCGACGGCGGCGGTCTGCTGGTCGACGGCGAGAAGCTCTATGTCGCCAACGGCTCCCAGGCGTCGTTCTTCGTCGCGCTCGTGCGGACCCGGGACGAGGCCGCGACGCCCCGCCGGGGCCTGACCGGCGCGAGCCTGCTGCTGATCGACGCCGACACCCCGGGGGTGCGGCGCACGGCACAGCGGATGCTGGGCTGGCGCTCCGCCGACATCTGCACGGTCGTCCTCGACGACGTCGTCGTCCCCGACGACCGGGTGCTCGGCCGCAAGGACCACGCGCTGATGCACGTGATCCGCGGCCTGGACTTCGAGCGGCTGGTCGCCGGGCTCCTCGCGGTCGGCGGCGTCGCCCACTGTCTGGACCTGCTGAACGGGCACATCCGCCGCCGCCGGGTCAAGGACACCCCGCTGTACGGGCATCAGGTCGTGCGCCACGCGTTCGCCGAGCTCACGGCCGACCACGAACTGGTCACCCAGTACGGCCGGCACGCGGCCCTGCTGCACAGCCGCGGTGAACTGGACAGCCGCACGGCGACCGTGCTCAAGCTCAAGGCGACCGAACTCGCGGTGCGGGCTGCTCACGTCTGTCTCCAATTCCACGGGGCGCAAGGGTGCCTGGACGAGTCCACGGCGGCCCGGCTCTACCGCGACGCCTCGGCGGGCACGATCGCGGCCGGTGCCAGTGAGCTGCTACGCGAGCTGATCTGAGGCGCCGACCGGCGTCGGCCGGTCGGCGAACCGGGCGTCGGTGAACCGGGCCGCCCGGCCGATCGAGGTGGCGACCTGGGCCCGCGAACCGACGTCGAGCTTCTTGAAGATCCGGCCGAGGTGGGTCTCCACGGTCTTGTGGCTGAGCCGCAGCGCGCGGGCGATCTGCTGATTGGTGCAACCGTCGCTGACCAGCACCGAGATCTCCCGCTCCCGGCTGCTCAGCCGGGCAAGACGGGCGTCGGCCGACTGGGCAGGCGCGCTCGTGGCCAGGTCGTCGGTGTGGTCCAGATATCCGTGGGCCCCACGGTCGCGCAGCAGGACCTGCGCCTCGTCGAGCTGGCGGCGGGCCACCGCGGAGTCGATGCCCGCCCAGGCCGCCGCGACGGCCAGATGGGCCCGGACCACGTCGAGCGGCCGGCCGGCCCGGGTCAGCGTGACGACCGCGCTGGACGCGAAGACGGCGGCCCTGAGCGGATCGGTGACCCGGTGGTGATGGGCCCGCGCCAGCAGCGCCAGACCTGTCGCACCCGGCAACCGCAGCCGGCCCGCGGCCTCTTCGGCCACCGTCGCCCACCGCCCCGCCTCGGTCGCCGAACCGCGCCGCTCCCCTTCGAGACGGGCGAGGACCTCGGCGACGGCGGGCACCATCGAGACGACGGGGAACGAGGCGGCACGCCGCACGGTCCCGGTCGACAGGAGTTCCCTGCACAGTTCCTGGTCGCCCGTGTCGAAGGTCGTCTCCAGCAGCGACAGCCGCACGCGGTCCGCCCACGGCTCGCGCCACGCCTCCGCCCGCCGGGCCGCCTCCCGCGCCTCGCGCAGGGCCGCCGCCCGGTCGCCGCCGATCCACGCGGCCCGGGCGAGCCCGGCCCCCGCCTCGGCCAGCAGACAGTCGCTGCCGATCCGGTCCGCCGCGCGCATCGCCCGGTGACCCGACTCGATCGCCAGGTCGACGCGCCCGAGCCGTAGCCTGACCTCGGCGAGCCCGGTCGCGAACTGCGGTACGAGGTGGTCGAGTTCGTGGGCCGCGGCGATGCCGAGACCCCGCTCGAAGTGCCGTGCGGCCGCCGCGTCCTGCTCCAGCCGGGCCAGGGACCTGGCCAGCCAGTACAGCGGGTCGAGCCGGCCGACGAGAGCGGTGTCGTCGAGCCCGTCGAGCAGGGCCGCCACGCCGTCGAGCCGGGCGGTCGCCTGCGCGGTGCGGCCCGCGTCCGCGTCCTGGGCGCCGAGCAGCGCCCCGGCGTACGCGCGGGCCAGCGGGTCGGACCGGTCGGTGGCCCAGCGTGCCGCGGGCGGGGCGCCGCCGGGCAGCGGGGTGCCGCGCTCCAGCGCCGCCGCGAGCCGCGCCAGGTCGATCAGGGCGAGTGCCTCGGGTTCGCCGGCCACGTCCGGCCGCACCGCGTCCAGCAGGGACTCGGCCAGGGCGTACCGGCCCAGCAGGCGCTGCGCGCGGGCCCGCCACTCGGCGGCCTCCGCCCGCAGCACGAGCGGGACTTCGGTGCCGGGCGACGCGGTCCGGTCGAGGACGTCGAGGGCCTCGCTGGGCCGTCCGGCGACGACCAGGGCCTTGCCGGTGCGCACCCGCTGCGCGTAGAGGAGGGTGCCGTCCCCGGGGGCGCAGGTGTGGTCGGCCGGTCGCGGCAGCAGGCCCGAGCGGACCCGGTCGGCGACCGGTGTCCGGTGCGGTACGGGTCCTGCCTGGCCGTGGGCGCACGGGGCGGGCAGCGGGACGAGCCCGGTCGCCGCGGTGTGCGCGGCGAGCCGCCACCGCTCACTCGTGGAGTGGTAGGCGGTGGCCCGCAGCAGGGAGTTCCGGAACCGGTACTGGTCGGCGAGTTCGCCGGGCCTGACGATGTCCTCGCGCAGCAGCTCGGCGACGGCGTCGGCGAGGCGCTCGGCGGGCAGTTCGGTGAGGGACCGCAGCTCGTGGAGGGTGAACGCGTCCCCGAGGACCGCCGCGGACTGCGCGACGAGCCAGCCGTCGCCCGTCACGGCGCGGAACTCCTCGAGGAAGCGGGTGAAGGGGGTGAGTCCGGGGGCGTCGGGCGCGGTCCCGCCGTAGGCGCGGGGCGCCGCCGCCAGGGCAAGCAGCAGCCCCGGGTTGCCGCCCGCCCGGCCGGTCAGGGCCCTGCGCAGCGGCCGGGCCGTCCCCTCGGGCAGGAGCGCGTCGAGCTCCGGCTCGGGCAGGGGGCCGAGTTCGATCCGGTGCGTTCCCGGGACGGACGCCAGGAGTCCGCGCAGGCGCAGCGGGGACTGGCGGTCGCGATGGGCGACCACGATGACGAGGCGGGCGTCGGGCGGCCTGCGCACGAGGCTCTCCAGCAGGTCGAGCGAGGCCGGGTCCGCCCAGTGGACGTCGTCCAGGGCGAGCACGAGACCGCTCGACTCCGTGAGCCCGCGCACCGCCTGACGCAGCGCCGATCCCATCGGGCCCGGTGCGACCGGGCCGGGCGCGGGGGCGGGCCCGGCCGTCAGGTCCAGTGCGGGGAACACCCCGCCGAGCACCTGCCGGCAGGTGCTCGGCAGGTTCCGCAGAACCGTGCCGGCCCGGTCGGCGAAAATCTCGTCGAACGCGTCGGAGAACAACTGATAAGGCGCGGCGCCCGCGGCGGGGCCCGCCGCGGCGTGCGCGACGGACCAGCCCTGCTTTCTGGCGTCATCGAGTATCCGGTGCAGCAACCGGGTCTTTCCTGTCCAGGGCTGTCCCAGAATCTCCACGACGGCGGGAGTCGTACGCTGCGGGTCGAATAGGCGACCCGTATCCGCTTTCGTGGACCGGCCGGTCGGGACCGGCCGTGGAATTGCCCCGTCACCTTCCATGAACGGCGATCTCTTCCTGAGCAGGGGGCGCGCTCGCCCCCGACGGCCGGCTCTCGCCCGCCATCGCGCGGCGCAGACTCAGCGGCCGCATATCGGTCCAGTGCGCCTCGATGTATTCCAGGCACTGCTCCTTGGCGGTCGGCTCCAGCACGGCACGCCAGCCGGCCGGAATCTCTTTTCCGTCGGGCCAGATCGAGTACTGCTCCTCTTCGTTGATCACAACGACATGGCGCTCGGAACTGTCGGTAGACACACTCATCTCCCTACATGACCTTTGTGTGGTGGCAACTGCAGGTATGGGCTGTCGATCTGCCCGTCGAGCCGATTGTGCGAAATCCTATTCGCAGCCGCTCAAGAAGGGCTTGGAAGTTGCCATAGGCGACGCGGGCCGGCCCGGCAGAAGAGCCGGGGAACACGGCCCGAAATTCCGTCACGTCGCGTTTGGGCGCAGGTCAATTAGTGGGAAGGCCGTTCCACGCCCAAGATCACGCGTACTCTTCGGCCCGCCCCGCGAGGGCCTGCCGGAGCTCGCCGGCGATCTCGGGGACCCGGGCGAGGAGGTAGAAGTGGCCGCCCGGATGCACGGACAGGGCGGCGGGCGCGGTGGTGACCGCGGACCACGCCCCGGCCTCGGACGGGGGCACGCGCGGGTCCTCGGCACCGGTCATGGCGATCACCGGGCAGGTGAGCGGCGGACCGGGGGCGGCGCGATAGGTCTCCACCGCCTCGAAGTCGGCGCGCAGGGCGGGCAGCGCCAGCCTGAGGAGGCCCGGATGCTCCGGCGGAGGGCCGTCCGCCCCGTTCAGGTGCGCCACTTCGGCGAGGATCGCGTCGTCGCCGAGGTGGTGGAAGGCCGGTCCTGGCGGCAGGAACGGGCCGCGCCGGGCGGAGGCCACGAGCAGGGACGCGGGGCGGCCGTCGGCCTCCAGCCGGCGGGCCAGCTCGAAGGCGACGACGGCGCCCATGCTGTGGCCGAACAGGGCGAGGGGCGTGGTGTCCTCGGGGTCCAGCAGGCGGAAGAGCGCGTCGGCCAGCGGCGCGATGGACCGGGCCGCCGGCTCCCTCCGCCGGTCCTGGCGGCCGGGGTACTGCACGGCCAGGACGTTCACCTCCGGTGCCAGGGCTTGGGAGAAGGGGAGGTAGTCGCCGGCCGAACCGCCCGCGTGCGGCACGTACAGCAGTCGTGGCGCCCCGGGCAGCGCGGGCCTGAACTGCCTGATCCACAGGTCGCGTTCGGACCGGGGCGCGGTGGGCAGGGTGGGCGCGGTCATCGGCGCAGGGCGGACTCGGTGAGCGCACGGCGGTAGAAGAGCTGTGCGTCGTCCTCGTCGAGCAGTCCCGACGCGCCGTGCAGCTGGAGGGTCTCCGTCGCGGTGTCCACGGCGAGTTCACGGGCGAGGCGCAGCGCGTGCGCGGGCTCGTCCGCACAGTGGATCAGGCTGCGGACGGCTTCGAGGCGGGCGGCCAGCGCCGCGAGCCGGAAGGCGGGGGACTGGTGCGCGCCGAGCGGCTTGCCGAAGACGGTCCTGCGGCGGGCGTGCGCGGTGGCGAGGTCCAGGGCGCCCCGGCTCAGACCGGCCAGGTAGGCGGCCTGACCGGAGCGGATCCGGTCGGTCAGGGCGCGGGGGTCGGCGAGCCGGCCGGACAGCACGAGCGGCACGTCGGCGGCCACCTCGACGGTGAAGAGCCCGCCGCCGCCGAGATCGGCGTGCTCGGTCAGCCGGACGCCCGGCCGGTCGAGCTCGACGACGCCGAACTCGGCGCCGTCCACGGTGAGCAGCAGGTCGGCCTGGTCCGCGCAGCGCACGAAGCGCCGGTCGGGCCCGGCCAGCGCCGCCGCGAGCTCGCCCGCTCGCAGCGCGTCGAGCAGCTCCGCCGTGCGTGGCGACGCGGGGAGCGCGGCGAGCGCCTCGACGGCCGCCACCGTGTCGAGGTAGGGCCCGCGGTAGAGGGTCTCGCCCAGCAGTTCGGCGACGGGCAGGGCGGCCTGCGGGTCGTGCAGCGCGCCCGCCTGGGCCAGCGCGGCCCACACGGCGCCCTGGGCGGACGCCGCCTCGGCGGACAGCGGGCGTTCGCCGAGCCGGCGCAGCACGGGGCGCAGCTCGGGCGCGAAGACGTCGCTCAGCGGGTCGGCGGCGGTCAGCGTGGCCGGGGTGGTCGTCACAGCAACTCCAGGTGCGAGGTCGCGATGGTGCGCAGCATCACCTCGGACGTGCCCGAGGCGAGGGTGAGCGTCGGGGCGTAGCGCAGCGCCCGCGCGACGCGTCCGAGGTCCGGCGCGTCGGGGTCCTGATTGGTCAACAGGCCGTCCCTGCCACGTAGTTCGAGGCAGAACCGGGCCACTTCGCGCGCCTGCTCGGTGACGTACCACTTGGACATGGCGGCCAGCACCGGATCGGCCCGGCCCGCGTCGAGCCCGGCCACCATCCGCCAGGCGAGGGCGTGCCCGGCCGTCAGCCGCGCGTCGAGCTCGGTGTACCGGTCCCGCAGGGCGTCGGGGACCGCGTCGGCCACCGAGTCGAGCCAGTGCCGGATCTTGGCGTGGAAGTCGATGCCGGTCCGCTCCAGCACCAGCAGTTCGCTGATCATCCGCCAGCCGTCGTCCACCTCGCCGAGCACGTCGTCGCGGGTCAGCCGGACCCCGTCGACGGAGATCTCGCAGAAGGCGTCGTCGGTGAGGTTCGGCAGCGTACGGATCGTCACGCCGGGGGAGCGCAGCGGGAGCAGGAACAGCCCGATGCCGGGCATGGTGCCGGGCACGGTGATCGCCGCGCACAGCGCCGTGTCGGCGAACCCGGACTTCTGGTTGAACACCTTGGTGCCGTACAGCCGCCAGGCGCCGTCGCCGTCGGGCTCGGCCCGCGTGGTCATCCGGCCGAGGTCGGACCCGGCCTGCGGCTCGGTGAACAGTACGGTGGCGATCTGCTCGCCGCGCGCCAACGCCGGGAGCAGCCGGGCCCGTTGGGCGTCGGTGCCGCTGTCGAGGACGAAGCGTCCCACGATGTCGACGCTCAGCACGTGCGCGTCGTCCGGCACCCCGGCGAGGATCATCTCCTCGGTGACCACGGCGGACTCGTAGTGGCCGAGCCCGGCGCCGCCGTACCGCTCGGGCCAGCTCGGCGCGAGCCAGCCGCGCTCGCCGAGCAGCCGGTAGGTCTCCAGCAGCCCCGGCTCCTCGCCGGGCGGCAGCCGCCGGATCCGGCCGACCTCCTCCTGGACGCGGTCGGAGCGCAGCAGCGCGCGCACCTCCTCGCGGAAGGCGCGTTGCGCGGGTGTCGGCCGGGTGTCGGGCACGTCGGCCACGGGCAGGTTCGTCATGGTCACATCGACTCCTGGTCGAGCAGCGCGCCGAGCGTCCCGCCCAACTCCGCGACCTGCGGAGGGCGCATCATTCCGTAGTGGTCGCCGGGCACGCGGCGCATGATCACCGGCCCGCTGGTCCAGGCCGCCCAGTCGTCGGCGGTGGACGCGGGGGAGTCCTCGGTGAGCAGCAGGTCGATCCGTCCGTCGTACTGCTCGGGACGCCACACCGCGGCCGTCGAGATGATCACGCGGAAGACCTCCATGCGGCGGCGCATCAGGTCGGCGGACCCGGGCGGCACCAGACCCGACTCGACGAGCGCGTCGATGACCCGGTCGGCCTGTTCCGACTCGTCAAGGGCGGCCAGTTCCTCCACGGACCCGGCGGGCGGGTCGACCCCGGCCGTCAGCGCGAGGTTCTCGGCGAACATGGCGCGCAGCAGCGCCGCGTCCGGTGCCTCGTCCAGCATGGGTGGCCGCTGCGTGTCCAGCATCGCGAGCAGCGTGACCCGGGCGCCGCGCCGGCGCAGCCGCACCGCGGTCGCGTGCGCGAGGCCGCCGCCGACCGACCAGCCGACGAGCCGGTACGGCCCCTCGGGCGCCACCCGGAGCACGGCGTCGGCATACGCCTCGGCCATCTCCCCGATGGACGCGGGGAGTTCGCCCTCGTCCAGGCCCGGCACGGAGATCCCGTAGTACGGGACGCCGGCCGGCAGTTCACGGCAGAGCGCGGCGTACGCCAGCGACGAGCCGCTGCTCGCGTGGAAGAGGAAGACCGGGGCCCGTCCGGGGTCACCGGGCAGCAGCGGCACCACGACGTCCGCGGGCTCTGCGTCGGCCGCCGGCCGGGCGGGGCGTGTCGCGGCCAGCGCGTCGTCGGCCGCGGTCACCAGTGCGGTCAGGGTGGGACGGTGGAGGAACTCGCCCAGATCCAGGGCGATTCCGGTCCGCTCCCGGATCTCCACGACGAGCGCCGCCGCCTGGAGCGAACCGCCGCCGAGGGTGAAGAAGTCGTCGTCCGCCCTGGCCTCCGGCACGTCGAGCGCCGCGCGCCACAGCCCGGTGATCAACTGCCCGAGCGCGGACCAGGACCCGGGCGCCGGAGCGGGGGGCCGCTCCGTGTCGTCCGGCGCCGCGGTGGACGGGACACCGGGGAGGGGCCCACTCAGCGTGAGGGCGCTCAGCGGGGTGCCGGGCGCCGTGACCATGGTCTCCAGCACGGTCCGCAGATCGGCCAGCAGACACTCGACGCGCGCCCGGTCGAACAGCTCGGTCGAGTACTCGGCGGTCAGCTCCAGCGCGTGCGTGGAGGTGCGGGCGGCGCTCAGCGTGAGGTCGAAGCGCGACGTGCCGAGCGGCACGTCGCACGACTCCACGCGCAGGTCGCCGAGCGTGAACCCCTCGACGCGGGACTCGCTGGTCACCAGGGCGACCTGGAACAGCGGGTTGCGGGCGCCGGAGCGTGTGGGCCGCTGCCGGGCCACCACCTGGTCGAACGGCAGCTCCTGGTGGCGGTGGGCGTCCGTCACGACATCGGCGGTGCGCTCGAGCAGCGTGCTCAGCGACGGGTCGCCCGCGGTGCTGGTGCGCAGCACGAGCGTGTTGGGGAAGAAGCCGATCAGCGGCTCCAGTTCGGGCCTGACCCGGCCGGCGAAGACGGTGCCGACGGTGATGTCGGTGCTCTCGGCCCAGCGGCTCAGCACCGCGTTCAGCGCGGTCGCGAGCACGGTGAGCAGCGGGCCCTCGTGCGCCGCCGTCAGGGCCTGGGCCAGCCGGGGCGGCAGCGCCACCCCGGTGATCGTCTCGCCGGCCCAGGTGGGTTTGCGCGGCCGCGGCCGGTCGGCGGGCAGCGCCGTCGGGACGGCTCCCGCCAGCTGCCGCGCCCAGTACTCGGCCTGCCGCTCGCCCACCGGACCGGCGATCCGGTCGCGCTGCCAGGCGGCGTAGTCCGTGTACTGCACGCCCGGGGCCGACGAGGGCAGTTCCGTCCCGTCCGGCCCGGCCAGATAGTCCCGGCTGAGCTCGCCGACGAGCAGCGGGATCGACCAGTCGTCCACGACGGCGTGGTGCAGGATCAGGGCGAACACGTGGTCGTCGGGGGCGAACCGCCACAGCCGCGCCCGCAGCGGGGCGGCCGCGGCGAGGTCGAACGGCTCCCGGGCCGCCCGCGCCACGTGCTCGCGCAGCGCCCGCTCCCGCCCGTCCGCGTCGAGCCCCGGCAGGTCCTCCAGCGGGAGCGGCACGGACTCGGGCGGCTCCTCGACGATCTGCCGGTCCCGGGCGAACCGGGTGCGCAGCACCGCGTGCCGGGCCGCGAGCCGGGTGACGGCCCGGCCGAGGGCGGCCACGTCCAGCGGGCCGCGCAGCCGCAGCACCACGGGCGTGTGGTAGATCGCCTGATGGTCCATCAACTGGTCGAGGAACCACATGCGTTGCTGCGCGTACGACAGGGGGGCGGCGGTGCCCGGCGGCAGCGGTGCGATCGGGCCGGGCAGCTCGCCGCGCCCGCGCACCGCCTCCTTGGCGCGGAGGCGGGCGAGCAACTCGGCGCGCCGCTCGGGGGACAGCCCGGCCAGGCGCTCGCGCAGAGCGGTGTCCATCAGGCGTCCTCCAGGTCGTCGAGCAGCTCGGCCAGCAGGTCGTCGTCGGCCGCGGCCAGTTCCTCGCCCTCGATGAGCTCGGCGAGACCGGCGATGGTCGAGGCGCGGAAGAAGGCGCGCAGCTCCAGGCTGACGCCGAAGGCGTCGCGCACCCGCGACGTGATCTGGGTGATCCGCAGCGAGTTGCCGCCGAGCGAGAAGAAGTCGTCGTGCACGCCGAGGTCCGTGGTGCCCAGGACCTCGCCCCAGATCTCGGCGAGCCTGCGCTCCGTCGGCGTGCGCGGCCCGGTCCTCTCGGACGCGGCCGGGCGGTCCGGATCGGGCAGCCTGGCGTGGTCGATCTTGCCGTTGGCGTTCAGCGGGAAGGAGTCGACGGCGACGAACGCGGCGGGGACCAGACCGGCGGGCAGCAGCGCGGAGAGCTCCGTGCGCAGGGCCGCGGTGTCGGGCACGGCGCCGTCGTCCGTCACGAGGTGGGCGACGAGGGCGCCGTCCCGCAGCGTCACCAGGGCCTGCCGGATCCCCGGCCGGTCGGTGAGCACCGCCTCGATCTCGCCCGGTTCGACGCGCAGTCCGCGCACCTTCAGCTGGCGGTCCACCCGGCCGTGGAAGGTGAGGACGCCGTCGGGGCGGCGGACCGCCAGGTCACCGGTGCGGTAGACCCGGCTGCCCGGCGGACCGAAGGGGTCGGGCAGGAACTTCTCCGCGGTCAGCCCCGGACGGCCGAGATAGCCGCGGGCCACACCGGTCCCGCCGATGTACAGCTCGCCGGGGACTCCCTCGGGCGCGAGGTCGCCGCGCTCGTCCACGACGTACGCCCGGTAGCCGGCCAGCGGCAGACCGATGGGCGGCGGACCGTCCAGCGGGCCGGGGACGAGGTGGTCGATGCAGGCGACGGTCGCCTCGGTGGGCCCGTACGCGTTGTGGAACTCGCGGCCCGGCACGTTCCACCGGTTGACCAGGTCACCCGGGTAGGGCTCCAGACCCACGAACAGGGCCCGCAGATCGGGGAAGGCGTCCGCGTCGAGCTCGCCGAGGATCGCCGGGGGCAGGTCGGTCACCGTGACCGCCGTGGAGCGCATCAGCTCGGCGAGCCCGTCGAAGTCGTGCAGCACCTCGACCGGCGCCTGCACGAGTGCCGCGCCGCTGGTCAGCGCCGAGAAGAAGTCGAAGACGCTGACGTCGAAGGCCGGGTTGGCGAACTGGAGCACGCGGTCCCCGGGCCCGAGCCGGAAGGTCCCGACGATGGTGAGCACGAACTCGACGACCTGACGGTGCTCCACCACCACGCCCTTGGGGCGGCCGGTGGAACCCGACGTGTAGATGACGTAGGCCGCGGAGGCGGGGTCGACGACCCGCGCGGAACCGTCGTCGGCGTCGTCGCTCTCCTCGGTGTCGGGCGCGTCCAGCAGGACCGGCGACACCCCCTCGGGCAGCAGCCCGGCGACGTCGCCCACGGTCACCACGGTCCGGCAGTCCGCGTCGTCGAGCATCCACGCGATCCGGTCCGCCGGATAGCCGGGATCCATCGGCAGGTACGCCGCGCCCGCCTTGAGCACCGCGAGCAGCGCCGCGGGCAGCTCGGGGCCGCGCGGCAGCAGCACGCCGACGATCTCGCCCGCCTCGGTGCGCCGCCGCAGCCGCCGGGCCAGCCGGTCGGCGCGGGCGTTCAGTTCGCCGTACGAGACGGTGGTGCCCTCGAACAGGCACGCGGGGGCGTCGGGGTCGGCGGCGGCACGCGCCTCGAAGAGCTGGTGGAGCAGCCGGCCGCGCGCACCGGGCGCGTCGGGACCGGTGCTGTGGCGCAGCGCGAGGGCCCGCCGCTCGGAGCCGAGCAGATCGAGGCCGGACAGCGGGACGGTGGGGTCGGCGCACACCTGGTCGAGCACGGCGGCGTACTGCGCGAGCAGCCGCTCGATCCGGTCCGCGTCGAAGAGGTCGGTGGCGTACTCGGCCCACAGGTCGAGCCCCTCGCCGGGGACCTCGGTGACCTGCACGGCGAGGTCGAACCGGGCGGTGCCCTGCCCGACCGGCTCGGCGACGACCCGCAGGCCGCCCGCCTCACCGCTGCCCGCCGTCGCGTTCTGCAGGGTGAAGGAGACCTGGAAGAGCGGATTGCGGCTGGTGTCCCGCTCGGGGCGCAGCTCCCGGACGAGCCGGTCGAAGCCGAGTCCCTGGTGGAGGTGGGCGCCGAGGACGGTCTCCCGGGTCCGGGCGATCAGCTCGCTGAAGGCCGGGTCGCCGGCGGTGCTGGTGCGCAGCACCAGCGTGTTGGCGAAGAAGCCGATGAGCCGCTCGATGTCGGGGTGGTCGCGCCCGGCGAACACCGAGCCGACGGCCACGTCCTTGGCGCCGGTGTAGCAGGTCAGCAGGGCGTTGAAGGCGGCCAGCAGCACGCTGAGCAGCGTCGCCTGCTCGGCGCGGGCCAGTTCGCCGAGCCGGGTGCGCAGCCCGTCGGGAAGGCGCAGGACGGTGGTGGCGCCGCGGAAGCTCTGCTCGGCCGGTCGCGGCCGGTCGGTGGGGAGGTCGAGCGTCGGCAGGTCCGCGAGGCGCTCGCGCCAGTAGGCGAGCAGCCGCTCGGTGGCCTCGGCCGACGCCTTCTCCCGCTCCCAGGACGCGAAGTCCGCGTACTGGACGGGTAGTTCGGGCAGCTCGGTGGTGGTGCCGGCGACCGCGGCGGCGTAACCGGCCGTCAGTTCGCCGACCAGGATGGCGGTGGACCAGCCGTCGGTCGCGATGTGGTGGATGCACAGGACCAGCAGGTGTTCCGTGGGCGCGAGCCGGATCAGCCGGGCGCGCAGCAGCGGACCGGCCGCCAGGTCGAAGGCGCCGGTGGCGACCTCGTCCGCGAGGGCGCGGGCCGTCTCGTCGGCCTTGTCGGGGTCCAGCTGATCCGTCAGATCGGTCAGCGGGATGTCCACCCGGTCCGGGGCCGGATCGATGATCTGGTGCGGCACCCCGTGCTCTTCGCTGTAGCGGGTGCGCAGGCTCTCGTGGCGTCCGACGACGAGGGTGAGCGCCGCGACCAGCTTCTCGTGGTCCAGCTCCCCGTGCAGGCGCAGCGCCAGCGGGGAGTTGTAGACGGGCTGGCCCGGCGTCCACTTGTCGAGGAACCAGAGCCGCTGCCCGGCGAACGACAGGGGCAACGGACGGTCGCGCGGCACCGGGGACAGACTCGCCGGAGCGTTTCGGCGAGCGCCCAACTCCTTCAGCAGCCGCTTGGCCTCGGTGACCTCACCGGTGGCCTTGCGAGCGGTGCGGGCACGAGCCGGGATCGGCCCGCCGGCTTCGAACCTCGGCATGCGGCATCTCCTCTGCACAGACTCCTGGTGCCTGGCAACTGTGGCCCACGCGGTAAGGGGCGGCTATCGGGACTTCTCCCGACTGGCCGGGCAGGGCCGCGATGTCCCAGCGTGACTGGGGAGTTTCCCGGAGTGCTGGGTCCTGTCCTGGGTTCCCTGTCTGCGCCCCGACGCCCGGCACCGCGCCCGCCCTCCGGGCGGACGACGGGGAACTCCGGACAGGACCCAGGCGCGAAGTGAGGTGGGGCACCGGTGCAGATCCGACGGCAACCGCGGGCGGATCAGCGCCCGGCACGGCAGGACGGCGACTTCCGGCGACTGTGGGCCGGGGACGCGGTGTCGCAGCTGGGTTCGCAGATCACCATCTTCGCGCTGCCCTACATGGCGGTGGCATCACTGGACGCGTCGGCCGATCAGGTCGGCCTGCTCCAGGCGCTCTACACCCTGCCGTTCCTGCTGGTCCCGCTGCCCGCCGGAGTGTGGCTGGAGAACCGGGCCCGGCGGCCCGTGCTCATCCTGATGTGCCTGCTCGGCGCCGCCCTCGTCCTCTCGGTCCCGGTCGCCGACGCCTTCGGCTCGCTCGGGCTCGCGCACCTCTACGTCATCGCGCTGCTGGGCGGCGCGGGAGCCGTCGTCTCGGACATCGCCAAGGTCTCGCTGGTGCCGCAGCTCGTCGGCGCCGATCAACTGGCCTCGGCCAACAGCCGGTTGAACGTCGGCCTCGCCGTCGGCGGCACCGCGGGACCCGGCCTCGCCGGCTGGCTGACCGCGCTGGTGGGCGTGTCGAACGCGCTCGTCCTCGACGCCCTGTCCTACCTGTGGTGCGCGCTGATGACCGGCCGCATGACCCACCGCGAGCCGCCGCCCCCGCCCGGCCGTCCCGCCCGGAACCTGCCCGCGGAGGTGCGCGAGGGACTGCGCACCGTCTTCGCGACACCCCCGGTGCGCAGCATCGCCCTGCACGCGGCGCTCAACAACGCGGGCGTCCAGCTCCTGAACGTCGTACTCGTCATCCACCTCGTCCGCGACCGCGACGACGGCAGCGCCGCCTACGGCCTGGTACTGGTCTGCGGCGGTGTCGGCGCCGTCCTCGGCACCCTCGCCGCGCCCCGGCTCATCCGGGCCTTCGGGTACGGCCGGGCCATGCTCGGCACCCTCGCGGTCACCGTCAACGCGTTCTGGATCATGCCCCTCGTGGACGGCTCGCGCCCGGTCGTGGTGGCGTCGTTCGCGCTGGCCCTCGGCATCGCCTCGGCGGGCACGGGCGTCGGCGGCGTGGTGAGCGTGACGGTCCGTCAACTCCTCACGCCCGCCTCCCTGCACGCCCGGATGAACGCCAGCTACCGCATGGTCACCTTCGGCACGATCCCGCTCGGTGCGCTGCTCGGCGGGCTGCTCGTGGAGCGGATCGGCGCGGCGGCGACGCTGTGGATCGTGCCGTTCCTGTTCACCGCGGCCGTACTGCCGCTCGCCCACCGGTCCGTGCGCTCGCTCGGCAGGACCCCCGAACACACGGAGCGAAAGGTACTGGAGGTGAAGCGGTGACGTTCATCGACCGGATCGCGGCACAGGCCGCGGCGGACCCCCACGCGGTGGCGGTCCTCGACGGCGACACAGCCGTCACGTACGCCGAGTTGTGGGAGCGGGCCGGCCGGACCGCGGCCCGTCTCACCGCGGCCGGAGTCGGCCCCGGCAGCCGGGTCGCCGTCGCCGCGGGCCGCGGCGCGGCACACGTCGTCGCGGCACTCGGCAGCTGGCGGTCGGGCGCCGCGGTCGTCCCCCTCGACCCCGCCGCCACCCCGCTGCGCCGCGAGCAGGTGCTGCGCGCCGCCGCCCCGGCCGCCACGATCGGCGGGGACGGAACCGTCGAGCGGCACGGCGGCCCCGGCCCCGACGACACCGCGCCCCTGGGCCTCGACCGCTGCGCCACGGACGGCTACTACGTGTTCACCTCGGGGTCCACCGGCCGGCCGAAGGGCATCGCCATGCCCCGCGCCGCCCTCGACAACCTGGTGGACTGGCAACTGTCCGACCTCGGCGAACGCCCGCACCGCAGGGTCGCCTGGTTCGCCCCGGTCGCCTTCGACGTGTCGCTCCAGGAGATCGTCTGCACGCTCGCCGCCGGCGGGACGCTCGCCGTGGTGCCCGAGGAGATCCGCGCGCGTCCCGACGCGTTCCTCGCCTGGCTGGTGGAGACCCGCATCGAGGTGCTCCACCTGCCGTACGTCGCCCTGCAGATGCTCGCGGTGCAGGCCGCCACGAGCCCGCTCACCGCACGGCTGCGGCTCACCGAGGTGATCACGGCCGGCGAGGTGCTCAAGTGCACCCCGGACATCGTGCGCATGTTCCTGCGCCTGCCGGGCGCCCGGCTGACCAACCAGTACGGCCCGTCGGAGACCCATGTCGTCACCCGGTACGCGCTCCCCGGCGACCCGGCCCTGTGGCCCGCGCTCCCGCCGCTCGGCACCGCCGTCCCCGGCGTGCGGGTGACGCTGCGGGACGCCGAAGGGGCCGAGGTCGCGCCGGGGGAGCAGGGCGAGCTGTGCGTCGGCGGGATCGTGCTGCGCGGCTACGTGGGCGAGGGCGCGGCCGAGGCCAACGCGCGGGCCCTCGCCGGGGGTCACTACCGCACCGGCGACCACGCGAGCGAACGCGCCGGACTGTTCTCGTTCGCCGGGCGCAAGGACCACCAGGTCAAGATCGACGGACACCGGGTGGAGCCCGAGGGCGTCGAGAGCGTGCTGCTCGAACACCCCGGCGTGCGGGAGGCGGTGTGCCTCGTCACCGGCCGGGAGTCCCTCGCCCGCTCCCTCGCCGCGATCGTCGTGGGCAGCGCGGGACAGGCCGAGCTGCAGGCGTTCCTGCACGCCCGGCTGCCCGCGTCGATGGTGCCGCGGCGGTTCGTCGTCGTGGACGCGCTGCCGCTCACTACCACCGGAAAGGCCGACCGGCTGGCCGCCGAGCGGCTACTCGCGCCCGGCCGGCTGTAGCCGCCGCTCGCGCAGCGTCTCGTAGAACGGCAGGTGGTGCCGGAGGTACGAGGACAGCGCGGGGTCGGCCGCCAGGTCCGCCGCGTGGTCCCGCCGCGTCGTGCGGAAACCGGCGGACGAGCTGGCCTCCTCGTGCCAGCGGGAGGTGCGCTGCCACTCGCTGCGCTCGCCCGGCTGCCAGTTCAGGGCGTCGGGCAGGAAGGGGATGCCGACGGCCGCGCAGTACGCGGCGATCAGGCCGGGGGCGTCCGTGACCAGGTCCGCCGAGTCGATGACGGCCGGCGGCCTGGCACTGCGCGCGGCGACCGCCCGGTAGATCTCGAACTGCGCCTCCCCGCCGATCTGGTGGAGCCGCACCTCGGGGTTGAGCGCGTGGTAGGAGGCGATGGTCTCCGCGGGGTGGCGGATGATGAAGGTGTGCGTGGCGTCGCGGCCGAGGAAGGCCTCGTCGGCCAGGAGCGCCGGATAGCGCTCGTCGGTCGTGTCCTTGAAGAAGACCGGCTTGGCGCGGGCCAGCTCCCGGATCGCCGCGAGCAGCTCCGCCTCCGTGCCGACCGTCAGGTCGCCGACCTGGACGCTGCCGAACTCCGCGAGGTTCGAGAAGGGTTCGTGCAGCACGTGGTGGTCGCCGCGCTCGGCCATCATCCGGAAGAACGCCGTGGAGCGGCTGCGCGGCATGCCCCACAGCGCGATGATGCGCGGCCGGTCGTCCGTGTCGTTCTCGCTGGTCACCGTCACTGTCGTCCCTTCGCCGGCACGGCCGTTGAGCTCCGCAGTCTGGCACGGAACGGAGCCCCGTCCGAGGCGTTGCGGCCCTTCGCCGGGTAGGGGAACTTCCCGACTGTCACGCCCCCGGGACGGCTGCGAATCTCGAACCAGCTCTGCAGGGATCGTCCGACTCGACGGGAACAGTGTGGTGTCGCATGAACGCGCTTCGGGTGTGGTCGAAGGCGGACGAGGTCCGGATGTGGCTGCTCTGCCTGCCGCCTGGGGGCGGTGACGCGCGGCTGTACAAGGAGTGGGCCGGGCGGCTGCCCGAGAGCATCGGTGTGGCGGCGCTCGAACTGCCCGGCCGCGGCGGCCGAAAGGGCGAGCCGTGGGCCACGAGCAGCGAGGCCGTCGTCGACGAGTACGCCGACGCCGTCACCCCGCTGCTGGAACGGCCGGTGATGCTCTACGGGCACAGCATGGGGGCGGTCCTCGCCCTCGACCTGGCCCACGCACTGCGCGCCCGGCACGGCGCCGAGCCGCTCGCGCTCGTCACCGCCGCCAGCGAACCGCCCGAGCGGCGGGCCGTGGAGATCACGTCCGACGCCACCGACGACGAACTGGTGCGGTGGCTGCGCGCCCTCGGCGGCACGCACGAGGAACTGCTCGGCTGCCCCGAGTACCTCGCCGAGCTGCTGCCGGTGCTCCGCGCCGACCTGGGCCTCCTCGAACGCAGGCCGCGACGCGCCCTGCCGCCGCTCGGCTGCCCGGTCCACGTCTACCTCGGCGCGCGGGACCCGATGGTCGACGGCCCCGGAGCACAGCGCGGCTGGGCCGCGCACACGACGCGTGAACAGCCGCCCCGCACTTTCCCGGGCGGCCACTTCTTCGTATCCGAATCCACCGAACAGGTCCTGGCGGCACTGGCCGAGGACGCGGACGCGGCGGTCGGCGGCCGCCTCCTGCGGCCCCGGTGACCAGGGCCCGGACGACCAACGTTCCGGTGCACACGGCGCACGCACGGCGGCGAGACCGAGAGGGAGGAACAGGCATGGGCAAGGCGGATTCGTCCGGAGTACGGGACGCGGTCGGCGGCGCGCCGAAGCAGACGGCCGGACCGGTGGGGAAGTCCTCGCTGGAAGGGCTCTCGGCGGAGCGCCGGGCGCTGCTCACGATGGAGCTCGCGCGGCGCAAGGCGGCGGCACTCAGGCCGCGGCGGCTGCCGCGCGAGGGCGGTGAGCCGTCCTTCCCGCTGTCGTACGCGCAGGAGCGGCTCTGGTTCCTCGCCCAGGCGGACCCGGACTCGACCGCCTACGTGATGTCCGGCGCGCTGCGTCTGCGCGGCGCCCTCGACCGGCGCGCGCTCGGCGCGGCCCTCGACGAGATCGTGGCCCGCCACGAGGTGCTGCGCACCACCTTCCCCGAGCAGGGCGGCCGGCCCGAACAGCGCGTCGGCCCGCCGCGGTCCGTGCCGCTGCCCGTGCTGGACGCCGACGACGGCGAGGACACGGTGGCGGCCGTCTGCCGGGCCGAGGCCACCACGCCCTTCGACCTCGCGTCCGACCTCATGGTCCGCGCCCGTCTGGTGCGGCTCTCCGACGACCACCACGTGCTGGTCCTCGGCCTGCACCACATCGCCTCCGACGGCTGGTCGCTCGGCGTCCTGCTCAACGAACTCGGCGTCCTCTACGACTCCTTCCGGCGCGGCCGGCCCTCGCCGCTGCCCGAGCTGCGGATCCAGTACGCCGACTACGCCGTCTGGCAGCGGGACTGGCTCGCCGGCGGCCCGCTGGACGAGCAGATCGCCTACTGGCGGGAGCGGCTCGACGGCGCCCCCGTCCTCGAACTGCCCACCGACCTCGCGGCCGGCGCGACCCGCAGCTGGCACGGCGCGTCGCAGCCGTTCTCCTTCCCGCCGCAGCTGTGGAAGCGCGTGGTGTCCTTCGCCGAGGAGCAGCGGACGACCCCGTACATGGTCCTGGTCGCGGCCTTCGCGGTCGTGCTCTCCCGCTGGAGCGGCCAGCGGGACGTGGTGATCGGCTCACCGCTCGCCGGCCGCGCCCACTCCGAACTGGAGCCGCTGACCGGGTTCTTCGTCAACACCCTGCCGCTGCGCGTCGACGTGCCGGACACGGCGACGTTCGAGACGCTGCTCGCCGAGGTCAGGCAATCCTGCACCGAGGCGTACGCCCACCAGGACGTGCCCTTCGGCAAGCTCGTCCAGGCACTGCGGCCCGACCGCTCCCTCGGCCCCGTGCCGCTGGTGCAGGTGATGCTCGCCCTGCGCGACGTGCCGGGACAGAAGCCCGCCCTGGCCGGACTCGACGTGGAGGAGCTGGACCTGGCGACGAGTCAGGACGCCAGCAAGTTCGACCTCGTCCTCGACCTGGTCCCGGAGCACGACGGCGGGCTGCGCTGCCGCGTCGAGTTCAGCACCGACCTCTTCGAGGCGGCCACCGCCGGCCGGATCGCCGACGCGTTCGTCCGGGTCCTCGACACCGCCCTCGCGGGCCCCGAGCGGCCCGTCGACCGGCTGCCCCTGGTCTCCGCCGACGAACGGGCCCGCCTGGTCGGCGAGTTGTCGGGGGACGGCGACGCGAGCGCCGCCGACACCGGCTGCCTGCACACCCTCATCGACGCACAGGCCGACGCCCGGCCCGACGCCCCGGCGGTCGAGTGCGGCGACACCGTGCTCAGCTACCGGGAGCTGACCGAGCGCGCCGACCGGCTCGCACACCGGCTGCGGGCCCTGGGCGCGGGCCCGGAGCACGTCGTCGGGATCTGCCTGCCCCGCTCGGCCGACATGGTGGTGGCCGTCCTCGGAGTGCTCAAGGCGGGCGCCGGATACGTGCCGCTCGACCCCGGCTATCCGCAGGGCCGCATCGAGCTGATGGTCCGCGACTCGGGCGTCGAACTCGTCGTCACCGAGTCCACCGTGGCCGCCACCGGCCGGCTGGACGCGCGGGACGACGACACGACAGGACCCGGCCTCGTCCTCATCGACGACCTCGCCGACGAGCAGCCGGCGGCCCGGCCGGGACCGGTGCACCCGCGCACCCTCGCCTACGTCATCTACACCTCGGGCTCCACCGGCCTCCCCAAGGGCTCGGCCAACGAGCACGGCGGCGTGGTCAACACCCTCACCGGACTGAACCGGACCCTCGGCCTCGGCCCGACGGACCGGATGCTGGCGGTGTCCAGCCTCAACTACGACATGTCGGTCTACGAGATCCTCGGCAGCCTGCTCGCCGGCGCCTGCGTGGTCGTCCCGCCGGACGACCTGGAGGTCACCGACCCGGTCCGGCTGCGCCGGCTGGTCATCGACACTCAGGTCACCGCCTGGAGTTCGGCGCCCGCCCTGCTCGAACTGCTGGTCAACCACGCGCACGGCGGCCCCGGCTTCGACGGCGCCGCGCTGCGCCTCGCCGTCCTCGGCGGCGACCGGCCGCCGGCGGCGCTCCCCGACCGGCTCGGCGAACTCCTGCCGGATCTGCGGCTGTTCAACCTCGCGGGCATGACGGAGGTCTCGTACTGCTCGACCTACCACCTCGTGCGCCGGCCCGAACCGGTCCCCGGCACCATCCCGTGGGGCCGCCCCCTGCCCAACCAGCGGCTGTACGTCCTGGACGCGCACGGCGAACCCGTCCCCGTGGGCGTGCGCGGCGAGCTCTTCATCGGCGGCGCCGGTGTGCGGCGCGGCTACTGGCACCGGCCGGGCCTGTCGGCGCAGCGGTTCACGCCCGACCCGTTCGGCCGCACCCCCGCGGGACGGCTCTACCGCACCGGTGACGCCGCCCGCTGGCGCACCTCCGGCGAACTGGAGTTCCTGGGCCGGCTCGACCACCAGGTGAAGCTGCGCGGACTGCGGATCGAGCCCGGGGAGATCGAGGCCGCGCTCACCTCCCACGAGGATGTCAAGCGCAGCGCCGTCCTGCTGCGCGGCGAGGGCGCCGACCGGCGCCTGGTCGCCTACCTCACCACCCGCGGCCCGCTGCCACCGAGCATCGGCGACCTGCGCAGGTACCTCCTGGACCGGGTGCCCGACCACATGGTGCCCTCGGCGTTCGTCCTCATGGACGAGTTCCCGCTCCAGCCCAGCGGCAAGCTCGACCGGACCGCGCTGCCCGACCCGGCCGCCGTCCGCCCCGAACTGTCCGGTGCCTACACCGAGCCCAGCGATGCCCTGGAGCAGATCCTCGCCGGGATCTGGGCCGAGGTGCTGGAGATCGACCGGGTGGGGGCGACCGACGACTTCTTCGACCTCGGCGGGCACTCGCTGCTCGTCACGCAGGTGGTCTCCCGGATCCGCGACCTGTTCCGGGTGGACTTCCCGATCCGCGGCTTCCTCGCCGCGGGCACCGTGGTCGCGCTGGCCGGCCGGCTGCGCGCCGCGGCGGCCGAGGCGGGCACCGACGTGGACCAGGTGGCCGAACTGATCGTGCAGGTGAGCGGCATGGACGCCGCCCAGGTGACAAGGAGGCTCGGCGCATGAGCCCCATCGACGCCGCGACGCTGCGGCCCGGCAACATGACCCCCGACCAACTCAAGCTGCTGGAACGCCTGTTGGCCGAGCAGGGCGCCGCGCCCGCCCCGGTCCCCGGGATCCGGCCGAACGCCGTGGACCGCACGCACGCCGAGCCGTCCTCCGCCCAGCGCCGCATCTGGTTCTTCGACCGGCTGCAGCCCGGCTCGGCGCTCTACACCATCTCCGGGGTCGCCGAACTGCGCGGCACCTTCGACCGCGAGGTGCTCGCCCGCTGCCTCACCGAGGTCGTACGCCGCCACGAGACGCTGCGCACCACCTTCCACGGCGACGGCGACGACCCGTTCACCCGGGTCGAGCCGCTCACCCCCGTACCGCTGGAGCTCACCGACCTGTCCGCGCTGCCGGCGGCCGCCCGGGACCAGGCGGTGCGCGAGCGGCTCGACGCCGAGGCGCTGCGCCCCTTCGACCTGTCCCAGGACCTCATGCTGCGGGCGGGCCTGCTGCGCCTCGCCCCCGACCGGCACCTGCTGCAGCTGTCGATGCACCACATCGCCGCCGACGGCTGGTCGCTCGGCGTGCTGCTGCGCGAACTGGGCGCGCTCTACCCGGCGTTCTCGACCGGGGAACCCTCGCCGCTGCCCGAACCCGCCGTGCAGTACGCCGACTACGCGGCCTGGCTCAACGAGCGCATGCGCGAGCCCGCTCACGAGGACGCGCTGCGCGGCTGGGTCGACCGCCTCCAGGGCGCCTCCGCCCTCGACCTGCCGACGGACCGGCCGCGCCGCGACTCGGGCTCCTTCAAGGGCGGCCAGGTGCCGCTGACGGTGTCCGCCGACCTGATGGCCCGGATCAAACAGCTGGCCGACCAGGAGCGGGCGACGCCCTACATGGTGCTGGTCGCGGCCCTCACCTCCCTGCTCGGGCGGTGGAGCGGCGGCCGCGAGGACGTCGTCCTCGGCTGCGCCGTCGCGGGCCGCAACCGCAGCGAGATCGAACCGCTCATCGGGTTCTTCGTGAACACCCTCCCGCTCCGCCTCGACCTCGGCGGACAGCCCTCGTTCCGCACCCTGGTGGGCCGGGCTCGCACCGCCTGCCTGGACGGCTACGCGGGCCAGGACGTGCCCTTCGAGCAGATCGTCGAACGCCTCCAGCCGGACCGGGAACCGGGCGCGCGGGTGCCGCTGGTGCGGCACATGCTCGTCCTGCACAACAGCCCGCGCTCCGCGCTGAAGCTGCCGGGGCTCGACATCGAGGTCCTCCCGCTGGACACCGGCACCTCCAAGTTCGAGATCCAGATCGAGCTGACCCCCACCGAGGACGGCGGGCTCGGCGGCTGGCTGGAGTACGTGACGGACCTGTTCGACGAGGCCACCGCGGTCCGGCTGACCGAAGCCCTGGTGACGCTCCTCGACGAGGGCGTCGCACGGCCGGACGTCCCGGTAGACGAGCTGCGGATGCTGTCCGCCGCCGACCGGGAGACCGTCGTCGAGCGGTGGAGCGGGGCCGCGGCCGAACCGGCCGGCACCGGGCTGCTCCACCAGCTGTTCGAGCGGGCCGCCGACCGGACCCCGGACGCGGTCGCCCTGATCGACGGCGCCCGGACCCTGACCTACGCGGAGCTCGACGAGCACGCCAACCGCCTTGCGCACCACCTGATCGCCCGCGGCGTGCGCCTCGACGACGTCGTCGGCGTCCAGCTGCCGCGCTCGGCCGACGCCGTCGTCGCGATGCTCGCGGTGCTCAAGGCCGGTGCGGCCTACCTGCCGCTCGACCCCGCCCACCCGGCGCGCCGCCTCGCGGAACTGGCCGAGGAGGCGGGCGCCCGCGTCGTCCTCACCGACACCGCCGCGGACCCGGCGTCCCCCGCCACCCGCCCCGACCTCGACGTGCCGCAGGGCGCGAGCGCGTACGTCCTGTTCACCTCCGGATCGACGGGCCGGCCCAAGGGCGTGACCAACGAGCACGCGGCCGTCGCCAACCGGATCCTGTGGATGCAGGACGCGTACGGACTGGAGCCCGGCGAAGCGGTCCTGCACAAGACGCCGCTGGGCTTCGACGTCTCCGGCTGGGAGTGGCTGTGGCCGCTGGCCGTCGGCGCGCGCATCGTCGTCGCCGGTGACGACGGCCGCCGCGACCCGCGCGTCATCGCCCGGCTGATCCGCGAACACGCGGTGACCACCTGCCACTTCGTCCCCTCCATGCTGCGCGCCTTCCTCGACGGCCCCGCCGCGGAGTGCGCGGACGTGCTGCGCCGGGTCGTGTGCAGCGGGGAGGAACTGCCGCCCGCGACCGCCCGCCGGTTCAGGAGCGCGCTGCCCGACACCCGCCTGTACAACCTCTACGGGCCCACCGAGGCCGCCATCGACGTGACGGCGTGGCAGGTGCCCGAGCAGCTCGCGCCGGAGCACGAGGCACGCCTGCCCATCGGCGCCCCGATCGCCGGCGCCCGGCTGCACGTCCTGGACGCCCGCCTCGAACCGGTGCCGCCCGGCGCGATCGGCGACCTGTTCATCGGCGGCGTCCCGCTGGCCCGCGGCTACCGCGGCCGGCCGGGGCTGACCGCCGACCGGTTCCTGCCCGACCCGTTCACACCGGGCGGCCGGCTGTACCGCACCGGCGACCGGGCGCGCTGGGCCGCCGACGGCACGCTCGACTACCTCGGACGCGCCGACCACCAGCTCAAGATCCGCGGCCAGCGGATCGAACCCGGCGAGATCGAGGCCGTCCTCGGCGCCCACCCGGCCGTCGAGCGGGCCGTCGTCCTGCCGTTCCGCGACGCGGAGGGCGACCTCCAACTCGCGGCCTACGCGGGCCTCGGACCGGACGACGGGACCGCGGCGGAGCCGGAAGGACCGGAAGGGCCGGCAGGGCCGGCAGGAGAGGGGAACGCCGACCACGTCGACCGCTGGCGCACCGTCTTCGACGACACCTACCAGGCGTCCAACCCCTCGGCGGAGGTGGTGGACCTGGCCGGCTGGAACGACTCCACCACCGGCGAGCCCATCTCCGAGGAGGGGATGCGCGTCTGGGTCGACGAGACCGTGGACCGCATCACCGCGCTCAACCCGTCGAACGTGCTGGAGATCGGCTGCGGCACCGGACAGTTCCTGCTCCGGCTCGCCCCGCGCTGCGCCCGCTACGTCGGCACCGACATCTCGCCCGGGGGCCTCGACCGGCTCGCCACTCAGCTGACCGCGGACACGACCGCGGAGCTCGCGGTGCGGCCCGCCGACGACTTCTCCGGTTTCGCCGAGGGCGAGTTCGACACGATCATCCTCAACTCGGTCGTGCAGTACTTCCCCGACGTCGACTATCTGCTGCGCGTCCTGCGCGGCGCCCTCGCCCTGCTCGCCCCCGGCGGCCACCTCTTCGTGGGCGACGTACGGGACCTGCGTCTGGTCGAGGCGTTCCACTGCTGGGTGCAGGCGGCCCGGCTGCCCGACGCGACCCCGGTCGCCGATCTGCGCAGGCTCGTCGACCAGCAGATCGCCCAGGAGGAGGAACTGCTCCTCCACCCGGCCCTGTTCGAGACGGTCGCCCCCGCCGAGCGGGTCACCCTGCTCGCCAAGTCCTCCCCGCACCGCAACGAGCTGACCCGGTTCCGCTACGACGTGATCATCACCGCGCCCGGCGGCCCCGACACTCCCGCCACCCCCGCCGCGCCCGACGCCTGGCACCCCTGGACGCCCGGCGCACCCGAGCGGGACGGCTCGTACGGGCTGCGGGGCCTGCCCGACGCCCGGCTGACCGAGGACCTGGCCAGGGTGCGGCTGCTGCGCGAGAGCGGCGCGGACACCGTGGGCGCGCTGCGCCGCGCCCTCGCCGCCGCGGACCCGGAGCCCGCCGGTGAACCCGCGGACCTGACCGTCCCCGCCGGCCGCACCCTGCTGCCCCGGCTCGGCGCCGAGGCCGGTCTGCTGGACCCGGAGTTCCGCGAAGGAAGCCGCCCGGCAGGCGGCCGCGCACCGCAACTGCCGCCCACCGACGGTGAGTTCGCCAACGACCCGCGACGGGCGATCCGCGCCCGGCTGACCGTGGCCGGGCTGCGCGAGCACCTGCACCGGGCGCTGCCCGACTACATGGTCCCCGCCTCCCTGATGGTGGTCGACCGCTGGCCGATCGGCCCCAACGGCAAGCTGGACCGGGCCGCGCTGCCCTCGCCCAGCTCGCTCAGGCCGGCCCTCGCGACCGGCTACGTCGCCCCGCGCGACGACACCGAGCGGATCATCACTCGGCTCTGGCAGGAGGCCCTCGGCCTCGACCGGATCGGCGTCCACGACGACTTCTTCTCGCTGGGCGGGCACTCCCTGCTCGCCGTCCAGATCGTCGGCCGCATCCAGGACCGGTTCGGCTGCGAACTCCCGCTCGGCGTACTGCTGCGCGCCCCGACGATCGCCGCCGTCGGCGAGTGGATCACCCAGGCCGCGGCCGAGCCGACGCCGCGGATCGCGCCCATCACGCGCACCGCCCGCCGCCAGCGCCCAGCCGCCGCGCCCCGTGCCGCCACCGCGTCCCCCGCCGAGCAAGGAGCCCGATCATGAGCGAACAGGCCTTGGCCGACGACGAACCGTTCGAGCTGCCCGCCTCGTTCGGGCAGGAGCGGCTGTGGCTGCTCGACCGGCTCGCCGCCGGCAGCGCCTACCACCTCGGCGGCGCCATCCGGCTGGACGGCCCGCTCGACCCGGACGCCCTGGCCCGCGCCGTCACGCGGCTCGTCGAACGGCACGAGATCCTGCGCACCACCCTGGAGCTCTCCACCGACGGCCAGTTGGTGCAGCTCGTCCATCCGGACGTCCGGTCCGCCACGGCCCGTCTTGAGGCGCCCGAGCCCACGCTCGACGCCGCCCGCCGCACCCTGGCCGAGTACGTCGACGCCCCCTTCGACCTCGCCGCAGGACCGCTGCTGCGCACCGCGCTCGTCCGGTTCGGCGAGACGTCCTGGCTGTTCGGCGTCGTGATGCACCACATCGTGTCCGACGGCTGGTCGATCGGCGTCTTCCACACCGAACTCGCCGCGTTCTACCGCGAAGAGATCGGGGCGCAGGCGGCAGACCTGCCCGAACTGCCCATCCAGTACGGCGACTTCGCCGCATGGCAGCGCGACACCGTGGGCGAGGCCGGGTCGGAGTTCACCGACTACTGGCGCGAGCGCATGGCGGGTGCCGCGCCGCTGGAGCCCGCCGTGCCCGTCACCGGGCCCGGCGTCTCCTCCAACGTGCCGGTGGCGCTGCCCGCGGCGCTGGTGGAGGCGGTCGACCGGCTGGCGAAGCAGGAGTCGGCGACCCCCTTCATGGTGCTGACCGCCGCCTACATGGCGGTCCTCGCCCGCTGGACCGAACGCGACGACATCGTGATCGGCATCCCGGTCGCGGGCCGGCCCCGGCCCGAGCTCCACCACCTCATCGGCTTCTTCGTCAACACGCTGCCCCTGCGCACCCGCGTGGACGGCGGATCGTCCTTCCGCGCGCTGCTCGCCGCGGTCCGCGAGACCTGCCTGGGCGCCTTCGAGCACCAGGACCTGCCGTTCGAGCGGATCGTCGAGGTCTCCGGAGCCGAGCGCGTCCAGGGCCGGACCCCGCTGGTCAACGCGATCCTCGCCCTGCAGAACACGCCCGCCCCGCAGTGGGACCTGCCCGGCATCACGGCCGAGCAGGTCGACCTCGCGGACCTGCCCGCCCAGTTCAGCCTCAACCTCTACCTGTCCGGGACGGCGGACGCGGGCCTGGCCGGCCGGATCGTGCACGACGAGCAGTGGGACCCCGCCGACGTACAGCGGCTGGCCCAGGGCTGGCTCGCCCTGCTCACCGACGCGGTGGCCGACCCGGCCAAGCCGGTCGGACTGCTCTCCCTCGGCGTGCGCGGCGACGGCGCCGAGGACGCCGAACCCCCCTACGGCGACGGCCTGGTGCACCAGTGGATCACCGAGGCCGCCCGGAAACACCCCGACCGGATCGCGATCACCGCTCCCGACGACGAGATCACCTACCGCGAACTGGACGAGCGGTCGGACGACTGGGCGCGGCTGCTGCGCTCGTACGGCGTCGGACCCGACCGGCTGGTCGCCCTCTGCATGCAGCGTTCCTGCGCCCAGATCGTCGCGGCCCTCGGCATCCTCAAGAGCGGCGCCGGCTACATGCCCCTGGACCCCGGCCACCCCAAGGAGCGCCTGGAACGGCTGATCGCGAACGCCGGCACTCCCGTCGTCGTGGCCGACGAGGCCACGGCCGGCCTCTTCGACGACGGCGCCGGGGTCCGGATCCTGCTCGCCGACAGCGTTCTCGCCGACCGTCACGATGGCCCGGCCCCCGACACCCGGGACCAGCACCCGGAGTCCCTCGCCTACGTCATCCACACCTCCGGCTCCACCGGCACCCCCAAGGGCGCCATGAACACCCACCGGGGGGTGGTCAACGTGATGCGCTGGACCCAGCGGCAGTTCTCGCTCACGCCCGCCGACGCCGTACTGGTCAAGACCCCGTGGAGCTTCGACGTCTCCACCGTCGAGTGGATGGCGCCGCTCAGCGCGGGGGCCCGGCTCGTCGTCGCCGAACCCGGCGGCCACCGCGACCCCCGCTACCTCGCGGGCCTCATCGCCGAACAGTCGGTGACGTTCGCCCACTTCGTGCCGTCGATGCTCCAGGCGTTCCTCGCCGAGCCCGCCGCCGCCCGGTGCGCCGGGACGCTGCGGCTCGTGCACGTCGGCGGCGAGGCGCTGCCGATCGCCACCGCCGGGCGCTTCAGCGAGGTCCTGCCGGACACCGAGCTGTGGAACCTCTACGGGCCGGCCGAGACCGCCGTCTTCGTCAGCGTCCACCCGGTCGGTGCCGCGGACCTCGACCGGCAGCGGGTGCCCATCGGCCACCAGATGCGCGGCACGCGACTGCACGTCCTCGACCGACGGGGCGAGCCGGTACCCCCGGGCGTGCCCGGCGAACTGCACGTCGGCGGGGTGTCGGTGGGCCGCGGCTACCTCGGATCGCCCGCGCTCACCGCGGAACGGTTCGTCCCCAACCCCTTCACCCCCGGCGCACGCCTGTACCGCACCGGCGACCGGGTGCGCCGACTGCCCGACGGGGCACTGGAGTTCCTCGGCCGCTACGACCACCAGGTGAAGCTGCGGGGCATCCGCGTGGAACTGGGGGAGATCGAGGCGGCGCTCGGCCGCCACCCGGACGTCCGCCAGGTCGTCGTCGAGGTGCGCGGCACCGGCGCCGACATCCGGCCGGTCGCCTACGTCGGCTGCCCCGAGCACCAGCCGACCGGCGAGGACCTGCGCGGCTTCCTGCTGCGCACGCTGCCCCCGGCGCTGGTGCCGAGCACGTTCGTCGTGCTGCCCGCGCTGCCGGTGAGCGTCAACGGCAAGATCGACCGCTCCGCGCTGCCCGAGGCGGACCTCGCCGTACGGCGCACGGTGGCGGCCGTCGCGCCGCGCACACCGGCCGAGCGGCTGCTCTCGGAGATCTGGGCGGACGTGCTCGAACTCCCCGAGGTCGGCGTCCAGGACAACTTCTACGAGCTCGGCGGCAATTCGCTGCGCGCCGTCCGGGTCTTCCAGCGCACCCAGGACGAGGGGCTCGTGACGGCCCTGGAGCCCATGCTCGGCGACCACACCATCGAACAGCTCGCGGCCGGACTCGGCACCGGCTCCGGCGAGGCCCTGCACGACATCGGCCAGCTCCAGTGAGGGCCGCCTCGTACCAGCGGCCCACGGACCATCAGCACACGTACCAGCAGGACACGGACCAGCAGCACCCAGACCAGCAGCACACAGACCAACAGCGCACGGAGAAAGTGGGAAGGATGTCGGTTGCAACCCTGGCCCTGACACGTCGGGCGGAAGCACTCGGGAAATGGGGGGAGGCCCTGGCGGGCGACGACTTCGTCGCGCTCCCGGGCAGCGAGCTGGCCGGCTGGTTCACACCGGCGGACCGCGCCCGCTTCTTCGCCACCTGGGACCACCTGCACCGCGACGAACTGGTCACCGGCGGCGTCGTCCGCGAGCGGCGGTACGGGCGCCTGGCGGCCTCGCGCGGCCCCGGCGGCGAGTGGAGCTTCACGCCGCTGCCGCACCAGGCCTTCCAGCAGACCGCGGAGCACATCCCGCTGTACGAGGGACAGGCCAGGATGTTCAGCCCGATCCGGGCCGAGACGCTGGCCGACCCGGTCCTCACCGGACTGATCGCGGCCGACCTGGCGGTCGTCGCCGCGGTCGTCCCCGAGGCGTCCCGCTTCGAGGTGGGCCTGCACCAGATCCGGGTGCTGGCCACGCCCGACGCGCCGGGCTGCCCGACCCCCGAGGGCCGGCACCGGGACGGCCACGACTTCATCGGCATGCACCTCATCGGCCGGGTGAACTGCGCGGGCGGCGAGTCGGTGGTCCACCGCGAAGGACTGCCGCCGACCCGGATGACGCTCACCGAGCGGCTCGACTCGCTCGTCGTGTCCGACACCCGGATCACCCACGAGGTCACCCCCACCGTCGCCGACGGCGCCACCGGCGTACGGGACATGCTGCTGGTCGACATCAATGAACGCTGACCCGACGCACGCCGAGGCGACGCGGACGCTGCGCGGCCTGGTGGAGATCCCCTCGCCGTCCGGAGCGGAAGCGGCGGCCGGGGCCTTCCTCGCCGCGCGGATGACGGCGCTCGGCTACGACGTGCGCACCGACGCCGTCGGGAACGTGATCGGCGAGATCGGCGACCCCACCGGGCCGGTGATCATGATGGTCGGCCATCTGGACACGGTGCCGGGGGACCTCCCGGTCCGGGAGTCCGGCGGCCTGCTGTTCGGCCGGGGCACCGTGGACGCCAAGGGCCCGCTCGCCACCTTCGTGCACGCCGGGGCACGGGCGGCCGCCGCCGCGGGCGCCCGGATCGTCGTGGTCGGCGCGGTGGAGGAGGAGGCCGCCTCGCGCGGTGCCCACCACCTCGCCGCCACCGTCGACCCGCCGGACGCCCTGCTGATCGGCGAGCCGAGCGGCGCCGGCGCCGTCGTCGTCGGCTACCGCGGAGTCCTGCGTTTCCGCTACGAGGTGCGGCGCCCGCCCGCCCACACGAGCAGCCCCGCCGAACGGGCCGCCGAACTCGCCAGTGACCTGTGGCAGGCGGTGCGCACCCTGCTGCCGCCCGCCCCGGCGGACGCCTCGCTCTTCGAGCACGCCGCGCCGGCCCTCGTCGCCCTGGAGGGCGGCCTGACCCACGCCCGCGCCGAGATCTCCTGCCGCGTGCCGCGCGGCTTCGACGCCGCCCGCTTCCTCGACGAGGTGCGCGGACACGCGGCGGGCGGCGAGATCACCGTCGTCGAGCAGGTGCCGGCCGTCCGGACCGGACGCGGCACGCCCCTGGTCCGCGCCTTCGCCGGCGCCGTGCGCCGGCGGACCGGCGCGGTCTCCGTCAAGGTCAAGCTCGGCACCTCCGACATGAACATCCTCGCGCCCCACTGGGACGTGCCCGCCCTCGCGTACGGCCCCGGGGACTCCCGGCTCGACCACACCGACGAGGAGCACATCCCGCTGGCCGAGTACCTGCTCGCCGTCGACGTCCTGACCGAGGCACTCCCGGACATCGCGAAGTCCCTGGCCCGGCCGCTGGTTGGAGCGGCCGCCCCCACCAACGAAGAGAGGCGACCGTGAGCGTCGACGACCTCCCCCTGGCCGTGCTGGCCTCCCGGATCAGACTCGAGGAGAAGCAGCTCCTCGCCGAACTCGACAGGCGCCGGGTCCCGTTCACGCTCCTGGACACCAGGACGACCGTCTTCGGATCCGGCCACGACTTCCGCTTCCGAGGCGCGCTCACCCGCGAGATCGGACACACCCGCAACCTGTACGCCACCCGGCTGCTCGAACACGCGGGCGTGACCGTGGTGAACTCCTCGGCCATCCTCGACACCTGCGGGGACAAGCTGTTCACCACGCTCAAGCTGGAGGCGGCCGGACTCCCGGTGATCCGCTGGATGGCGACGCTCACCCCGGAGGGGGCGCTGCCCGTCCTGGCGGACTTCGGCTACCCCGCCGTGGTCAAGCCCGTCGTCGGATCGTGGGGGCGGCTCGCCTCCCGTCTCGACGGCCACGACGCGGCCGAGGCGGTCCTCGAACACCGCGACGCGCTGCCCGGACCGGTCAACAAGATCACCTACGTCCAGGAGTACATCGACAAGCCGGGCCGCGAGATCAAGGCGTACGTGATGGGCGGCGAGACCGTCGGGGCGATCTACAAGAGCTCCGACGAGTGGCGCACCAACACCAAGCGCGGCGGCATCCCCTCGGTGTGCACACCGGACGACGACCTGCTGAAGCTGCTCACCGCCACGGCCGAGGCGATCGGCGACGGCGTCCTCGGCATCGACGTGCTGGAGGACCGCTCGGGCGCGTACTACGTCAACGAGGTCAACCACACGCCGGAGTTCCACGGCGCGCTGGACGTCCTCGAAGTGGACCTGGTCGGACGCTACGTCGACCACGTCCTGAGCAGGGTGGGGTGACCCGGTGAGCGAGCACCCCATCGAGTGCCGGGGCGGCCTCGTGCCGCTGCCGCCCGGCCACCGGGACTGGCTGCCGCTGGTGTTCGGCGGCGACGACCAGGCACGCGCCGTCGACGGCGCCGAGGTCCTGGTGCACTACCCCGACGCGGTGGACCCCGAGTGGATCCACTGCCGGCCGGGGCTGAACCGGGCCCGCGTCCCGCTCGTCAGGCCCGAGAACCCCACCGCGATCCGCCTGCCCGACCGTCCGGGCGTCTGGGTCCACATCGAGGAGGCTGCCGCATGACCGGAAACGGGCTGGCGATGTTCGGCGGTCCCCGCGCCGTACCCCGCGACCGGGCCACGAAGGACCTGGTCGGCTGGCCGGTGATCACCGACGCGGAGCGCCAGGCCGTCGTCGGGGTCCTGGAGAGCGGCCAGTTCACCTCGAACAACCCCGGCGCGGGACAGGTGCAGCTCCTCGAACGCGAGTGGGCCGCACTGGTCGGCACCGAGCACTGCGCCGCGGTCTCCAACGGCACCACCGCGCTGGAACTCGCCCTGGCCGCGGCCGGCGTCGAGCCCGGCTCGGAGATCCTGGTCCCGGCGCTGTCGTTCATCGCGAGCGCCGTGGCCCCGGTGCACCGGCTCGTCGTCCCCGTCTTCGTGGACATCGACCCGGTCACCTACACCATGGACCCGCGCGCCGTCGCCGCGGCCATCACGCCGCGTACCGCCGCGATCCTCGCCGTCCATCTGCACGGCCTGCCCTGCGACATGGACGAGCTGCGCGAACTCTCCCGCCGCCACGGCCTGTTGCTCATCGAGGACGCCGCCCAGGCGCACGCCGCCGAGTACCGCGGGACCCGGACCGGCGCGCTCGGCGACGTCGCCGCCTTCAGCCTCAACGTGGTCAAGAACCTGCCGACCTGCGGCGAGGGTGGCCTGATCACCACGGACGACTCCGAGCTGTACTCCCGGCTGCTGCGCCACCGCCAGTTCGGCGAGGAGCTCGAAGGGCGCGCCAAGCGCGACTACATCTCCCACGAGCTGGCGGGCAACGCCAAACTCAGCGCGGTCCAGGCCGCGTTCACCCGCTGCCAGCTGGACCGGCTCCCGGAGTACCACCAGGCGCGCGACCGCAACGTCCGGGCCCTGCTCGACCGGCTCGACGCGCTGCCCGGCCTCCTGGTGCCGCACTGCCCCGACGACCGCACGCACGCCTGGCACATCCTCCGCTTCCGCTTCTCGCCCGAGCAGATGGGCATCGAGGGCGCGACGCCCGGCGCGGTCCGCGCCGCCGTCGAGCGGGTGATGCGGGCCGAGGGCGTCCCGCTCCAGCAGTACCAGCCGGTGCCGCTGCCCGAGCAGGAGGCGCTGCTGACCCGCAAGGGGTTCGGCGGCTACCCGTGGAAGCTGCGGCCCGGCGAGTACGGACCGACCGACACCTACCCGAACACCCTCGCCGTCATCGAGGACTCGCTGACCCTGCAGCGCTGGCACCTCAACCCGGCCGCGGGACCGGTCCTCCAGGACTGCGCGGCCGCGTTCGAGAAGGTCTGGGCGAACCTCGACAAGGTGGCGACGCTCGCCCGGACGATGAGCCCCGCGCCGGCGGAGGCGGTCCGATGACGTCAACAACCGCTGCGACCACGACGACCGCCACGACCGCGACCGCCCGCGAGGACGTCGCCACCCTCGCCGAGCGGGCGCACCGGGTGCGGGAGCGGGTGCTGGAGATGGGCGCCGGCGAGACCGGCACCCACCTCGGCGGCAGCCTCTCCGCCGCCGACCTGCTGACCGTGCTCTACGGCTCGGTGCTGCGCGTCGATCCCGACCGCCCCGACTGGCCCGACCGCGACCGGTTCGTGCTCAGCAAGGGCCACGCGGGCGCCGCCCTGTACGCCGTGCTCGCCGAGTACGGGTTCATCCCGTCCGAGGAGTGCGCCGACTACGCGAAGGCGGGCAGCCGGCTCGCCGCGCATCCGCTGCGCCGCGTCGAGGGCGTCGAGTTCCCCACCGGCTCGCTCGGCCACGGCCTCTCGCTGGCCGCGGGCGCCGCGCTCGCCGCCCGCCGACTCGGCCGCCCCTCCCGGGCGTTCGCCCTGCTCGGCGACGGCGAGCTGCAGGAGGGCTCGGTCTGGGAGGCCGTGATGGGTGCGGCCCACCACAAGCTGGACAACCTCGTCGCCGTCGTGGACCGCAACGGCTGGCAGATCAGCGGCACCACGGAGGAGTGCCTGTCGCTGGAGCCGCTGGCCGACCGCTGGCGCTCCTTCGGCTGGGCGGTGCGCGAGGTGGACGGACACGATCTGCCCGCGCTGCTCGCCGTGTTCGACGGACTGCCGGACCCCGAGGGACGGCCGACGGTCGTCCTGGCCCGCACCGTGAAGGGCCGCGGCGTCCCGATGCTCGAGGACCGCAAGAAGAGCCACTTCGTCAAGCTGACGCCGAAGCTCCACGTGCGCGCGTTGGCGGGACTCCGCAACCGCAGGGAGCGACAACAGTGACCGAGCTGACGATCGCGCAGGAGGCGCCCGCCGCGCCGGAGCCCAGCTGGGAGGAGCGGTACGCGGGACCGAGCCGGGAGATCTGCCGGCGCACCCTGGCCGAACTCGCCCGGCGGGACCCGCGGATCATGTGCGTGGACTCCGACGTCGGCGGACTGGAGACCCTCTTCGCCGACCTGCCCGAGCAGTACGTCAACGTGGGCATCGCCGAGGCCAACCTGATCGGCATGGCCGCGGGCATGGCCGCGTCCGGCCTCGTCCCGTTCGCGCACACCCTGAGCGGCTTCGCCGCGGCCCGCGCCTGCGAGCAGATCAAGGTGGACGTGGCGGGCAACGACCTGCCGGTGCGCATCATCGCCACCCACGGCGGACTGTCCGCGGGACACTACGGGCCCACCCACCACGCGGTGGACGACATCGGGATCCTGCGGCTGCTGCCCAACCTCACCGTGCTGGTGCCCGCCGACGCGGTGGAGGCGGAGGCGGCGCTGATCGCCGCCGCCGACCATCCCGGCCCGGTCTTCCTGCGGCTGGGCCGCAGCGAGACGCCCCTCGTCCACCGGGGCCCCGTCGACTTCCGGATCGGCCGCGCCCTGACGCTCGCCGACGGCGACGACGTCACGCTGATCGCGACCGGACCGCATCCGGTGCTGATGGCGCGGCGCGCCGCCGAGACGCTGGCCGCCGAGGGCATCGGGGCCCGCGTCCTCAACATGCACACCATCAAGCCGCTGGACGAGGAGGCGGTGCTGCGGGCGGCGGCCGAGACCGGAGGCATCGTCACCGTCGAGGACCACCTGGTGACCGGCGGCCTCGGCGGCGCCGTCTGCGAGGTCGTGGCGGCCCGCGGCGGCTGCCCGGTGCGCCGGATCGGGGTGCCCGACCGCTTCAGCGACCGGGTCGGCGGTGAGCTCGACCTGCTTCGGCACGCGGGCGTCACCCCGGAGCGCATCGCCGCCGAGGCCCGGCTGCTGACCGGAGCGGCGGTCTGATGGACTCAGCCGCCGGCCCGCCACAGGGCGAGCACGCCCCGGTCCGCGCCGCGCGGCAGCACGAACGCGGGCACCGCCTCGGCGGGCCGGGGATCGGCCAGCACGTCACCGGGCCGGGTGAGCCCGTCGGCGCCGCGGAACCGTGCCCGGCCGCCCACCCGCCGGGCCGCGCGCTCGGCCAGCACCGCGATCTCGGCCCCGGGCGCGGGGCCGGGTGCGGCGGGCAGCGCCACGGTGCCGTGCGGCCCGCTGAACCAGACCCGCATCGGCCCGTCCCACAACGGGACGGGTTCGCCGCCCCACGGATAGGGCAGCTCCTCGTCCGGTGCGGCGAGGTCCTTCTCCATGTGGACCTCGGAGAGCGGCTTGTCCGGGCCGGGGAAGTGGGACGTCGTGCGGTAGCCGAGCCGGCAGTAGAACGGCGGGTTGCCGCGCTCGACCACGGCGTCGAGGACCACGCGTGCCGCGCCGTCGGCGCGGGCACCGTCCTCCAGCGCGCGCATCAGCAGCCGTCCCACCGACCGGCCCCGGGCCCGGGGCACGACCGCGAGCCGGCGCACCGCCCACGTCCCGTCCGGGCCGGGGACCGCGCGCACGCAGCCGACGGCGTCGCCGTGCTCGTCCAGCGCCGTCCACAGCCGTGTCCCGCGCGCCAGCTCGGCCCGCACCTCACCGGCCGTCTCGGCGGAGCCGTCGGCGGGCGGCAGACCGGGATACCGGTCGCCCGTGGAGAACGCGGCCCGGGCCAGCGCGGCGGTCCGCTCCGCGAGGGCCGGACCGCGCTCGCGCGTCTCCACCGCCCGTATCGCGTCCTGTGATCCAAGGAGATATCTGTGGTCAACCACGTCAGTCCCACTCTCGTCCGTTCTGCGGTCGGAGCGGCTCACCCGGTCGCGATCGAGGACTTCCTCGACAGCGTCGGCGTCGAACCGAACAGCCGCTCCGGTCTTGGCGCGTTCAACATCTGGGGCAATGCCTTTCCGGCCGAGGCGCTGCCCTGCGGCACGCTCACCGAACTCGACCGGGTGCCGTTCCGCTTCCCTCCGGCCGACGGCGTGCGGCCGGACCACCTGCGCTGCCGCGGCCAGCGGATCCCGCTGCCCGCCGGGCGGGCCGACTGGATCCACGTCCTCGGGGCCGCCGAGCGCCGCACCGAGGACGACGTGCTGCTGGAGTACGCCGACGGCAGCGCCCGCCGGCAGTGGCTGCGGCTGTCGGACTTCTGGCCGCAGACCGGGCCCCGGTTCGGTGAGCGGCTCGCCTTCCGTACCGGTTCGATGCTCTACCCGCGGCACGAGCAGCTCACGATGAGCCCGTCGATCTGGCACCAGCGGATACCGGTCGCGGTGTCCGACGGGCTGCGCGCGATCGTCCTGCCGCACAACCCCGCGATGCATCTGTTCGCACTGACCCTGGTGGAGGCGGCGGCATGAGAGTCGAACTTCAGGACGTCCGGCCGTGGCGCCACGACCTCGGACACTGCCTGCACGCCACGATGGGCGTACTGCTCCGCGCCCACGGCGCCGACCCGCTCCAGGTGCTCGGCGCGGCCTGGGGGTTCGGCTACCGCTCGGGCGACCTGCGGCGCGAGGAGTACTACGTCCCCTTCGGCGCCGGGTCCCTGCTCGGGGCGATGGCCCCGCACCATCCGGTGAGTTCACGCTGGCACCGCCCGCCGGACCCGGAGACGGCCTGGACCCAGATCCGTGACGCGGTGGGTGACGGACGCGCGGTCGCCGCCGCCGTCGACAACTTCCACCTGCCGTTCCGTCCGGCGTACCGGGACGTCCACACCAACCACCTGCTGACCGTGTACGGGTTCGACGACGAACGGGACGAGGTGCTGCTGGCCGATCCGGTGCCGCCGCGCTTCCAAGGGGCCATCACCCGCGACGAGTTCGCCGCCGCCCGCTTCTCGGCCAACCCCGAGGACCACGACCGCGACCTGTTCTTCACCCGCAATCCGATCGACGGGCGCTGGCTGGAGATCACGGTCGGCCCCGACCTGCCGGCCTGGGACCTCGACCACGTCCGCACGGTGATCACCGCCAACGTGGCCGCGCTGGAGGGCGATCGCACCCTGTGGGACGGATACGCCGACGACGGCGCGGGACTGTTCGGCGGGCGGCGCGGGACGGCCCGCTTCCTGGACGCCGCCGCGGCGCGGATGCGCAGGGGCGACGACCCGGAGGTGGTGGACGAGACCTTCGTCGTGGCCGGCACGGTGCTCGCCGAGACCGGGGTGCACGCGGACTGGCTGGCCGCCGCGGGCGACGCCTTCGCCCGGCCCGAACTGACCGAGGCGGCGCGACTGGTGGAGCGGGTGGCCCATCACTGGAGCGCGGTGCGGATCATCGTCGCCAACGCCCGGGCCGACACCGCGGCGGCGGCAGGGGAGGTCGAGGACAGGGCCGCGGTGCTGCTGACCGACCTGGACCGGGCCCTCGACCTCCTCGCACGGGCCGTCTAGGGCGTGTTTCGAGAGTCCCGTCGTCCGCCCGAAGGGCGGCAGGCGGGACTCTCGAAACACGCCCCTAGTCCTTCGGGGCCAGACTGCGCACCACACAGAAAATATTGCCCTCGGGGTCCTCCATGACCTCCCAGTTCACGTCGGGGCCCTGGCCGATGTCGGCCTTGGTGGCCCCGAGGGCGAGCAGCCTGCTCACCTCGTCCGCCGAGCTGCAGTCGATCGGACTGACGTCGAGGTGCAGCGGGTTCTTCCGCACGGTCCTGCCCTCGGGCACCTGGACGAAGAGCATGGTGGGCGGCATCTGACCGGCCTGGATCGCCTCGACGGTCGGCTCCCAGGAGGCGATCTCGACCTTGCCCTCGGACCGCTCGATCACCGTGAAGCCCAGCACCTCGCACCAGAAGGCGGCGAGCCGCTCCGGGTCGCGACAGTCGACCGTCAACTCCGTGAACCTGCTTGTCATGCCACTCCTGGATCGCGTCGTACGGACGGGGCCCAAAGTATTGGCCCGCCGTCGTCCGCCCCACAAGTCCGGGATCTACCTGACTACTGGACCCCGCGCCACGGCAAGGAAGCTGACGCACACAGGTGTCCGACCAGGAGGCCAGGAGGAGAGTTCCTTATGCCGATCGCGGAGAAGACCGTACAAGCCTGCCCGGAGTGTGAGGGCCAGGTAGGGGTGGAGAGCGAGGTCCGGGCCGGCGAGATCGTCGAGTGCCCGGAGTGCGCGGCCGAACTCGAGGTCGTCGGAGTGGCGCCGCTGCTCCTCGCGCTGGCTCCCGAGGCCGACGAGGACTGGGGAGAGTAGCCGTGATCGATGTCGCGGTGGTCGGAGCCTCCGGCTACATCGGCGGTGAACTGCTGCGGCTGCTGCTCGATCACCGTGAGGTCCGGGTGGGCGCCGCGGTGTCCGCCCGCCTCGCGGGCAGCAGGGTGGACCGGGTCCACCCGAACCTGCGCGGCCGCACCGACCTGACCTTCACCGCCCCCGACGAACTGGGCGACCACGACGTGGTGTTCGTGGCGGTCTCCCAGACCGCCGGCCTGGAGCTCGTGCCCCGGCTGCGCGACCGGGCCAAGTGCCTGATCGACCTCGGCGCCGACTTCCGGCTCCGGGACCCGAGGGCCTACCGGCGCTACTACGGAACCGAGCACACCGCCCCCGAACTGCTCGACTCGTTCGTCCCCGGCGTGCCGGAGATCCACCGGGCCGAGCTGGCCGTGGCCGACACCATCAGCATGCCCGGCTGCATGGCCATCGCGTCGATCCTGGCGCTGCGCCCGCTCGCCGAGGCGGGCGTGGTCGCCGGGCCCGTGACGGTGGACGGCCGGATCGGCTCCAGCGGCTCGGGAGTGCGCGCCGAGCAGATGAACCTGCACGCCGAACGCAGCGGCACCATGCGGCTGTTCGCCCCCACGGGCCACCGCCACGAGGCCGAGATCGCGCAGGCGACCGGGGTCAGGGCGCGGATGAGCGCGACCGGCGTGGAAGCCGTGCGCGGCGCCCAGGTGGTCTGCCGGGTGCCGGTGCGCGAACCCCTGGACGACAAGGAGGTACGGCGGCTGTACCGCGGCCAGTACCAGGACGAGCCGTTCGTCCGGATCATCGCCCAGCGCCGCGGTCTCTACCGGCTGCCGGAGCCCAAGATCCTCTCCGGCACCAACTACTGCGACGTCGGGTTCGCCGCCGACCCGGAGACGTCCACCGTGGTGGCCGTCGCGGCGCTGGACAACCTCGTCAAGGGCGGTGCGGGCGGCGCGGTCCAGTGCATGAACGTGCGCATGGGCTGGCCGGAGCGCCTCGGCCTCGAATTCCCCGGCCTGCACCCGGTGTAGAGCGCTGCCCGGAAGGGTCGGCCGGCACATCCACTCAGGCACAACCACTCAGGCACATCCACTCAGGAAGGAGACGCGCGTGGGCACGGGACTGACCGTGGTGAAGTGCGGCGGCACCGCAGAGGTGCAGGCCGAGGCGGTGTGCGCGGGGGTGGCCCGACTGGTGCGCGAGGGCAGGCCGGTCGTCCTGGTGCACGGTGGCTCCGCCATGGTCACCGAACTGGCCGGCCGGCTCGGTGTGCCGCTGGCCGAACTGGTGTCGCCGGACGGCACCGTCAGCCGGCGGACCGACCCGGCCACGCTCGAAGTGGTCACCCTGGCACTCGCCGGCAAGGCCAAGCCGGCGCTGCTGCTGGAACTCGCCCGGCTCGCCGTGCCCGCCGTCGGCCTCACCGGGCTCGACGCGGGACTGCTGCGGGCCCGGCGCAAGAAGGCGCTGCGCGCCGTCGTGGACGGCCGGACCGTGGTGGTCCGCGACGACCGCAGCGGCCGGCTCACCTCGGTGGCGACTCCGCTGCTGCGGACCCTGCTGGCCGAGGGCACGGTCCCCGTGCTCTCACCGCCGGCGCTCGCCGAGGACGGCCTGCCCGTCAACGTCAACGCCGACCGGGTCGCGGCCACCGTCGCCGCGGCCCTGGGCGCCGCCCGGCTCGTGCTGCTCACCGGCGCGCCGGGCGTCCTCGCCGACAGCTCCGACCCCGCGTCGGTGCGCGCCGAGTACCAGGTGCACGACGGCCGTGACCCCGCGGTCGGCGGCGGCATGACCGTCAAACTCACCGCCGCCCGCGAGGCGTTGGAGGCCGGGGTCGAGGACGTACGGATCGCCGACGGACGCTTCGCCGCGACCGTCGCCGACGCGCTGGACGGCCGGGGCGGCACCCGGATCGTCGGCGCCGGACAGGCAGGTCCTGTCCTGGCGGCGGAACGCCGGTGACCCGCGGCCCGTCCCGAACTCCCCGCCCGGACAAGGAGAGCCCCCGATGACCGACCCGCGCGACGCGAGCGACCCGGTACCCCTGCTCCAGCAGCTGATCAGGTTCCGCGGCGTCAACCCGCCCGGGAACGAGAACGCCTGCGTCCGCCACGTCGCCGCCCTCATGGAGACGGCCGGCGCGGACGTGCGGCTGCTGGGCTCCGACCCCGACCGTCCGAACCTGGTCGCCCGCGTCCGCGGCGCGGGCCACGCCCCGCCGCTGCTGCTGCACGCGCACGCCGACGTGGTGCCCACCGACGGCCAGCACTGGACGCACCCGCCCTTCGAGGGCAACATCATCGACGGCCACGTCTGGGGCCGCGGCGCCATCGACATGCTGGGCAGCCTGGCGATGATGGTCACCGCGCTGACCCGGCTGCGGGCCGAGGGCGCCGCGCCGGCCGGCGACGTCCTGCTCGCCCTCTCGCCCGACGAGGAGGCCGGCAGCAAGGTCGGCGCCGGCTACCTGGTCAGACAGCACCCCGAACTGTTCGACGGCATCGCCTACGGCGTGGGGGAGGACGGCGGGGCCGTCCTGAGCTGCCTGCCCGGCCGGGTGCACCCCATCGTCGTCGCCGAGAAGCGCGCCTGCTGGACGCGCCTGACGGTGCGCGGGCGCGGCGGTCACGCCTCGCGGCAGGGCTGGTCGGGCACGTCGATGGGCAAGCTCGGCCGGCTCCTCTCCCGCCTGGAGGACGGCCGCCTGCCGACCCACGTGACCCCCGCCCTGGACCGCATGCTCGACGCCCTCGCCGCGGCCGCCGACGAACCACTGGCCGGCCGGCTGCGCGATCTGCGCGACCCCGACGGCAAGGCGGAGATCCCCTACGACCTGCTGCCCGAGGCCGACGCCGTCTATCTGGACTCCGTGCTGCGCCACACGGTCAACGCGACCATCGTCCGCACGCCCGAGAAGATCAACATGCTGCCGAGCGAGTTCTCCGTGGACCTCGACGGACGCATCCTGCCCGGCGACTGGACGGTCGACGACTTCCGGACGGAACTGCGCGAACTGATCGGCCCCGACGGCGACCTCGAACTCCTGCTTGAGGGCGACGCGATGCCCCCGCCGGTCTTCGGCGGCTTCTTCGACTCGATCGCCTCCGTGATGCGCGACGCCGATCCCGACGCGACGGTCCTGCCGATGATCACCCCGGCGTCCACCGACGCCCGGCTCTTCGCCGGCCTCGGCATCGCCTGCTACGGCTGGGTGCCGATGCTGCTCCCGGCCGGCAGCCGCTACCAGGACGCGATGCACGCCGCCGACGAGCGGGTGCCCGTCGAGGCCGTGCGCTTCGGCGCCGACCGCTTCCACGACCTCCTGCTCCGCTACCGCTGACCGACCGCCGTTCGAGGAGTCCACGTGTACCAGACCTTCGTCGAGACGCTCCGCGGGCGGGCTGCGAGCACTCCCCACCGCCTGGCCCTGGAGTTCGAGCTCTCCGAGACCGAGATCCGCGCCTACACCTACGCCGAACTCGACCGCGGCGCACGGACGGTGGCCGCGCTCATCCAGCAGCGCGCCGGCCGCGGCGACCGGATCATGCTGCTGCACCAGCCGGGCCCCGACTACGTGACCGCGTTCTTCGGCTGCCTGTACGCGGGGGCGGTCGCCGTCCCCGTCTACCCGCCGCTCGGCGCGAACGGCCTCGAACGGGTCCGGGCCATCGCCGCAGACTGCGCCGCGGAGCTCGCCCTGATCGACACCGGCACGCTCGCCCTCATCGAGGCCCGCCGCGACCGGCTCGACCTCTCCGTCCCCCTGGAATGGGTGACCACCGACGACGCGACCAACGCGCCGGAGGACTGGCAGGACCCGCAGGCGTCCCCGGACGACCTGGCGTTCCTCCAGTACACGTCGGGCTCCACCGGCACGCCCAAGGGCGTCATGCTCAGCCACGCCAACCTCGTGCACAACTCGGCGACGATCGGGCAGGCCGTCGGCCTCGACGAGAGCGACCGCGCCGTCAGCTGGCTGCCGCCGTACCACGACATGGGTCTGATCGGCGGCATCCTGCAGCCGGTGCACGCGGGCTTCCCCTGCACGCTGCTCTCGCCGATGACGTTCCTGCACCAGCCGATGCGCTGGCTGCGTGCGCTCAGCCGCACCCGCGCCACCGTCACCGCCGCCCCCGACTTCGCCTACGCCGAGGTGCTGCGCCGCGCCGTGCCCGGGGACCGCGACGACCTCGACCTGTCGGCGCTGCGGCACGCGCTGACCGGCGCGGAACCGGTCCGCCGGGCCACCCTCGACGCCTTCGCCGACGCCTTCCGCGACAACGGCTTCCGGCGCTCCGCGTTCTACCCGTGCTACGGCCTCGCCGAGGCCACCCTGTTCGTCACCGGCCGGGCCGACCCGACGGCCGAACCCACCGTGCTGCGCCTGCGCCGCGCGGACATGGACCAGGGCCGGGCCGTCGTGGCCGCACCCGACGAGCCCGCCGTCGAACTGACCGCCTGCGGCTGGGCCCACCACCAGGACCTCGTGCTGATCGTCGACCCCGCCACCGGCGAACCGCAGCCCGAGGGCGGCGTAGGCGAGATCTGGGTCAGCGGCCCGACCGTCGCCGCCGGCTACTGGAACCGGCCCGAGCAGACGGCCGAGACCTTCGCGGGCGCGGCCCGCGGCTACCCGGACCGGACCTTCCTGCGCACCGGTGACCTGGGCTTCCGGCACGGCGACGAGCTGTACGTGAACGGCCGCATCAAGGACCTGATCGTCGTGCGCGGACGCAACCTCTACCCGCCGGACATCGAGCTGACCGCCGAGCGGGCCCACCCGCTCCTGCACCCGGGCCGGGGCGCCGCGCTGGCCGTCGACGACGGGACGACCGAGCAGGTCGTGCTCGTGCACGAGGTGGTCCGCGGCTTCCGCGAGGAGGACGGCCCCGCCGTCGCCGCGGCCGTGCGCGAGGCCGTGACGGCCGAGCACGGGCTCGCGCTCGCCGACGTCGTCCTCGTCCGCACCGGCAAGATCCCGCGCACCAGCAGCGGCAAGGTCAGGCGCGCGGAGTGCCGCACGCGCCTGCTCGCGGGAGTGTTCCAGCCGGTGGGCGCGGAGCAGCCCGCCGAGGAGACGCGGCAGCCCGACTGGGCGGGCATCGTCCCCGTGGAACTGGCCGAACTCGTCGCGGACGCGCTGGAGACCGACCCGTCGGCCCTCGTCGTGGACACCCCGCTGGTCCGCCAGCGCCTCGACTCGCTGCGCGCCGTCCGGCTCAGGTCGGCGCTCCTGGAGACGCGCGGCGTGAGCGTCCCGCTGCCGCGCTTCCTGGACGGCCTCACCCTGCGGGACCTCGCCGCGTTCCAACCGGGCGAACCGGTACGGGAGACGGCCGAGACCGCGGACCCGGACTCGGCGGCCGTCACCCCCGACCAGGAACGCATGTGGCTGCTCGACCAGATGGGCGCGGGCGACGCCTACCACGTGGCCGGCGGACTGCGGCTGCACGGCCCGCTCGACCGGGACCTCCTGGAGCGCTGCCTCACCGGGCTCTTCGACGAAGTCCCGCTCCTGCGCTCGGTGTTCCGCACCGCACCGGACGGAACCCTGACCACCGCCGCCCGGCCCACCGCCGACCTGTTCCGGCTGCCGTACCGCGACCTGAGCACGGCCGGCGAGGCCGTCGAGGACCGTGTCGCCGCGGAACTGCGCGCGCTGGCCGCCGAACCCTTCGACCTCGCCTCGGGCCCGCTCGTCCGGCTGCTCCTGCTCCACCGAGGCCCGCGGGACTGGGTGCTCGGAGTCGCCGCCCACCACGCCGTGCTCGACGGCTGGTCGCTCGGCCTGCTGCTGCGCCGGCTCGGCGACGCCTACCGCAACGGCGGGATCGTCGAGTCCGAACCGACGGCGGTCCCCGCCCGGGCGCCGTGGACCGAGGAGAGCCTCGACGCCTGGCGCGAACGGCTCGCCGGCGCCCAGGCGTTGGAGCTGCCCACCGACCGCCCCGTACCGGCCGCCCCGACCTGGCACGGCGCGTCCCTGCCCGTCCGGATCCCGGCCGCTCTCGCCGACCGGGTGCGGACGGCCGCGGCGGACCGCGGAGCCACCCCCTTCATGGTCCTGATGGCCGCCTTCGGCGTGCTGCTCGGCCGGTGGAGCGGCCAGGACGACGTGGTGATCGGCACCGTGGCCGCGGGCCGCGACCGGCCGGGCACCGAGACCGCCATCGGCATGCTCGTCGACACGCTGCCGCTGCGCGTGCGCACCGGCACGGCCGACTTCGGCACGGTCGTCGACGAGGTGCGGGCCCAGTGCCTGGCGGCCTTCGGCGATGACCGGCCCCCGTACGACGAGATCGTCCGCGCCGTCACCGAGCGGCCCGCCGACGGCCGGGCCCCGCTGGTGCGCGCCCTGCTCGCCCTGCAGAACCTGCCGGTCGTCCCCTGGGAGGCCCGCGGCGTGCGCGCCGAACCCTTCGAACTGCCCACGCCCGGCGCCCAGTTCGAGCTGTCCGTGCACCTCGTCCCGGAGGCCGACGGCTCGCTGAGCGGCCATGCCGTCTACGCGGCCGACCTGTTCGACGAGCAGACCGTCGCCGCGCTGCTGGCCGGGCTGCCCGCCCTGCTCGACGCGGCGCTCACCGCACCCGGCACCCCTGTCGCCGGACTGCCGGTGCTGCCGCCCGCCGAGGCGGAGCGGATCGCGCGGACCGTCGCGGACGGCGGCCCCGCGGAACCTGACGAGGGCCTGGTCCACGAGATCGTCGCGCGCATCGCCGCGTCCGCCCCCGAGCGGCCGGCCGTCGTCTGGGACGAAGGAACGCTGAGCTACGGCGACCTGTGGCAGCGGGTCCGCGCGCTGGCGGCCCGGCTGCACGAACTCGGCGTGGAGCGCGACGAACCGGTCGCCGTCTGTCTGCCCCGCTCGCCCGAGTTGATCGTCGCCGTGTACGCGGTCCTGGTGGCCGGCGGCGCCTATCTGCCGCTGGACACGGCGCACCCCGCGGCCCGCCTGGAGCGCCAGCTGCGCGGCTCCGGCGCCCGTGTGCTCATCGGCTCCGCACCCGGATTCACCCCGTCCGACGGCACCGTGCTGGTCGGCCCGGACGAGGGCGCCGACCCGGCCGAACTCCCCGCCGTGCTGCCGGGACACCTCGCCAACGTGCTGTTCACCTCGGGCTCGACCGGCGAACCCAAGGCCGTGCTGACGACCCACGAGGCCCTGGTCAACCGGCTCGTGTGGTTCCGGCGCGCCTGCGGCGTGCAGGCCGGTGAAGTGGTGCTGCACAAGACCCCGGTCAGCTTCGACGTGGCGGGCACCGAACTGCTCGGCGCGCTCGTCGCCGGCGCCACCCTGGTCCTCGCCCGGCCCGACGGCCACCGCGACCCGCACTACCTGGCCGGTCTCATCACCCGGCACGCCGTCACCAGCTGCCACTTCGTCCCGTCGATGCTGCAGATCTTCCTGGAGGAGCCCGACGCCGCGCACACCGCGCGCACGCTGCGCCGGATCGTGTGCAGCGGCGAGGAACTCGCCCCGGCGCTCGCCGAGCGCTGCGCCGACGTACTGCCGGGCGTCGCGCTGCACAACCTGTACGGGCCGACCGAGGCGGCGATCGACGTCACCGCCCAGCAGGTCGCGCCCACCGGGCCCCGCCCGTTCCGCGTCCCCATCGGCCGCGCCATCTCGGGCACTCGCCTCTACGTCCTGGACTCGTCCGGCGGGATCGCCCCGCCCATGGCCCCGGGCGAACTCCACATCGGCGGGATCGCCCCGGCCCGCGGCTACCTCGGCCGCCCCGGCCTGACCGCCGAACGCTTCGTGCCCGACCCGTACCGCCCCGGAGCCCGCCTGTACCGGACCGGCGACCGCGCGCGGATGCGCCCCGACGGCACGTTCGAGTACCTGGGCCGCCTCGACCGGCAGCTCAAGATCCGCGGCCAGCGCATCGAACCCGGCGAGATCGAGGCGGTCCTGAACCGGCATCCGCTGGTGCGCGCCTCGGTCGTCGAGGCCCGGCCCGACGTCACGGGCCGGCCGCGGCTGCTGGCGTGGGTCGTGCCCGCCGGCACGGAGACCCCCACCGCCGGCGCGCTGCGCGACCACCTCGAACAGTCCATGCCCTCGGGCCTGGTGCCGGACGCGGTGACCGTACTGGCGGAGTTCCCGGTCGGCCCGCACGGCAAGCTCGACCGCGCCGCGCTGCCGGACCCGGCCCCGCTCGCGGACACCGGGCAGGAGGTGACCGCGCCCCGCAACCCGGTGGAGAGCACCATGGCCGCCATCTGGAGCGAGGTGCTGGGCGTCCCCGTGCCGTCGGTCACGGCCGACTTCTTCCGGCTCGGCGGCCACTCCCTGATGGCCACCCGCGTCGCGATGCGGGTGCGGGACACCTTCGGCGTCAACCTGTCCGCCGGTGAACTGCTCGGCGGCTCACTGACCGTCGAGCGGCTGGCCGCGCTGGTGCAGAGCAGGCAGCTCGACGAGACGGGCAGCAACGAGGTGGACGACGTCCTCGGCTGGCTGTCCGGGCTCTCCGACGACGAGGTCACCGCGCTGCTCGCCCGGGAGACGGACGGCGAGGCCCGGCCCTGATCCACCCGTCCCGTGCGGCCCGGCGGGCCGCACGGGACGTAGGGAATCCTCCTGACTTATGGGTGCGGCCGGACGCTGCGAGGCTTCCGGTGGAGCATCCCCGGCGAAGACGAGGACACGATGGCAAGCAAGGTCAGTCGCGCGATCCACCTGGTCGGCTCGACCGCCGTGGCCCTCGCGGTGCTCCTGGTGCTCGGGGCCGGCTACGGGCCGGTGCCCGCGCTCGGCAAGGCACTGGTGCCGGGCGGGGGAGTGTGGGCCTCGGCGTCGGCGCAGAACGCCGTCCGGTCCGAGACCCTGACGCTCCCCGCACTGGACAAGCCGGTACGGGTCTCCTTCACCGCCGAGGGATACGCCTCCGTCGACGCCGAGACCGACCACGACCTCTTCATCGCCCAGGGATACGTCACCGCCCGGCTGCGCTTCACCCAGCTCGACCTGCAGCGCAGGATGGGGCAGGGCCGGCTCTCCGAACTGGTCGGGGCGGCCGGGCTGAAGAGCGACAAGTTCGAGCTGAACCTCGGACTGCTGCGCACCGCCCGCGCCCGCTGGGCCGCCACCCCGCGCGACAGCGCCGCGGGTCAGGCGCTCACCGCGTACGCCGCGGGCGTCAACTCCTGGCTGAGCAGGCTGGAGAAGACCGGCGAGTGGCCGACGATCTACGGGCTGACCGGCGTGCGCCCGCAGAAGTGGACGCCCATCGACACCCTGGTCGTGCAGGGCGTCCTCACCCAGCAGATGAACTTCAACACGATCCCCGTCGACTACGAACTGCTGCGCCGCTCCCTCGGACCGAAGCTGACCGAGGAGTGGTTCCCGGTCCAGGCACCCACCAAGCAGCACCCCTACGACTCGGGCCCCTACAAGGACCTGCCGCCGGAGCCGCTGACCGTGCGCAGCTCCAACGCGGCCGATCCGTCGAGCACGTCGACCGCCGGTGCCTCGAAGGCGGCGGCCCGCACCTCTTCGCACGAGGACGTCGCGCTGCCCGACAGCGTGCGGCAGCTCGACTTCAACAGCAACGCCTGGGCGGCGAACGGCCCCGAGGTGGCCGGCGGCGGCGCGATGCTCGCCGGCGACCCGCACCTGGCGACCACGCTCCCCTCGTACTGGTTCCAGATATCGCTGCGCTCACCCGGCTACCAGGTCGCCGGCGGCTCCATCCCGGGCGTGCCCGGTGTGCTGGTCGGCCGCAACGAACACATCTCCTGGTCCCTGACGAACGCCCAGACCGTGGGCACGCTCTACTACCGCGAGAAGCTCTCCGCCGAACGGCCCGACTCCTACTACTGGAACGGCGCCTGGCGGCCGATGAAGAAGGTCCGCTACAGCATCCCGGTGCGCGGCGGCTCGGCCGTGGAGCTGACCACGGACCTCACCGTGCACGGACCGATGATGACCGTGCTCGGCCAGCGGGTCTCCGTCAACTGGATGGGCAACTTCGCGCACAACGACCTCAACGCGCTGCTCGCCGCCAACCGCGCCTCCGACTTCGCCGGTTTCCGCGGCGCGCTGCGCGACTGGAAGGCCCCCGCGCTGAACTTCGTGTACGCCGACGACCGGGGCCACATCGGCTCGTTCGTCGCGGGCGACGTCCCGCAGACGCCGAAGGGCTCCCAGCCGTGGCTGCTGCTGTCCGGCACCGGCGACGAGGACGTGGTGGGCACCATCCCCTACGAGGTGATGCCGCAGCAGTACGACCCGCCGAGCCACCTGGTCGCCTCGACCAACCAGCGCCCGACGGACCCCGACTACCCGTACTTCCTCGGCACGTCCATGAACTTCGACCCCGGCTACCGGCAGTCGGTGATCGAGCGGTTCCACACGGACCGGGGCGCCCTGCGGCCCGAGGACTACACCACGCTGCAGAACGACGTCACCGACGACCTGGCCGTCCGGCTCGTGCCGGAACTGCTGAAGGCGCTCGACGGCACGAAGCTGACCGGACAGCAGCGCGCCGCCCGTGACCTGCTGACCGGGTGGAACCACTCGATGGACACCGACTCGCCCGCCGCATCGGTGTGGTGGACGTTCCTGGACTCCTACGTCCACGAGGTGTTCCAGCCGTGGTGGGACGAGAAGAAGGTCCCCGCGAGCAAGGACCGGTGGATCCTCGACCTCGACCGCTCGCCCATCCCGCTGCGCGAGGTCCTCGAGCACTGGACCGTCGACGATCCGGACAACGCGGCCTTCACCCCGCCGGACGGCGCCCGCCGCGACGCCACCCAGACCATGCGCACCGCCTTCCGCAAGGCCGTGACCGACCTCGCCGGCAAGCTGGGCGACCGCCCCGCCGCCTGGGACTGGGGCAAGCTGCACACCCGCGAGATCCCCTCGATCACCGGGGCACCGGGACTCGGCTACGAGCGCTACTCCGCCGGCGGCGACCCCTGGACCGTGAACGCGGCGGGTGGCGAACTGAATTCGAGCTACGGGCCGAGCATCCGCCTCGTCGTCCGCTGGACCGGCCGGGGCACGGCGGACGCGGTCGCGATCTACCCGGGCGGTCAGAGCGACACCCCGACCTCCCCCTGGTACGACAACCTCGTCGAGTTCTGGCGGGACAAGAAGTACCTGCCCCTGCGGGCGCCGGACTCCACGGCGACCTGGACCCTCCGAGCGGGAGAGTGACATGACCACCGAGACCGTCGTGGGAACTGCCGACCGGACCGCCGGGGAGACCGCGGACACCGCCCAACGGGCCGTCGGCAGGCCGCAGTTGCTCGTTCCGGCAGTGATCACGGCGGGTGTCGTGGCCGTGGCGCTCGGCGCCTGGGCGGACCTGTGGTTCCTGCCGTTCGCCGCGGGCCTCGCCACCGGCGCCGTCACCGCGTGGCACCGCACGGGCCGACTGCGCACCACGGCCCTGCTGGTGCTGTTCGGGCCGGTGTCCTGGGCTGCGCTGCTCGTCGTGCGGGCCCTGGCCGGCGACACGATCGGCGGGACCGCGCGCACCACCGCGGGCCTCGCCGGGCTGCCCGCCTCTGCGGCCGTGACGATCGCGCTGACGCTGGTCGTCGCGCTGCTGCAGACCGCGGCCGGGAACTGGTCGGGGCGCGCCCTGTTCCGCTGCTTCGCCGGGAAGGCCGCGCGCTGACCTCCGCCCGCTGACCTCCGCCTGCTGACCGGCGCTTGCCGACCGCGGCACCGTACGCGGTGGCCCTCACTCCCCGTCCGGTACCGCCGCCCGGCGCAGCGTCCGGATCGCCGGGACGGCGAACAGCGCCACGCAGCCGGCCAGACAGACCCCCGCCGACACCGTCAACAGCCGTGCGGGGGAGGCGAGTCCGGTGGCGGGTCCGGCCAGGATCTGACCGACGGCGATGCCGGACACCGAGCCCGCCAGCTCGTACGCGGAGACCCGGTTGAGCACCTCGGGCGGCGTGTGGGTCTGCACGCTGGTCGCCCACATCACCGACCAGAACGCCATCGCCCCGCCCCCGAGCACGTGTCCCACGAGCAGTACCGGCAGCCCGGAGCCCACCGCCACGCTCACCGGCAGCAGGGTGTACAGCGCCATCGCCACCGCACCGGCGGCCAGCGGCCGCGCCGGACGCACGCGCAGCGCCAGCAGCCCGCCGAGCACCGTGCCGACGCCGAGGAAGGACACGGCCAGGCCGTAGGCGTTCGGGCCGAGCCGCTCGCCGACCAGCGCCGAACTGAGCGGTACCAGCGGCCCGAAGACCAGCACGCCGTAGACCACCCAGATCAGGATCACCGCCCACATCCAGGTGCGGGCCCGGAACTCCCGCCATCCCTGGCGCAGTTCGCGGCGCAGCGAACTCCCGGTGCGTACGGGGGAGTCGGCGGCGCCGGGCGCGAGCCGGACGAGTGCCAGGCACAGGGCGCTGAGGAGGAAGGTCCCGGCGTCGATCGCGTACACCGTGCCGGCGCTGGTCACCGCGATCAGCAGCCCCGCGAGGGCCGGGCCGAGCAGATGGGCGAGCGCGTCGGCCACCTTGAGCGTGGCGTTGGCCCGCTGCGGCTCGCGCGCCACCAGCGGCACCATGCCGTTCACCCCCGGCAGGAACATCGCGACGGCCGCGCCGGCCACCGCCGCCATGGACACCAGCAGCCAGAACGGTGGCTTCCCGGTGAAGAACGCGACGGCCAGTACGCCCTGGGTGAGCACGCGTACGAGGTCGGCGCCGACCATCATCCGGCGCGCCCCGAACCGGTCGGCGAAGACCCCGCCGAACAGGACGAGCAGCACGAACGTCCCGGTCCACACGCCGAGCACGAGACCGACCCCGGACACCCCGTACAGCGCGCCGACCGCGAGCGCGGCGGCCACCGGCATCATCGCGTCGCCGAGCAGCGAGACCGCGCGGGCGGCGAAGTAGAGCGTGAAGCGCCGGTCCCACAACGGGGGCCGGGCGGCGGCTGGTCGGGGCTCGGTGGCGGGGGCTTGCGTCTGCGAGGTGGTCACCGTAGAGATATTGGACTGGACCAATACCGCGATCCCAGTGTCCCGAACGACACGATGAGGTACTTTCCGGCCATGACACCCGGTCCACGTCCCGGCCCGCGCCCCGGCTCCCCGGCCCCGCACCGGGTCGTGGCCCTCCTGCGGCCCCCGCAGTCGACCTTCCCGCTGGCCTGCGCGACCGAGGTCTTCGGCGACCACGGCCCCGCGATCCCCGCCCGCTACACGTTCGGGACCTGCACCGAACACCCGGGCCCCGTCCGGACCTTGGCCGGCTACGACATCCTGATATCCGACGGCCTGGACGCACTCGACCGCGCCGACACCGTCCTCGTCCCCGGCTGGCAGGAGCCCGCCGGTGCCGGGCCCTCGCCCGCCGTCCTCGACGCGATCCGCCGCGCCCACCGCCGCGGCGCCCGCGTCGTCGGCCTCTGCTCGGGCACCGCCGTCCTCGCCGCCGCCGGACTCCTCGACGGCCGCCGGGCCGCCACCCACTGGGCCGACGCCGCCGAACTGGCCGCCCGCTTCCCACGGGTCCAGGTCGACCCCGCGGTCCTCTACGTCGACCACGGCGACGTCGCCACCAGCGCCGGATCGGCCGCCGCCATCGACCTCTGCCTGCACCTGGTCAGCCGCGACCAGGGCGCCGCCCACGCGCTGCGCGTCGCCCGCCGGCTGGTGATGCCACCGCACCGCGAGGGCTGCCAGCTCCAGTACGCCGAACTGCCCGCCGCGGGAACGGCCCCCGAAAGCCTGGCGCCGCTCCTCGACTGGCTGACGGACCGCCTCGACCAGCCGACCAGCGTCGCCGACATGGCGAGTCGGGCGCAGGTCTCGGCCCGCACCCTCACCCGCCGCTTCACCGACCAGCTCGGCGTCAGTCCCGGCCGCTGGCTCCTGGACCGCCGCATCGCCGCGACCCGGGCCCTGCTGGAGGAGACCGACCTCCCGGTGGAGACCATCGCGCACCGGGTGGGCCTCTCCTCCGCGGTCAACCTCCGCCGCCGCTTCCACGAGGCCCTGCGCACCACACCCGCCGCCTACCGACGGACGTTCCGCACCAGGCGGTCTCCGTCGGCGGTCTGACGCACCCTGTCGACGGACAAGATGCAAAGAAAGCGTTGCAACGCTTTCTTTGCAACGCTACCTTTGCATGCATGGACGAGCCCACGGAGCAGCAGATCCACAGCCTCGACGCCCGCTCGCTGCGCGGACTCGCGCACCCCTTGCGGATGCGGCTGCTGAACGCGCTGCGCCGTGACGGACCGGCCACCGCCTCCCGACTGGCCGCGAAACTGGGCGAGTCCAGCGGCGCCACCAGCTATCACCTGCGCCAGCTCGCCGCGCACGGCTTCGTCGAGGACGCGCCCGGGCGCGGCACGGCGCGCGAGCGGTGGTGGAAGGCCGTCCACCAAGGCGTGCGCTTCGACGAGTCGCTGCTCAAGGACCGCGACCCCGAAGTCCGGGGCGCCGCCGACCTGTTCCTGCACGAGGCCGCCGGACAGCACACCCGTGAGCTGGCCACCTGGCTCGGCACCCGCGACGAATGGCCCGAGGAGTGGCTCCGGTCGTCGGACCTGAGCGACTGGACGCTGAGCCTCACGCCCGGGCTCGCCCGCGAACTCGTCGGCAAGATGCACCGACTCCTGGAGAGCTACCAGGAGTTGGCGCCCGCAGCGGACACCCCGGGCGTCGAGCAGGTCCGCATCCACACGCACGTCATGCCGGTCTCCACCGATGGAACCGATGGAACCGACTGAGCCGATGGAACCGATGGAGAGGCCCACGATGCACCCCGAGACCAGCCTCGCCCTGCACCGCGTCCGGGCCGCCGACCTGCACACGGACGCCGACACCCACCGCCGCGCCCGCGCCGCCCGCCACCGGCACGGCCTGCGCGCCCGCCTCGGCTGGATCCTGGTCGAGGTGGGCCTGCGCCTGGCCTCCTCCGCACCCCGGACGGCCCCCGCCCTGGCATGACG